>NZ_JBIVAX010000017.1:0-157591 GCF_044745805.1 Kitasatospora sp. NPDC086801
CGACGAACCGGGACCTGCTACCGGGCACTCCGGTGTCTACCCGGACGGGACTTCCACCCGCGAGCCTGGACCAGCTTTCAGGACGCAACATGGCCGCACCCTACTCACCACCGGTGCGGGCTTCAGCGCGCGGCGAGGGCGGGCACCTCCAGGGTGAGGGTGCCCGCGTCGGCGTCGAGGACGGCGGGGACGCCGAGCGGGACGGTCAGGGTGGAGGGGCAGTGGCCGAAGCCGAGTTCCCAGATGACGGGTACGCCGAGCGGGGCGAGGCGGTCGAGCATGACGTCCCGGACGCGGTCGAGGCGTCCGCAGCCCTCCCAGGAGCCGAGCGCGATGCCGGCGACCCCGTCGAACGCGCCGGAGCGCAGAAACTGGGTGAGGAGCCGATCGAGCTGGTACGGGTGCTCGTTGACGTCCTCCAGGATCAGGATGCCGCCGGCGTAGGAGGGCCGGGCGGCGGACGTGCCGCGCTCGGCCGCGAGGACGTGGACGCAGCCGCCCGCGGTGACGCCTCGGGCGCGGCCGGGGACGAGGGCGGTGGCGGTCGGTGAGGTGAGCACGGTGGTGGTCGTGGGCTCGAAGAGGGTGCGGCGCAGGTGCTCGGCGGTCGGTCCGTCGGTGATGAAGGAGGCGGCCGCGCTCATCGGCCCGTACAGGGTGGCGATGCCGAGCCGCTGGGCGAAGGCCTCCTGCAGGGAGGAGACGTCGCTGAAGCCGATGAACGGCTTGGGCGGGACGGCGCGCATGGCGTCCCAGTCGAGCAGGTCGACCATGCGGTGGACGCCGTAACCGCCGCGGGCGCAGATGACGGCGTCGACGGTGGGGTCGAGCCAGGCGGACTGGAGGTCGGCGGCGCGGTCGGTGTCGGTGCCGGCGAGGTAGCCGAGGGTGGGGTGGGTGTCGAGGACGTGCGGGGCGACGGTGACCCGCAGGCCCCAGGAGCGGAGGATCGCGCAGCCGTCGGTGAGCCGCTGGGAGTCGATCGGGCCGCTGGGGGCGAGGACGGCGATGTGGTCGCCGGGGCGCAGGTGCAGCGGGCGGGTCAGACCCTGGCCGGGCGTGGTCGGGTGCTGGTCCATGGGCCGGGACGCCTTTCGGGGGAGGCCGGGTACGGGCGGCCTCGATGTGGTCGAGGCCGCCCGGTGACGATATGCCCCGTGTCGACGAGCCGATGTCCGCGAGCCGACGCCTTCGGGCCGAAGGCTCGGGGGCGCGGGGGCGCGGGGGCGGTTCTTCAGATCGCCCCCATCACCGCCCTGACCTCGTCGAGGGTGGCGTCGGCGACGGCGTTGGCGCGTTCGGCGCCGTCGCGCAGGACCTGCCGCAGGTGGCCGCGGTCGGCGGCGAGTTCGGTGCGGCGGGCGCGCAGGGGGCGGAGGTACTCGTTGACGGAGTCGGTGACGGTGCGCTTGAGCGCGGCGGCGCCGCCGTCGCCGAGTTCCTCCGCGATCTCCTCGGGTGCGCGGTCCTGGCAGAGCGCGGCGAGCAGGACGAGGCTGGAGACCTCGGGGCGGTTGGCCGGGTCGTAGTCGATCCTGCGGTCGGCGTCGGTCCTGGCGCCGCGGATGATCCGGGCGGTCTCGTCCTCGGTGGCGCCGAGGGCGACGCCGTTGCCCCGGCTCTTGCTCATCTTGCCGCCGTCGGTGCCGAGCAGCAGCGGGGCGTCGGAGAGCAGCGCGCGGGGGGTGGGGAAGACGGCGCCGCCGTCGGCGTGCGGGTAGCGCTCGTTGAAGCGGCGGGCGATGGTGCGGGCGACTTCGAGGTGGGGCAGCTGGTCCTGGCCGACCGGGACGAGGTTCGCCTTGCAGAAGAGGATGTCGGCGGCCTGGTGCACCGGGTAGGTGAACATCAGCCCGTTGACGGCGGACTGACGGGAGTGGGCGATCTCGTCCTTGACGGTGGGGTTGCGGTTCAGTTCGGCGACGCTGACGAGGCTGAGGAAGGGCAGCAGCAGCTGGTTGAGGGCGGGGACGGCGCTGTGCGCGAAGATCGTGGCGCGGTCGGGGTCGAGGCCGGCCGCGAGGTAGTCGAGGACGAGGTTCTCGGTGTGCTCGGCGAGCCGGTCGGCGATGTCCCGGTCGGTGATGACCTGGTAGTCGGCGATCACGACGAACATCTCGACGCCCTGGTTCTGGAGCTGGACGCGGTTGTGCAGGGTGCCGAAGTAGTGGCCGAGGTGCAGCGGTCCGGTGGGGCGGTCCCCGGTGAGGACGCGGTGGCTGGACGGGTCGGCGGTGAAGGTGGCGGTGGTGGCCACGGTCGCGCTGGACGCGGTGGACGCGGTGGTCATCGGGATTCTCCTCGGTACGGCGGTGGTGGCGGCCGTCCGGGCGGAGACCCGTTCCGTGGCGAAACACGACAGGGCCGTCCATTCCGGACGGCCCTGGTCAAGCGCGTGGGGTGGCCGTCCTAGGACGGCCACCAGCACTGGCTCGCGTGAAGCTTCATGCGGCCGAGGATAGCGCCGGTGTCCGGCGGCGTGGGCCGGTTCGGTCCCATCCGCCCCCTCAACCCTCGACTCAGTCCCCGACTCAGTCCTCGACGACCAGCGCGGGGGTGTCCTTGCGCAGCGTCTCGCCGCGGAAGAACTCCGGCCGGGCCAGGCCGTAGCAGGTCATCAGGACGGCGCCGAGCAGCAGGATGCCGACGCCGATGACGAACACCGAGCCGATGCCGAAGACGGCGCCGCTGCCGTAGTCCGGGTTCCAGGCGTCGGTGAGGGTCTGCAGGAAGACTCCGCTCAACAGCACACCGCCGAGCAGCGGGGCGATGCCCTTGAGGAACAGGTCGCGCGGGCCGGTGCGCAGCGAGCGGCGGAAGTACCAGACGCAGGCGAAAGCGGTCAGCGCGTAGTAGAAGCAGATCATCAGGCCGAGCGCCAGGATGGTGTCCTGGACGACGTTCTCGCTGATCAGGCTCATGCCGACGTAGAAGACGGCGGTGGCGATGCCGGCCGCGACGGTGGCGTACCCGGGGGTGCGGAAGCGCGGGTGGACGGCGCCGAAGCGCGGCGGCACGGCGCGGTAGGCGCTCATCGCGAGCAGGGTGCGGGCCACCGGGATGAAGGTGGTCTGGAGGCTGGCGGCGGCGCTGGCGACGACGGCCAGGAAGAGCAGGACGCTCCACGGTGAACCGAGCACCGGGCGGGCGAGCGCGGCGAAGACGTTGTCGGCGGTCTCCGGGTTGCCGAGGCCGGAGCCGGTGGAGCCGACGCCCGCGAACATCTGGGCGGAGATCGCGACCAGCAGGTACGAGCCGACCAGGGTGACCATGGAGATCATCGCGGCGCGGCCGGGGGTCTTGGCGCTGCCGAGGGTCTCCTCGTTCATGGTGAGGCAGGTGTCCCAGCCCCAGTACATGAAGATCGACAGCGACAGGCCGGCGGTGAACGCGCTGAAGGAGCTGACCTGGAGCGGGTTGAGCCAGGAGAACGAGAAGCCGATCGAGTCGGGCAGGTCGCCGGCGGCGGCCTTGCCGATGGCGATGGCCGAGAAGAGCACCAGCACGGCGAGTTGGAGGCCGACCAGGCTGTACTGGAACCACTTGGTGGCGGTCATCCCCCGGTAGCTCATCGCGGTGGCGCCGCCGATCAGCAGGACGACGGTGAGCAGGTGGACGGCCTGGTTCTGGTCGAGTTCGGCGACCCAGCCCCTGCCGGTCATCTCACCCAGCATCAGGTAGAGGAAGTCGGTCGCGACCCCGGCCAGGTTGGAGAGCACGATGATGGTCGCGACGGTCAGGCCCCAACCGGCCATCCAGCCGACCCGGGGGCCGAAGGCCTTGACCGTCCAGGTGAAGGACGTGCCGCAGTCCGGGAAGTCCTTGTTCAGCTCCTTGTAGGCGAACGCGACGAGCAGCATCGGCAGGAAGCCGGCCAGGAACACGGCGGGCATTTGAACGCCGACCGCGGTGACGGTCGGCCCGAGCGTCGCGGTCAGGCAGTAGACCGGGGCGACCGTGGAGATGCCCAGGACCACACTGCTCAGCAGGCCCACCGAGTTGCCCCGGAGACCCTTGTCCCCCGCTCCCCCAGCCGTCCCCTGGTCGGGGACTCCACCACTGGTGCCACTGACCGGGGCACCCTGCGGAGCGCCGGGCGCCATTGCCCGGTCGCTGCTTCCGTGCTCTGAGAGCTGCTGATCAAACACCAGCGCACCCTAGGCGCGAGCATGGAAGGTTGAGTAGACCAACCCTTGGTGATCTAAACCACTTTCTTCGATTCGTTCTCCGTGAGGGTCATCAGGGTGACGCATTAACGGCGCATTAAGCGGTGTACCTTGGTTTCAAAGGATCAGGGTTAAGGGATTTTCTCCCTTATGTCAATGTTTGAGACAGTTCGACCCTCGACCCGGACGGGCCGCCACCTCCCCCTCCGGCGCTTCGGATAGGTTTGCCTCACCTAACCTCGATCCGAAGGAGCGTCGCGTGGCCCCCAACCCCGACGACCTGGCCCTCGTCCCCCGCACCCCCTCCCGCCGCAGGTTCCTCTCCGCCGGGATCGCCGGCGGGGCGGTCCTCGGCCTCGGCGGGCTGCTCACCGCCTGCGGCAGCTCCGGCGGCCCGGGCGGCAACGGCGGCTCCGGCGGCACGACGCCCGGCACCGGCGGCGCATCGCCCGACCAGAAGTCGGTCAAGCAGGGCGGCGACGACTACGCCACCGTGATCGAGAAGATGAAGGGCTTCGGCACCGACGCCGCCCCCGGTGTCTACCCGCGCACCGTCAAGCACGCCATGGGCGAGACCGTCATCCCCGCCAAGCCCACCCGGGTCGTGGTGCTGGACACCGGTGAACTCGACAACGTCGTCGCACTCGGCATCCAGCCGGTCGGCATCGTCTACACCGACGGCTCCAAGTCCCTGCCGTCCTACCTCAAGGACAAGGCCGGCAACCCGGCCAACGTCGGCACCATCAACAGCCTCAACCTGGAGGCCATCGCCGCGCTCAAGCCCGACCTGATCCTCGGCAGCCAGCTGCGCGCCCAGGACCAGTACGCGCAGCTGTCCAAGATCGCGCCGACCGTCTTCTCGCTGCGCCCCGGCTACCCCTGGAAGCAGAACTTCCAGCTCAACGCCAGCCCGTTCGGGCTGGAGACCGAGGCCAAGGCCCAGCTCGACGCGTACCAGGCGGCCGCCACCGCGATCGGCGCCAAGCTCGGCGACAAGCGGCCCACCATCACGCCGCTGCGCTTCATGCCCGGCCGGACCCGGCTGTACGCCGAGCTGTCCTTCATCGGCACCATCCTCACCGACATCCCGCTGCCGCAGCCCAAGATCGAACAGGTCAAGGAACTCGCGGTGGAGGTCAGCCCGGAGCAGATCGACAAGGCCGACGCCGACTGGATCTTCTACGGCGTCTACGGCTCCCCCAGCTCCACCAACCAGGACGCGGTGCTCGGCGGCGCGCTCTGGAAGACCCTCGGCGCGGTCAAGTCCGGTCAGGCCCTGCCGGTTTCGGACGAGACCTGGTTCCTCGGACTCGGCGTCATGGCGGCCAACGCGGTGCTCGCCGACCTCAAGGGCTTCGTCGCGCCCGGCACTTGAGCCGACACGGGGCGTAGGGGTGGGCAGGGGTCTCGCGCACACCCCCGGAATTGACGCTTGGAGCTGGTCGCGCGGTGCGGGAGGATCATCCGGACCGTCCGCCGAAGGGCCCGTGCCGATGACCTCGCTCCACCCCGCCGCAACCGACCCGTGCCTGCCCGGCCCGCCCGTGGACAGCGCCGGATCCGCGCCCCCGCCCGCCGCGCGCTGCTCCATCGCGACGGCCGCCGAGACCGGCCGACCGACCGACGCTCCGGGCCCCGCCCCGTCCGGCACGGCCGCGGGCGGGCGCCAGGGCGGTGGCTCGCGCCACGACTCGGTGCCGCAGCCGCGCGGGCGGGAGGACGGCGCGGTGGACGGCGGCCCCGCGACGGCGGTGGGCGAAGCGGCGGCGGACGATCCGACCACCTCTCGGCTGCGGGCGGCACTCGCCGACCGGCTGCGGGCCGCCCACGCCCAAGGCCGCTCGGTCGCCGACCTGGCGGCCGCGTGCCGACGGCCGGCCACGGAGGTGCGGGAGCTGCTCGGCGAGAGCGCCGAGGACGGCGAGGACCTCCCCGGCCGCGAGGACGGCGCGAGCGGTGAGGACGGTCAACGCGGTGAGGACGGTCCGGGTGACGGGGCCGGGGCCGTGGGTGGCTGGGCCGGGGCTGTCCGGTTCGGCCGGCCGACCGCCCCGCCCGAGGGCGACCGGGCCGTGCCCGTGCTGCGCGCGGCACGCGAGGAACTCCGGGCCGCCGGCTCCCGGCGCCCCGCGCCCTCGCGCCGGCTGCGCCGGATGCACCCGCAGACCGTCGCGACCGGGCGGGGGGCGACCGCACGGGAGACGGCCGCGACCGAACCGGTCGGGACGGCATCCACGGAGCCCGTGACCTCTGCCGGCCTCCCGACCGAGGCCCGGGCGGCGGGCGCACCGGGCGCACCGGGCGCACCGGGCGCAGGTGAACTCGCCGGAGGCACCGGGGCGGTGACGGCCACCTCGACCGTCGACCCCGAGGCGGCGCGGGCCGAGACGCCGCTCGGCATTCTGATCGGCGGCAGCCCGAACCAGCCCGAGGCCGTCGGCCGCCCGGAGGAACGGGCGCCGATCCGGGTGACGGCGGAACCGGTCCGGATCGGCCGCGGCACCAGCCTGATCGTGCTGCCCTCCTGGCGCCCCGCCATCGCCGTCTCGGTGCCGACCGAGCAACTGCTGTCCGCCACCGGGCTCGCCTTCGAGCAGTTGGCCGACGCGCAGCTGACCGTACTGATGAACCCCTGTGCGCTGCACGACCGGGAGCTGGACCTGCACGGTTGGGAGTCCGGTCCGGGCGGGCGGGCGCGACGCGGCGGGCGCCCGTAGGGGCGTGCGCCATAGTGGCGTGCACTCGTAGCGGCGTGCGCTCAGGGCTCGCCGGCGGCGGTCAGGAGACGGCGGTCGTCGCGGGTCGGCGGGACGGGTCAGTGGGTGACCGTCGGCGGGCGGCCGTCAGCGGGCGGCCGGGGCGTTCGGGATGAAGCCCAGGTCGACGGGCACCGGGGGACGCCCGTCGACGGCCCAACCCTCGCGGACGGCGGCCAGCAGCTCCGGCAGTCGGGGCGGCCAGAGCGCGTCGGCGTTCTCGTCGGCCAGGTCGGCCGGGGTCCACCAGCGCCAGTCGAGGATCCGGTCCTCGGCATGCACCGCGCTGACGTCACCGACCGGGCCGCGGTGCGGCCCGCCCGTGAGGTAGATGTGCTCGTGCTGGCGGACCGGGGTGCCGTGCCAGGTGAAGTCGTGCTCCCAGGTGCAGAGCAGCGGGCCCGGTTCGAGGTCGCTCCAGCCGGTCTCCTCCCAGAGTTCGCGCCGGGCGCCGGTCCACGGGGTCTCGCCGGGTTCCAGCCCGCCGCCCGGCATGGTCCAGTGGACGCCGACCTCGTCGTTGTCCGAACGGAGCAGGAAGACCGAGCCGCCCTCGTCCAGGACGACCGTGCGAGCGGCCTGCCGGGGGACACGTGTGCGGGGTCTCAGCAGATTTCGCATCGGATCACTCTCCCAGCGCCCGGCCGGGCCGTCGAGCGGGTTTGACGCCGCGAAAGCCGCCGACTCCTCCCCGCCCGGGCCTTACCCTGACGGCCATGCCCGTACCCGCGATCCTCTTCCCCGCCGACCCGCTCAACCCGCGCCGGCCCGACCCGCACTTCGCCTGGGAGGCCCGACTGCTACGGGAGTTGGGAGGCGAGCACCACCTGGTCGACCACGACGCGCTGCTCGCCGGGCTCGCCGAGCAGGCGGTCCGCCTGGTGCCGCAGGACGGCGGTCCGCTCTGGTACCGGGGCTGGATGCTCCCGTCCGCCCGCTACACCGGCTTCGCCGACGCGCTCGCCGCGCGCGGCTGCGCCCTGCTGACCAGCCCGGCCGGCTATGCGGCGGCGCACGAACTGCCCGGCTGGTACGACGTGTTCGAGGGGGCGACCCCGCCCAGCACGTGGATCCCCACCGCCGCTGCCGTGGTGCCCGGGCCGGAGGAGCTGGCGGCCGCCGCGGCGCGGCTCGGCGGGAGCGGGCCGGCGATCGTCAAGGACTACGTGAAGTCGCGCAAGCACGAGTGGCACGAGGCCTGCTACGTCCCCGAGTTGGCCGATCTGGCGAGCGTCGGGCGGGTGGTGGCGCGGTTCGTCGAGCTCCAGGGCGAGTTCCTGGCCGGCGGGGTGGTGCTGCGGCGGTACGAGGAGTTCGAGCGGCTGGCCGGCGGCTCGGGTGGTGGTTCGGACGACAGCTCGGGCGAAGGCGCGGAAAGCAGCCGGGACGGCGGCTCGGGCGAAGGCGCGGAAAGCAGCCGGGACGGCGGCTCGGGCGAAGGCGCGGACGGCCGTTCGGGTCGCGGGAGCGGGCGGGCCGTGGAGGCGCGGGTGTGGTGGCTGGACGGCGAACCCGTGCTGGTCGGGCCGCACCCCGACGCACCCCACCACGCGGTCGAACCCGACCTCACCGACGTCCGCCCCCTGGTCCGGATGCTCGGCTGCCGTTTCGTCACCACCGACCTCGCCAGCCGGGCCGACGGTTCCGGCTGGCGCGTGGTCGAGGTCGGGGACGGACAGGTCAGCGACCTGCCGCGCGGGATCGACGCCACCGGCCTGCTGGCCTCGCTGATCGCCGCCTGACGGGGCGCAGGTGGCGTACCGTCAGGCGGCTCTCGGGCAGCCGACTACCCGGCGGCGACGGCCTCGACCGCCGAGTGGCCGTCCGCGACGAACGCGCGCCAGAGCCGGGCGTACGTGCCGCCCCGGGCGAGCAGCTCGGCGTGCGTGCCGTCCTCGACCACCCGGCCGTGGTCCAGCACGACGACCCGGTCGGCACGCTCGGCGGTGGTCAGCCGGTGGGCGATGACCAGCGTGGTGCGGCCGCCGCTGAGCCGGTCCGCGGCCTGGTTGACCGCCGCCTCGGTGGCCAGGTCGAGCGCTGCGGTCGCCTCGTCGAGCAGCAGGATGTCCGGATCGACCAGTTCGGCCCGGGCCAGGGCGATCAACTGGCGCTGGCCAGCCGAGAGGTTGCGGCCACGGCCCGTGACCTCGTGGTCGTAGCCGCCGGACAGCCGGACGATCATGTCGTGCGCGCCGACCGCCCGGGCCGCCGCCTCCACCTCGGCCGGCGATGCGTCGGGCCGGCCGTAGGCGATCGCCTCGCGCACCGTGCCCGCGAACAGGTACGCCTCCTGCGGCACCACGCCCAGCCGGTGGCGGTACTGCGCCAGGTCGAAGCGGGTGAGGTCGACCCCGTCCACCCGCACGGCGCCCTCCGTCGCGTCGTAGAACCGGGCGACCAGCTTCACCAGCGTCGACTTGCCGGCGCCGGTCTCGCCCACCAGCGCCACCGTCTGCCCGGCCGGGATGTGCAGGTCCACACCGGTCAGCACGTTCGGGGCGCCGTCCGCACCGCCGTTGTAGGCGAAGCCGACGCCCTCGAAGGAGATCTCGCCGCGCAGCCCCTCGGGCACCGGAACGGGGTCGGCCGCCTCGGCCGTGGTGGTCGGGGTGCGCAGCAGCTCCCGGATCCGGCCGAGGCCCACCGAGGCCTGCTGGTAGCCGTCGAACACCTGGGACAGCTGGTTGACCGGCGCGAAGAACAGGTCGATGTACAGCAGGTACGCGACCAGCGCGCCGACCGTCAGCGTCCCGGCGTCCACCCGGGCCGCGCCCACGATCAGCACCAGCGCGGCGGCCACGCTGGAGAGGAACTGGACGAACGGGAAGTACAGCGAGATGTACAGCTGCGCGCGCACCCGGGCCTCGCGGTAGGCGACACCCCGGGCGACGAAGCGGTCCGTGTTGGTGTCCAGGCGGCGGAAGGCCTGGACGATCCGCATGCCGGCCACGTTCTCCTGGAGGTCGGCGTTGACGGTGCTGATGAGGTCCCGGGACAGCTCGTACTGGTCCCTGGACCTCCTGCGGAACACCAGCGTCGCGATCACCAGCAGGGGCAGCACCGCGAAGACCACCAGGGCCAGGCCCGCGTCGATGATCAGCAGCGCGGCGAAGATCCCGGCGAAGGTCAGCAGGCTGACCACGGCGGTGACCACGCCGGTCTGCAGGAAGGACGTCAGCGAGTCCAGATCGGTGGTCATCCGGGTCATGATCCGGCCGGACAGCTCGCGCTCGTAGTAGTCCAGGCCGAGCCGGTTGAGGTGGGCGAAGATCTTGAGGCGGAGCATGTACAGCACCCGCTCACCGGTACGACCGCTGACCCGGTTCTCGGCGCTCTGCACCAGCCAGTCCAGCAGCACCACCACCAGCGCGGTGAGCGCGGCCACGGCGACCCCGGACATCAGGGCCTTGCTGACGCCCTGGTCGATGCCGTGCCGGATCAGCACCGGCAGCACCAGGCCGGAAGCCGCGTCGAGGGCGACCAGCAGCAGGGCCAGGGCGAGCGGGACGCGGAACGGGCGCAGCATGCGGCGGAGGCTGAAGTCCGGGTCGCCGGCCTCGGCCTCGGCGCGCGGGACCGCCGGGGAGTCGGCGGCCGGCGGGAGGGCGGCGACCTTGACCAGCAGGTCGGGGTCGGCGGTGCGGGCCGCTTTGACCAGGGCGGGAGTGGGGAGGTCGGG
Source organism: Kitasatospora sp. NPDC086801 (assembly GCF_044745805.1). Classification (NCBI taxonomy): domain Bacteria; kingdom Bacillati; phylum Actinomycetota; class Actinomycetes; order Kitasatosporales; family Streptomycetaceae; genus Kitasatospora; species Kitasatospora sp. NPDC086801. The sequence continues at coordinate 10,605 of NZ_JBIVAX010000017.1, forward strand.
GGTGGCCGGGGTCGCGGGTTCCGGGGCGGGGGCCGGCTCGGGGGCCTGGGCGAGTGCCTGGGCAGGGGTCGGTTCGCCGACCGGCGCGGAGGTCTGCTCGGATATCTGCTCGGCCTCGGACGGCCGGGGTGTGCGGTCACCGGCCTCGGGGTCGGTGATCAGGGCCCGGTACTGGGGACATCGGGCATCGAGTTCCTCGTGCGTACCGATGTCCAGCAGCCGACCGTGATCCAGGACGGCTATCCGGTCGGCGAGTTGCAGGGTCGAGCGGCGGTGGGCGATCAGCAGCGTGGTGCGGCCGGTCATCACCGAGCGCAGCGCGTCGTGGATCTCCGCCTCGATCTGCGGGTCCACCGCCGACGTGGCGTCGTCCAGCAGCAGGATCCGGGGGTCGGTGAGGATCGCCCGGGCCAGCGCGATCCGCTGGCGCTGCCCGCCGGAGAGGGTCAGGCCCTGCTCGCCGACCTTGGTCTCGTAGCCGTCCGGCAGCGCGCGGACGAACTCGTCGGCCTGGGCGGCCCGCGCGGCCGCCACGACCTGCTCGTCCGTGGCGTCCGGACGGCCGTAGGCGATGTTGGTGCGGACCGACTCGGAGAACAGGAAGCTCTCCTCGGGGACGATGCCGACCGCCGCCCGGACCGAGTCCAGGGTGAGGTCGCGCAGGTCGTGGCCGTAGAGGCGGACGGTGCCGGCCGCCGGGTCGTAGAAGCGGGGCACCAGCTGCGCCACCGTCGACTTGCCGGAGCCGGAGGCCCCGACCAGGGCGAGGGTCTCGCCGGGGGCCAGCTTCAGGCTGAGGCCGTGCAGGACGGGGGCGGGGTGCTCGGGGTCGTAACGGAACTCGACCTGGTCGAACTCCAGGGCGACATCGGAGGTGCGGGGGCCTGCGGTGGTACGGGGGCCGGTGGCATGGGGGCCGGTGGTGCCGCCATCGCGGGGGCCTGCGCTGCTGCCTTCGCGGGGGCCGGTGCCGGTGCCTTCGCGGGCGCCGTCCCCGGTGAGGTCCAGGGTGAGCGCGTCCGGGCGCTCCTGGACCAACGGGCGCTCGTCGATCAGTTGGAGGACGCGCTCCACACCGGCCCGGGCCTGCTGGCCGACCGTGATGACCATGGTGAGCATCCGCACCGGTCCGGTCATCTGGGCGACGTAGGTGGAGAAGGCCACGAAGGTCCCGAGCGACACCTGACCGTCGACGGCCAGCCAGCCGCCGAAGGCCAGCACCGCGACCTGCGCGAGCGCGGGGATGGCCTGCATCGCCGGGTTGTAGCGGGCGTTGAGCCGGATCGACCGGACCCGGGCTGCGAACAGGTGACGGGAGGCCCGCTCCAGCTTGTCCAGCTCCTGCGCCTCCTGGCCGAAGCCCTTGACCACCCGGACACCGCCGATCGCGCCGTCCACCACGCCCGCGACGACGGCCGCCTCCTGCTGGGCGGCCCAGGTGGCGGGGAAGAGGCGCTTGCGGCTGAGGACGGTGATCCACCACAGCGCGGGGGCCATCACCAGGGCGATCAGGGTGAGCGGCGGGGAGAGCCAGACCATCACGGCCAGCGACATGACGAACATCAGCAGGTAGCCGGTCATCATCGGCAGCATCGAGAGCAGACCGTTGATCAGCTGGAGGTCGGAGGTCGCACGCCCGACCACCTGGCCGGTGTCCAGCCGGTCCTGGCGGTGGCCGTCGAGCCGGCCGAGCGAGCGGAACAGGTCGCTGCGCATGTCGTGCTGGACGTCCAGGGCGAGCTGGCCGCCGTAGTAGCGGCGGACCTGGGTGCAGCCGAAGACGACGACGGCGGCGAGCAGCAGCACCACCGCCCAGGGAACCAGCGAGCGGGTGTGCGCGGTGATGACGTCGTCGATGATCAGCTTGGTGACCAGCGGCACCAGCGAGGTGACGGCCATGCCGACGAGCGAGGCGCCGAAGGCGAGCAGCACGCTGCGGCGGGAGTGCCAGCAGTAGCCGACCAGGCGGCGCAGCCAGCCGGCGGCCTGCGGGTGGTCGCCGTCCGGCTGCGGGCTCGCACCGGGGGCCGGTGAGCCGCTCGGGGATTGCTCCACCGTGGATCCGTGAGTCTCAGGCATATTTAGGGATGCTAACCATTTCGTCGGGTGGCCGCCATGGCGTTTCCGGCCCGGGCGGGGGCCGGAGCGGGCCGGGGCAGCCCGGATCGTCCGGTCCGGCGGACTGGCCAACAGCCTGCGGCCTGCGGTGATTCCCGATCGAACGCACGAACGACCCGTCGACCCCGCCTGCCTCCAGGGTCGCGGACGGCCCGCCGAAGGCCCAGCGGCCAGGGGTGGGCGGGCACCGTCCTTTGGTCCTAGGCCCATCATCTCGGGGCCGAACCTCCGACCGGGCCAGAACCTCCGACCCCGGAGCTGGACCGCCGGCCATGGGGCCTGGACCACCGGACGGGCTTTCCAGGCGGGCTTTCCAGGTGAGCTTTCCAGGTGAGCTTTCCGGGCGGGCTTTCCGGGCGCGCAGGGCTCAGGCCCGCGCGGACACCGACTCGGCCGCCGCCGCGAAGGCACCGTGGGCGAGGGCGTGCAGCAGGGCGGCCATGCCGTCGCGCTGGAGGCCGGAGCGCTCGTCCTGGGCGGGGCCCGGGCCGAGGCTGTGCGGGGTCGAGTTGATCAGGCCGAAGACGGCGTGGACGGCGGCCCGGGCCACCGGCTCGGCGGCGGGGCCCGTCAGCTGCGGATAGACCTGCCGGACCACGTCCACCCACAGCTCGACGTAGCCGCGCTGGAGCCGGCGGACGGTGCGGCGGTCCTCCTCCTTGAGGTTCAGCAGCTCGCGGTCGTGCAGGGTGATCAGGTCGCGGTCGTCGAGGGCGAAGTCGACGTGGCCGCCGATCAGCGCGTCCAGCGCGGCGGCCGGACCGTCACCGCCCCCCGCCCGGCGCCGCCCCTCCTCCAGCAGGCGCTCACTGATGCCGATCAGCAGATCGGCGAGCATCGCGTCCTTTCCGGCGAAGTGACGGTAGAGCCCGGGGCCGCTGATGCCGACGGCCTTGCCGATCTCGTCCACACCCACCCCGAGGAAACCCCGGGCCGCGAAGAGTCGCGCGGCCTCCCGGCGGATCTGGTCGCGGCGTGGGAGCGCGGAGGCTGCGGGGACGTTCGGCATGCTGCCCATCGTAGACAGTGGGGTTATCGGCCGTTAACCTGGGCGCGTAAGTTAACGTTAATTAACGTGGGGTCCATGGGCGCACCGCATCCGGCCGCCCACCTGGTGCCGAGGGCAAGGGAGCTCTTGGGAATGGTCATCTCAACCGCCGGTGTACCCACCGGCGTCCATGGCAGCGCAGCGACCGGCACCACGGCGGCGCCGGGTGCCGTACCGCCGGGAGCCGCCGCTCCCGCGCCCCGGCTCGGCACCGCGGTCGACCCGGGCTCCGCCGCGTACCGGGCCAACACCGAGGCACACCGGGCCCTGGTCGCCGAACTGCGCGAGAAGCTCGACGCGGCGGCCCTCGGCGGCGGCGCCAAGGCCCGTGCCCGGCACACGGCGCGCGGCAAGCTGCTCCCCCGCGACCGGGTGGACACCCTGCTCGACCCGGCCTCGCCCTTCCTGGAACTGGCACCGCTGGCCGCCGACGGGATGTACGACGGGGCGGCACCCGCGGCCGGGGTGATCGCGGGCGTCGGCAGGGTCGCCGGACGCGAGGTGGTGGTGGTCGCCAACGACGCCACCGTCAAGGGCGGCACCTACTACCCGATGACCGTGAAGAAACACCTGCGCGCCCAGGAGGTCGCGCTGGAGAACCGGCTGCCCTGTGTCTACCTGGTGGACTCCGGCGGCGCCTTCCTCCCCATGCAGGACGAGGTCTTCCCGGACCGCGACCACTTCGGCCGGATCTTCTACAACCAGGCCAGGCTCTCCGCCGCCGGCATCCCGCAGATCGCCGCCGTGCTCGGCTCCTGCACGGCCGGCGGAGCGTACGTCCCGGCGATGAGCGACCAGGCCGTGATCGTCCGCAACCAGGGCACGATCTTCCTGGGCGGGCCGCCGCTGGTGAAGGCCGCCACCGGAGAGGTGGTCACCGCCGAGGAACTGGGCGGCGGCGACCTCCACTCCCGCACCTCGGGCGTGACGGACCACCTGGCCGAGGACGACGCCCACGCCCTCTCCATCGTCCGCACGATCGTGGCCGGGCTCGGCCCGCGCTCGGCCAGGCCGTGGCCGCTCACCCCGGTCGAGCCGCCGGCCGTGGACCCGGCCGGCCTGTACGGGGCCGTCCCGGTCGACCCGCGCACGCCCTACGACGTGCGCGAGGTGATCGCCCGACTGGTCGACGGCAGCCGGTTCGCCGAGTTCAAGGCCGAGTACGGCGCGACCCTGGTCACCGGCTTCGCCCGGATCCACGGCCACCCCGTCGGCATCGTCGCCAACAACGGCGTGCTGTTCTCCGAGTCGGCCCTCAAGGGCGCCCACTTCATCGAGTTGTGCGACCAGCGCGGCATCCCCCTCCTCTTCCTGCAGAACATCACCGGCTTCATGGTCGGCCGGCAGTACGAGGCGGGCGGCATCGCCAAGCACGGCGCCAAGATGGTCAACGCCGTCGCCTGCACCCGCGTCCCGAAGCTGACCGTGGTGATCGGCGGCTCGTACGGAGCCGGCAACTACTCGATGTGCGGCCGGGCCTACTCACCTCGCTTCCTGTGGATGTGGCCGGGCTCGAAGATCTCCGTGATGGGCGGCGAGCAGGCGGCGTCCGTCCTCGCCACCGTCCGCCGCGACCAGTTGGAGGCCCACGGCGAACAGTGGCCGGCCGAGGCGGAGGAGGAGTTCAAGCGCCCCGTCCGCGAGCAGTACGAGCGCCAGGGCAACGCCTACTACGCCACCGCCCGTCTCTGGGATGACGGCGTGATCGACCCGATGGACACCCGCACCGTCGTCGGCCTCGCCCTCACCGCCTGCGCCAACGCCCCGCTCCCGCCGCCCGGCCCGTACGGGGTCTTCCGGATGTGACCCCGCACCGATAGGTGTGGCCCCTCCTCTCCACACTCCTCTCCTCCGCGACCTCTCCTCTCCTGTCGGTGTGACCCCGCTCCAGCGGGTGTGACTCCCACGGCGCCGGCGCACCGCCCGGGCCGGCGCCCTCCCCCTCCACCGCCCTCCCCCGTCGTCTCCCCGCCGCCGGCTCACCGCCGCCACCTCCTTCGTACGGCTCCCCTCGACCCGGAGGAACGCCTCCCATGTTCGACACAGTTCTGGTCGCCAACCGCGGCGAGATCGCCCTCCGGGTGATCCGCACCCTGCGGCGGCTCGGCGTGCGCTCGGTCGCCGTGTTCAGCGACGCCGACGCCGACTCACCGCACGTCCGCGAGGCGGACGTCGCCGTCCGGCTCGGCCCGGCCGACCGCAGCGACAGTTCGGCGGCCGAGACCTACCTGCGCACCGACCAGATCCTCGCCGCCGCCCGCCGCACCGGGGCCCAGGCCGTCCACCCCGGTTACGGCTTCCTCGCCGAGAACGCCGGCTTCGCCCAGGCCTGCGCCGACGCCGGCCTCGTCTTCATCGGACCTCCTCCCGGTGCGGTCGAGCTGATGGGCGACAAGATCAACGCCAAGGAGGCCGTCCGGACCGCCGGCGTCCCGGTGGTCCCCGGCAGCCAGGCCACCGCGCCCACCGACGAGGACCTCCTCGCCGCCGCCGAGGAGATCGGCTACCCCGTCCTGCTCAAGCCGTCCGCCGGCGGCGGCGGCAAGGGCATGCGCCTCGTGCGGGACCGCGCCGACCTGCCCACCGAGATCGCCGCCGCCCGCCGCGTCGCCCGGACCGCCTTCGGCGACGACACCCTGCTGCTGGAACGCTGGGTCGACCGGCCACGCCACATCGAGGTGCAGGTGCTCGCCGACGCCCACGGCACCACCGTCCACCTCGGCGAGCGCGAGTGCAGCCTCCAGCGCCGCCATCAGAAACTGATCGAAGAGGCTCCCTCCGTTCTCCTCAATGCCGAGACCCGCGCCGCGATGGGCGCCGCGGCCGTCCGCGCCGCGGAGTCCTGCGGCTACACCGGGGCCGGCACCGTGGAATTCATCGTTCCCGGCATCGACCCGGACTCCCCCGCCACCACCTCCACCGAGGGGGTACGGGACTTCTTCTTCATGGAGATGAACACCCGCCTCCAGGTCGAACACCCCGTCACCGAACTCGCCATCGCCGTCGGCGACGATTCAGCCCGGCTCGACCTGGTCGAGTGGCAGCTGCGGGTCGCCTCGGGCGAACGGCTCTCCTTCGATCAGTCCGACATCTCCTTCCTGGGCCACGCCATCGAGGCCCGGATCTGCGCCGAGGACCCGGAACGGGACTTCCTGCCCACCGGCGGCCGCATCCTCGTCCTGGACGAGCCCCGAGGCGAGGGTGTGCGCGTCGACTCCGGAGTCGCCCCCGGATCCGTCGTCACCAGCGCCTACGACCCCATGCTCGCCAAGGTCATCGCGTACGGGCCCGACCGCCCGACCGCGCTGCGCCGGCTCCGCGCCGCGCTGGCCGACACCCGCATCCTTGGTGTCACCACCAACACGGGCTTCCTGCGACGGCTGCTCGCACACCCCGAGGTCGTCGCCGGCCAACTGGACACCGGCCTGGTGGAACAGACGGCCCAACAGCAGCCCACCCTGCTCGCCTCGCCGTACTCCCCGGCGAACGCGCCGAACGGTGCGAACGAGACCGGCGAGACCAGCGAGGCCAATGCGGCCAGCGCCGCCAGCCCGGCCGATGACGCGAACGTGGCCGACGCCACAACTGCCGCCCCGCTGACGGCCGAGACACCACCACCTGCCCACCTCCTCTACTACGCGGCCGCGCTGGCGCGCCACCTGGACCTCACCCCGGCCGCCGACCCCGACGGCTGGACCGACCCGTTCTCCCTTCCCTCCGGCTGGCGCCTGAGCGGCACCCCCGCCTGGACCACCCACCGACTCCGTACCCCCGGCCAGGACCCGGTCTCGGTGCGCATCCGTTCGATCACTGCGGGCAACGTAGCCGATGCCACTGACAATCCCGCCGAGCTCACCCGCGAGGTGGAGCTCCGGCTCGGCGCCGGGCCCGTCCACCGTGCCCGCGCGACCCGGACCGCCGACCGGCTGCACCTCACCGTCGACGGCCTGCGGACCACGTTCGCGCTGGCCACCGATGCCACTCCCGGCCTCGCCGCCGGCCCGGTGACCTGGCTCGGCGTCGAGGGCGACGCCTGGTCGCTGCACGCCTACGACCCGGTCGGCGAGAGCGCCGCCGGAACCGCCGCCCACCACGGCGCCCTGACCGCCCCGATGCCCGGGACCGTCACCGTCGTCAAGACCACGGCGGGCGAGACGGTCCGCAAGGGCCAGCCCCTGCTCGTGCTGGAGGCCATGAAGATGGAACACGTGATCGCCGCCCCGCACGACGGCGTGGTGGCCGAACTGCGGGCCACCGCCGGTGCCACCGTCGCGATGGAGGAACTGCTGGTCGTGGTCGCCCCGGCCGAGGACGGCGCCGCCGAGCAGGCCGCCCCCGCGCCCGCCGGGGTGCGGTCATGACCGCACCCGCCCGCGAACCCGACGCGCTGGACCTGAGCCTGCCCGACCCCGTCCGCGCCCCAGGCCTGCCCGAGGAGGTCCGGATCCACGAGGTCGGGCCGCGCGACGGGCTGCAGAACGAGGCCTCCCTGGTGCCCGTGGAGGTCAAGGCGGAGTTCATCGGCCGGCTCGCGGCCGCCGGGCTGCGCACCGTCGAGGCGACCAGCTTCGTCCACCCGAAATGGGTCCCGCAGCTGGCCGACGCCGAGGAGCTGATGCCCCGGCTGGCCGGCCTGCCGGAGCGCCACCCCGGCCTGCGGCTACCGGTGCTGGTGCCCAACGAGCGCGGCCTCGACCGGGCGCTCGCCCACCACGCCACCGACATCGCGGTGTTCGCCAGCGCCACCGAGACCTTCGCCCGCCGCAACCTCAACCGCTCGGCGGACGAGGCGATGGCGATGTTCCGCCCGGTCGTGGCGCGGGCCGCCGAGGCCGGGCTGGCGGTCCGCGGCTACCTCTCGATGTGCTTCGGAGACCCCTGGGAGGGGCCGGTCCCGGTCTCCCAGGTGGTCGGGTACGGCGTGCGGCTGCTGGAGATGGGCTGCGCGGAGCTGAGCCTCGGCGACACCATCGGCGTGGCCACCCCGGGGCAGGTCGGCGCCCTGCTGGCCGGCTTCGCGCGGGCCGGGGTGCCGGTCGACCGGCTCGCCGTGCACTTCCACGACACCTACGGGCAGGCGCTCAGCAACACCCTGGCGGCCCTGCGCGAGGGGGTCACCACGGTGGACGCGTCGGCGGGCGGCCTCGGCGGCTGCCCGTACGCGAAGAGCGCCACCGGCAACCTGGCCACCGAGGACCTGGTGTGGATGCTGCACGGACTCGGCATCCGGACCGGGGTCGACCTGCGCGCGCTGGTCGCCACCAGCGGCTGGATGGCCGAACTGCTCGGCCGTCCGAGCCCGTCCCGCACCGTCCAGGCACTGCTCGGCGCCGCCCGGGGCTGACCCCGCCCCACCACCGCTCCCCCGGTGCCGGCCGCGCGGAACCCCGGCTGCGGCCGGCACCGGGCACCACGTTCATCGCCCAACCACACCGTGCGACCGTCACACCGTCAGACGGACGCCGGTCGTCCCGCTCACGCCCGCGGCCACCCCGGCCGGGCTCCAGGAGGATCACCGTGTTCGACCACCGGCTCAGCAGCGAGTACGAGGAACTGCGGCGCACCGTCGCCGAGTTCGCCCAGGACGTGGTGGCGCCGAAGATCGGCGGCTTCTACGAGCGGGAGGAGTTCCCCTACGAGATCGTCCGCGAGATGGGGCGCATGGGCCTGTTCGGCCTGCCCTTCCCGGAGGAGTACGGCGGCATGGGCGGCGACTACTTCGCGCTGGGCATCGCCCTGGAGGAACTCGCCCGGGTCGACTCCTCGGTGGCGATCACCCTGGAGGCGGCCGTCTCGCTCGGCGCGATGCCGATCCACCGGTTCGGGACGGAGGAGCAGAAGCGCGAGTGGCTGCCCCGGCTGACCTCCGGCGAACTCCTCGGCGCCTTCGGCCTGACCGAGCCCGAGGGCGGCTCGGACGCCGGCGCGACCCGCACGACCGCGCGGTACGACGGGACCACCGACGAGTGGGTCATCAACGGCACCAAGTGCTTCATCACCAACTCCGGCACGGACATCACCGGCCTGGTCACCGTCACCGCACTCACGGAACCGATCGCTCGTTCGAGTGAAGAAGGCGAATTCCGCTCGCCAACGCGCGAAATCTCTTCCATCATCGTGCCCACCGGGACCCCGGGGTTCCAGGTATCGAAGAAGTACTCGAAGGTCGGGTGGAACGCATCGGACACCCGCGAACTGTCCTTTACCGACTGCCGCGTTCCCGCGGCCAACCTGCTGGGCGAGCGTGGCCGAGGCTACGCCCAGTTCCTGCGGATCCTCGACGAGGGCCGCATCGCGATCGCGGCCCTGGCCACCGGCCTGGCCCAGGGGTGCGTCGACGAGTCCGTCAAGTACGCCGGCACGCGCCGGGCCTTCGGCCGGCCGATCGGCGCCAACCAGGCCATCCAGTTCAAGCTTGCCGACATGGAGCTGCGCGCCCACACCTCCCGCCTGGCCTGGCGGGACGCCGCCTCCCGGCTGCTGCACGGCGAACCGTTCAAGAAGGAGGCTGCGATCGCGAAGCTGTACTCGTCCGAGGCCGCCGTCGACAACGCCCGCGAGGCGACCCAGATCCACGGCGGGTACGGCTTCATGAACGAGTTCCCGGTCGCCCGTTTCTGGCGCGACTGCAAGATCCTGGAAATCGGGGAGGGCACATCGGAGGTTCAGCGCATGCTCATCGCCCGGGAGATCGGCGCCGCGTTCTGATCCGGGCCCACCGGAGCAACGGCTCGCTCCTCAGCCGGAGTTGAGGAGCGAGCGACACCGGCAGCGGTCGACACCGGCAGCAGCCGATACCAGCGGCGGCCGACGCCATCGGCCGACAAGGGGAGACGTCGCCAGGGGCGCGGGAACGCGGCGCCCCGATAGGACGTCAGGGGATCACGATCACCGGGCGGTTGGCCCGCCGCGCCAGCCGCCCGGAGACCGAGCCGAAGATCTTGCCGAGCAGGCCGTGCGTCGTGCCGACGACGATCGCGTCGGCGGCGTACTCGCGGCCGACCTCCTCGATCTCGTGGCAGATGTCGCCGCCCCGCTCGATCAGGATCCACGGCACCCCGGTGAGGAAGTCCGCGCAGGCGAGCTCCAGGCCCAGGACCTCGGTCCGGTGGTCGGGGAGGTCGACGAAGACGGGAGGTTCACAGCCTGCCCAGACAGTGGCGGGCAGGCGGTTGGCGACGTGCACGATCACCAGGCCGCACTGCGAACGGCGCGCCATGCCCACCGCGTAGGCGAGGGCGCGCTCGCTCGACAGGGAGCCGTCGAAGCCGACGACCACGCCGTGCTGGAAGACCGGGTCGAGGGAACGCGCGGACGCGTCCCGGGCCGTCGACTCGGTGTGCGCGCCGGACAGGCCGGACGCCTCCGGGCGCTCGGCGCCCGGGCCCAGGCGGCCCGTCACCGGAGACCCCGCAGGGTCCGCCGGGTGCTCGCCACGCCGCTGGCGAGGCCCCGGACGGTCGCCCCGGGCGAGGCCGCCCCGTCGGACGAGGCCGCGCAGAGCGCGGGCGAAGCCCCGGGGAGCGCCCGGCTCCGGGCCGGCTTCCTCGGCGCCCGGGGTACGGCCCGGGGCACCAGCGACACCCGAGATACCAGGGGGATCGCCAGCTCGCTGGTCGGCGCCGTCACCAACCAGCTCGCCAACCCGCTCGCCGACCCGATCGCCGACCCGATCGCCAGCGTGCTCGTCGGCGAGGTCATCAGCCCGCTCGCCCCCGCGCTCGTCGGCCGGTACGCAGCCCGGCTCGTCGGCCTGGCCGTCGGCCTGCCGACTGGCGGGCAGGCGGCCCGATACCTCGGCGTGCCCGTCGGCTGGAGCGAGGTCCGCGCGGCCGCCGTCATCCCCGGCGCCTGCGCCCGCACTGCGGGGCGCGTCCGGTTCCACCGGTCGGGAGGACTCAAAACCAGCCATGGCTCACGGCTCTTCAAGGGAGAGGGGCCGACAGGAGAGGACGACGCTGCCCGGGCAGCAGGCCCGCCCACGGGATGACGTCGGTCTGCGCCGCGCAGCACCGTATGTGACCTGTTCCTTTCAGAGTACGACGGGTGTGAGGCCCAGCCCAGCGATGAGGCCTCGGAGCGACGTTGTTCCCGCGAAAGGAGGATGCGCCCGCCGTCGGCAGTGCGCCCTGCCCGCAGGCCACGCGCCCCCTCCAGAAAGGAGGTTCCCTGGAGCTTGACTGAGCGGACCGGGCGACGCAACAGGCCTACCGGACACCGTGACCGGACTGTCATGGATCGGCGACGATCCGTTGCGACACGTCGCGAACCGTCACGCCCCGCCAGCCTCAGCCGGCCCGCCCGGACCCACCCGTACGCCCGGTCCTGGCACCCGTTTCAGCCACTACGTACGGCTTCGCGACGCGCTCTGGCATTTGCCAGGTGCATAGGCGAGGCCGCTGGCACCATGCTCGGCATGCCCCTGCTCCTGTTCGACCTCGACAACACGCTGCTCCCCAGGGACGCCGCTTTCCGGGCCTGGTCCCAGGACTTCCTGTCCGAACACGACCTACCGCCCGGAGACCTCGACTGGTTCGTCACGCTCGACGGCGGCGGCTACGTGCCGCGCAGCACCGTACTGTCCGCCGTCCGGCGCCGCTACGGGTTGGACGTCTCCGCCGAGTTCCTGCTCGCCCACTACCGACGCGGCATCAACTCCCACATCCACTGCCCGCCCGGACACGTCGACGCACTGCGGGCGGCGCGGGCGGCCGGGTGGACGCTCGGCATCGTCAGCAACGGCGGCACCCGGCCGCAGTTGGAGAAGATCCGGCGGACCGGGCTGGGGCCGCTGGTCGACGGCTGGGTCATCTCCGAGGAGGCAGACTGCGTCAAACCGGATCCGCTGATCTTCGAGATGGCCGCCCAGCGGTGCGGGGTCGCACCCACCGGGAACTGGGCCGCGCACACCTGGATGGTCGGGGACCACGCGCCCGCGGACATCGCCGGCGCCGAACTGGCCGGCCTGCGCAGCGTCTGGCTGCACCACGGTCGGCCCTGGGCCGAGAGCGGCTACCGGCCCACGCTGAAGGCGGCCGGTCTGCCGGAGGCCGTCGGCCAGGTGCTCACCGCCCGCAGTGCGCCGTCGGCCCGGCCGGGCATCCGCGCGGGCGAACCGGTCCGGCGGCGGTCCGCCGGGATGCCGGTGCACGCGGCGGCACTCATCGGCGCACGGCCCGGCGCACGGCCGGCGACATCCGCCCCGGATGGCCCGTTCGCGCCTGCCGCCGTGAACGCCGGAACCCCCAGTGCTCCCGGTGGTTCGGTGGCGGGGTCGGATGTCCGAAACCGCACCGGCGAGTTTGCCGTGGTCGCCGAGGACCGTCCTGGTCTGATCCCGGGCGTGGCCCCGGCGGTGGCCCCGGCGGCGGACCCGGGGGCGAACGGGCTGCGCCCCGCTGCGGTGGCGCGCCCAACGGCCGTCCGCACGGCGGCCGATGGAGCCGGGCCCGCGCGGACCGCGTTCGCCGTGGCACCGGCGGCGGCCGCCCCGTAGCACCCCCTTGAGCGCCTGCCCCGCACACCCCGTGCGCCCCGCCCCATACGTTCTGCCCCGCACACCCCGCCCGCACACCCCGCCCGGCGACTCGCCCGGCAACTCGCCGGACCTCCGCGGGGCGGCCCGGCCGTCAGCCGTCCGCGGAGGTCCGGGTCCACCAGCAGGTGCGGGCCTGCTCGGTGAACCCCAGCTTGCGGTAGAGCGGTTCGCCGAGCGAAGTGGCGACCAGGGTGGCCGGGCGGTCGGGTTGCGCGTGGGCCAGGGCAGTCCGGAGCACGGCGCGGGCCACGCCCTGGCCGCGCCGGTCGGGCAGGGTGGCGACCCAGTACACCCCGGTGGCCTGGCCGTCGTCGTAGGTGAGGCAGGCGCCGGCGGTGGCGCCGTCGACGCGGCCCAGCCAGGCCCGGAGCCCGGGTTCGCGCAGCAACGGTTCCGGGAGCGCGCCGCCACGGGTCCAGGGTTGCCGGGCGGGCAGCGGGAAGCCCTCAACGATCGCGCGCTCGACCTGCGCGAAGGCGTCACCGTCCAGCGCCTCATCGACCGTCAGGGAGCCGCCGCCGTGCGCCTCCGAGAGCGCGGGGAGGACGGCCGGGACCCCGTCGACCGGGCCGGGCTCACGGGTCATCACCGGCATGACCGGCATCCGCGTGGCGCCGAACCGGGTCAGGTCGAGTTCGCCGTACGGGTCCTCCAGGGTGAAGCAGACGGTCTCCCATTTCTTCAGGAGGTCCGCCAACTCCACTTCCACCAGGTCTGGTTCGACATGCGGTCGGGTGACCACGAAGCGGTGCGAGTCCTCCGGGGTGCGGGCGCAGCGGACCGCCGTCAGACCGGGGCCGGCGCGGAACCGCCAGCCGTGCACGCGGGCTTGGGCGAGCCAGAAGGCGGCGGCGTTGTCGTTGGCCTGTTCGAGCCGGCTGTTGGTGTTCACGGCAGGACGGTAACCCGGACATCGCGCCCCGGTTCCGCCGCCCCGGCCTTGGCCGGATGAAGCCTGGGAGGCGCACGATCTCATTTCGTGCGCCCTCTCGTGCACCGCCGATTTTCGGTCAATTTCGCGCCGATCCCTCCCGCTTGGGAAAATCCGCAGCCCAGACCCGCCGACCGGGCGCGCGGGGGCCGGACGCCCCAGGACCGGTCCCGCGACAACCAGCCACCGTTGCACCGGCCCTCTTCCCAGAAAGGTCGACGGGTGCCACGCTTCGTGATCGAATGCATCACGCCAAATTGCCATGTCGACATAGCGTCGGATGGTGAACTTGTCACAACGGCAATGGTCCACCCGATAGATTTCGATCTTGGCGAGCAGTGCCGCACCACCCACACCACACCACCGAGGGGGCTTGAGCGCCTTGAGCAGGGTGAGCAGGAGCGACGCGGGTCCTGACAGCGGCCAGGCGGCGGCCGGTATCGCGGGTCGGTCCGCGAGAAGCACCGGCACCTCTGCGACCGCCGCCACCACCCGCAACTCCGGCACCTCGGGCGCCGCCTCGCACTCCTCGTACCCGGCAGTGCCCTCCACCGGCGCCACCGCCACCGGCACCTCGGCGGCGGCCGCAGAGCACGGCGGAGCGACCCACGGCGGCCCGGCGTACGGCGGGTCGGCACACGGCGGAGCAGTGCACGGCGGGCAGCAGACGTACGCCGGACAGGGCGTCAGCCGAGGCACCGTCAGCCCGGCGCAGGCCTACGGCGCCGACTTCCCGGTCTACTCCGGCTACCCCGGCGCGGGCGGAACGATCGGCGCGAACGGGGCGAACGGCACCCCTGGCTTGAACGGTGCCCCCACCGGCTCCCTGGGCGGCCCCCTCCCCGGCCTCCCCCTGGGCTCCCCCGGCCACGGCCCGCTGGGCCACGGCGGGCCGGGCGCGAACGGCTCCCCGACCCCGATGACGGTCTCCGCCCCGCGCAAGCTCTCCGGCCGCCGCCGCCGGGAGACCGTCGCGGTGCTGATCTTCGGCGGCGCCCCGATCTTCGAGAGCTCGATCCCGCTCTCCGTCTTCGGCGTCGACCGCCAGGACGCCGGGGTGCCGCGCTACCGACTGCTGGTCTGCGCCGGGGAGGAGGGCCCGCTCGCCACCACCGGCGGCCTCACCCTCTCCGCTCCCTACGGCTTGGAGGCCCTCGCCCGGGCCGGCACGATCGTCGTACCGGCCTGGCGCTCGATCTCGCAGCCCCCGCCGGTCGAGGCGATCACCGCCCTGCGCAAGGCCCACCACGAGGGCGCGCGGATCATCGGGCTCTGCACCGGCGCCTTCGTCCTCGCCGCCGCCGGCCTGCTCGACGGCCGTCCGGCGACCACGCACTGGATGTACGCGCCGACACTGGCCAAGCGCTACCCCCGGGTGCACGTGGACCCGCGCGAGCTCTTCGTCGACGACGGCGACGTGCTCACCTCGGCCGGCACCGCCGCCGGGATCGACCTGTGCCTGCACGTGGTGCGCAGCGACCACGGCGCCGAGGCGGCCAACGCGCTGGCCCGCCGACTGGTGGTGCCGAGCCGTCGCAGCGGCGGCGGACAGGCCCAGTACATCGACCAGTCTTTACCGGAGGAGATCGGCAACGACCCGCTGGCCGAGGTCGTCACCTGGGCGCTGGAGAACCTCAACCAGCAGTTCGACGTCGAAGTGCTGGCGGCGCGCGCGTACATGAGCCGGCGCACCTTCGACCGGCGGTTCCGCACGCTCACCGGCAGCGCACCGCTGCAGTGGCTGATCACCCAGCGGGTGCTCCAGGCGCAGCGGCTGCTGGAGACCTCGGAGCTGTCGGTGGACGACGTCGCCCGCCGGTGCGGGTTCCGTTCGCCGGTGGCGCTGCGCGGGCACTTCCGCCGCCAGCTCGGGGTCTCCCCGGCCGCGTACCGGACCAGCTACCGGGCGCGCCGGCCCGGGCCGCAGTCGGTGGTGCCGACCGGTCCGCACGGCGGCGACCTGCGGATGCCCGCCCTGCCGCACCCGGCGACCACGGCCGGGTCCGCGGCGGGCGCGGCGCTGTTCGGCGGGGCGCACGGAACGCAGCACGGCGCTCAGCCCGCGCACCCGTTCCCGGCCGGGAACGGCGCACCGGCGCAGGTCGGCCCGCACGGCCAGCCGCTGCCGCACGGCGCGTCGCCGGCCGCGGCGGGACAGCTGGGGCCGCACGGCCAGCCCGGTCCGTTCGGTCCGGGGCAGGCCGGGACGCCGGCCGCCCAGGCGTTCCACGCCCGGACCGGGCAGCCGTACCCGCACCAGCAGGCCGCGCAGCAGCCGCACCCCGGGCAGCAGGGTGCGGGGCGCGGTCCGGGGCGGTCGCCGCTGGTGCCGCCGCAGGCCGGGTCGGGGGCGGGGCGTCCGCCGCGCACCGCGGAGCACGCGGCGGCGGAGGACGGACACCCCCAGCCGGGGGCGCGCGGTCAGGGGCAGGGACACCGCAGTGCGGTCGAACGGCCCGCGGACGAGCCGGGTGCCGCGGCGGGCTCCGCCGCGCGCGGTCACGGCGCGGCGACCGGCCGGGTGCCGGCCCCCGCCCCCGCCGGGCAGCCGGCGACCGGGGCGGGCGAGGTCCGGGGCCGGCAGGCACGGGTGCCGCAGGCCCGTCCGCAGGGCGGCCGGGCGGCGGCGACCGACGGTGCCCGGGCGGCGCGCGAGGCCCGTCCGGCCCGGGACGGCCACGCGGTCCGGACCGGACGGGAGGGCGAGCGGCCGGACGGCCACGGCCCGCACGGCGGCGCGGACGAGCACCAGGCCGAGGGCTCCGCCCCGGAGCCCCGCTCGGCTCCTCCGGTCCCCGCGGCGCGTGATCGCGCCGTAGGGTGAGTTGTGTGAATGACCGTTTGGTATGGATCGACTGTGAAATGACCGGCCTCGACCTCGACCAGGACGCCCTGGTCGAGGTCGCGGCACTGGTGACGGACTCCGAGCTGAACATCCTCGGCGAGGGTGTGGACGTCATCATCCGCCCGCCGGCGGAGGCGCTGGCGAGCATGCCCGAGGTGGTGCGCGCGATGCACACCTCCTCCGGCCTGCTGGACGAGCTGGAGCACGGCGTGACGCTCGCCGAGGCCGAGGAGCGGGTGCTCGCGTACATCCGCGAACACGTGCCGGAGGCCGGCCGGACGCCGCTGTGCGGGAACTCGGTGGCCACCGACCGCGGCTTCCTCGCCCGGGACATGCCGGCCCTGGAGAAGCACCTGCACTACCGGATCGTGGACGTCTCCTCGATCAAGGAGCTGGCCCGCCGCTGGTACCCGAAGGCGTACTACAACAGCCCGCAGAAGGGCGGCAACCACCGGGCGCTCGCCGACATCCGCGAGAGCATCGACGAACTGCGGTACTACCGCGAGGCCGTGTTCGTCCCGCAGCCCGGGCCGGACACCGACACCGCGCGCGCCATCGCCGAGAAGTACCAGGCCCCGGCCGACTGACCGGAGGAGTCCGAGGGAGGTGACCGCGTTCGCCGGAACGGAACCCTGGCGCGAGCACCCTCTCGGATCCTGTAGAGTTCTTCCTGTCGGAACGGGAACGCGAAAGCGGGAACGAGCCGGACAGATGGTGGGTGTAGCTCAGTTGGTAGAGCACCTGGTTGTGGTCCAGGTGGCCGCGGGTTCAAGTCCCGTCACTCACCCCAGAGCCTGAGGGGCCGATCTCTTCAAGAGATCGGCCCCTCAGGCGTTTTCGCGTTCCCTCAACTGTCCACCGCGGTTCGGGTTTTCCCGGCGCAGGCCTGCCGCCAGAAGCTACCGACTAGTAACATTGCCGCCATGACCACACCTTCGATCGGCCAGCTGCTCGACTCCACCGTGCCGATGGCGCGCACCCTCAAGCTGGAGTACCTGGAGACCACCCCGGACCGCGCCGTGCTGCGGCTGCCCGACCAGCCCGCGTACCACAACCACGTCGGCGGGCCGCACGCCGGCGCGATGTTCACCCTGGCCGAGTCCGCCAGCGGCTGCATCGTGCTCGCCGCCTTCGGCGACCAGCTCTCCCGGGCCGTGCCGCTCGCGGTGAACGCCGAGATCGCCTACAAGAAGCTCGCCATGGGCGAGGTCACCGCCACCGCCGTCCTCGGCCGCCCCGCCGCCGAGGTCGTCGCCGAGCTGGACGCCGGCGGCCGCCCCGAGTTCCCGGTCACCGTCGAGATCACCCGCGCCGACGGCGCCGTCACCGGCGTGATGACCGTCACCTGGACGCTGCGCCCCAACTCCTGACCGCTCCACGGCCGGTGGCCCCGGGCAGCCCGGCCCGGGGCCACTCGCGCGATGACTGTCCGTGACGGCGGGCGTGACGGCGGGCGTGACCTCACGGCCCGTCCGCTCGTTCTCAACTCACATGCGAGCCAATCACGCGACCAAGCCCCAGGAACCCGCCCCCCGCGGCGTCGGCGCGCGGTGCGCGATCGGCCGATGGCTGCCCCGCGCCCTCGCGGCCGGCGGCGCCCTCCTCGCGCAACTCTGGGGCTTCGGCGCCCCCTGCGCGTACGCCTCCGCCGACCCGCTGCCGGAGCAGGCCACCGTCCGCCGCACCGCGCCCGGCGGACCCGCGCACGGCCAGTCCGCCCCCCGCGACGGGCAGTCGGCGCACGCCGGTCCGTCGACACCCGAAGGGCCGGCCCCCGAAGGACCGGCGGCCGAGGAGGCCGCCCGCACCTCCCCCGGGCTCGTCGGGGAACTGGCCGACACCGCCTCCGCCTCCGGCACCGGCACCGGGATCGACGGCGCCGCCGGGGCGGTCGGCAGCGTCCTCCAGGACCGGATCCGGGCCGGCGGACTCCCCCTGCCCGGCCAGCGGGCCGCCGTCCCCGACGCCTTCGCGCTCGCCTCCGGCCTGCTCGACACCGTCCCCGCCCAGGGCCGCCCCGCCGAGACTCGCGCCTCCCGGGACGGCGAGCCCGCCGAACTGCCCGCCACCGCGAGGTCCGGCGCCACCGGCGTCCGGTCCGCCGCCCCGTCCACCCCGGGCGGACGGGCGTTGGCGGCCGGGGCGCCACCGGTCCAGGAGACCGCCACCCCGAACGGGCGAGGCGCCGCCGGACCCGCCACGAACCGCGACCAGGCGGGCGCCGCCGTCTCCCGGCCGATCGGGCCCGGCGCGCCCGCCGAGACGCCCGAGGAGACCCTCGCACTCGCCGACACCGCCACGGTGACGGCCGTGGACGACGGCTCCGCCACCGCGACCGCCGTCCTCGCGCCGATCGCCGCCGGGCTGCTGCTGACCGGCGCGGCCATGTGCAAGCACCGGGGCCTGCCGCGCGGGCACTGAACGGGCTCACGCCCCAGGGGGCGGTTCCGGCGCCGGCAACGGAAGTCCACGCCCGGGGGATCGAACCCGATGGCGTGCTGCCGATCCGGATCGCTCCCATCGCCAGGTGGAACGGCTCGGCGTTCGGCTCGGCGTTCGGCTCGGCGTTCGGCTCGGCGTTCGGCTCGGCGTTCGGCTCGGCGTCGACGGTGCAACGGCGCCGGCCGAACGGCGACCGCCCCTGTCGGCCGCAACTCGGGCGGCCACCCATGGGTTTCAGGTGGCGGCGAGGCCCGGGCCGCGGCGGGCCGACCCCGTCGGACGGTCAGCGGAAGACGCCCGGGGGCGGGGCCGGGGAGGGGGCGGCGGTGGCGTCCGTGGCGGGGACGGCCCCGGCGGCGAACGCGGTGAGGGCGGGGCCGTGTTCGACCCGGCCGAGGGCGGCGTCGGAGGCGACGCGGCGGGTGAGGTCGGCGATCGGCAGGGGGGTGTGGGCGGCGGCGAGGACGAGGTTGCCGAAGCGCTTGCCGCGCAGGACGGCGGGGTCGGCGACCAGGCACAGTTCGGGGAAGACCGCGCCGAGGGTGGCGATCTGGGAGCGGGCGAAGGGCAGGGCCGAACCGTCGGCGATGTTGGCCGCGTACCAGCCGCCGGGGGCGAGGGCGCGGGCGGCGAGGGCGGTGAACTCGACGGTGGTGCAGTGGGCCGGGGTGCGGGCGCCGGAGAAGACGTCCGCGATGACCAGGTCGACGCTGCCCTCGGGGGTGCGTTCGAGCACGCTGCGGGCGTCGGCGCCGCGCACCTTGATCTGCCAGCCGCGCTCCAACGGCAGCTCGGTGCGGACGAGTTCGGTGAGCGCGGTGTCGATCTCGGCAACCTGCTGGCGGGACCGGGGCCGGGTGGCCGCGACGTAACGGGCCAGGGTGAGGGCGCCGCCGCCGAGGTGCAGCACGGTGAGCGGGCGGCCGGACGGGGCGACCAGGTCGATCAGGTGGCCGAGCCGGCGCTGGTACTCGAAGCCCAGGTGGGTGGGGTCGGCGAGGTCGACCATGGACTGCGGGGCACCGTCGATCAGCAGCGACCAGGCCGCGGGGCGGTCCCGGTCGGGGCGCAGTTCGGCCAGGCCGGAGCCGACCGGACGGGTGAGCGGGCCCTGGGCGTGGGTGCGGCCGCCGGGGCCGGTGACGTCCGGTCCGGTGTCGCGCTCGGTGCCGCGGCCCGCGCCCCGGGCGGCTCTGCTGCTTCGTCCCATGACCGCCATTATCGCCGCCGGGCGGGGCGGCCTCGCTGGTCAGGGGTGTCCGGGGGCGTGCCGGGTGGATCCGGCCGGAGGGGCGGGCCAGGCTCGCGGGCCCGGCGGGATCCGCACGGCACGCCCGCTAGAACGGGCCGAGGCCGCCTGCGGTGAGCGTGCAGGCGGCCTCGCAGAGGGCGGAGCGGAGCACCCAGGCGTCGGTGGGGCGGGCGGCGCAGGCGACGCCCGAGGGGGGCATCACCCACCGTGGGTCGGTGGCGGTCGGCAACAGGGCGCCGGCCGTACAGGAGCTGCCGGGCAGGTGCCAGGTCTCGCTGGTGCCGGCGGGGACGAGGAAGGTGACGGTGCTGCCGTTGCGGCTCTGCAGGACGGCCCCGCAGGCGCGGCGCAGGCGCAGGATGTCGACCGTCTCCAGGCCGTGCCGCAGGGCGACCGTCACGGTGTCGCAGGTGGCGACGAGGGTGTCCTGGTCCGGTCCGGGGACGAGGCGGTGGCCGGGGTGCCGGCCGCCGCAGGGGGCGCGGCCGCCTTCGACCGGGCCCCGGCCGGGGATCCGGTCGTCGGCGGGGTCGGGGAGCAGGGCGGGGGCGGCGCCGGCGAGCACGCCCCCGGCGGCCGGTCGGTACTGCGGCAGTCCGGTGGCCATCATGGGCCCTCCTGTTGTACCTCGTCGGGTCGGAAGCGCCGCCGCCCGGGAGGTGGGGGCCGCGGGGACGGGCGGCGGGCCGGGGCGACGGCCTGGGCTTCCACGTATCAGGACAACGCGGCGGACGCGTCACAGGCCACGGGGCGCCTTACAGCAAGGCATGGCATTTCATGGCGGATACCCCACAACCCCGCCCGCTTTATACCGAATTGAGGTCACATCTCCCATAAACCGGCTGTGGTCGACCGGTCACGCCGGGTACTGTCGGTGGCGGGTCACGACGACCCCACCGGCCACACCGGGCCGTTCCCGCACCGTCGCACACCACCGCGCCGACACCCGGACCCCACCCGGGCCCATCCGCACCCCACCCCCGTCACCCGACACCCGCGCACCTCCGGCGCCGCCGGCCGCGCACCCGCACCACCACCCTCCGCACGACCACGGAGCGCACCATGGCAGCCACCCCACCGGCCGAGCCGAACCGCCCGTCACCCAACACCGTGATGCGCGCACTGCGCGGCGACCGTTCACCCGGCGAGTTCGCCATGGCCGTGCGCCGGGCGGCCCGGGAGATCGGGGAGCACGTGTCCTGCGACGCCCGCTACGTCGGGCGGGTCGAATCCGGTGAGATCCGCTGCCCCAACTACGCCTACGAGCGGGTCTTCCGGCACATGTGGCCGGATCGCACGCTCACCGAACTCGGCTTCGCCCCCCGGACCGCCGTCCGCCGCCGCCCGGCGGACGGCGCCGGCGGGAGGGCCGAAGTCCCCCCGCTCCACCCGCCGTTCCCGCCCCCGCCCGCCCCGCGCTCACCGCTCTCCACTCAACTCCCGTACGCTGCCTCGCCGTACGCGGATCCAGCCGCTCCGGACGGGCCCCCGTGGCCGAGGACCGTCGCGGTGCCCCGGGGGCCTGATGGATCGCCCTATCTCGACGAGGAGAACGACGACGTGCGTCGCCGTACGTTCCTGGCCGGCGGCCCGACCGCGCTGGCCACCGTGATCGGCATCGACCGGCCGACCGTGGCCGCCGCCGCGGCCACCGGCAGTGCCGCCGCCGACCCCGCCGCACCGGTGCTGTTCGACCCCGGCCCCGGCGCCTTCGTGCCCGGCCGCCCCGGGCCGGTACCGCCACCCCGCAGGGTCGGCGCCGCCGAGGTGTTCGGCGTCGAGCAGGCCGTCCGGGACATCCGGCTGGCCGACGACGCGCACGGCGGTGACACCCTGTTCGAACGCGCCGGGCAGTCGCTGCGCACCGCCTACCTGCTGCTCAACGAGGGCGAGTACAGCGCGGAGACCGAACGCCGGCTCCAGGCCGGAGCCGGCGAACTCGCCATCTCGGTCGGCTGGTTGGCACACGACTCGAACCGGCTGGCGGACGCCCGCTCGCTCTACGCCGAGGCGCTCGCCACCGCCCGCATGGCCGGCGACGCCGCGCTGGAGGCGCACGTGTTCTGCAACAGCGCCTTCCTCGCCCGGGACGCCGGCCGCCCCCGCGAGGCGCTGCGCGCCGCCCAGGCCGGGCAGGTCGCCGCCCGGCAGCTGGACTCCGCCCGGCTGCTCGCGCTGCTGGCCATGCGGGAGGCCGGCGGCTGGGCGCTGCTACAGGACCGCGCCGCCTGCGAACGCGCGATCGCCCGGGCGTACACGCTGTTCGACCGCGGCCGCTCCGAGGGCGATCCGGAGTGGATGTCCTTCTTCGGCGAGGCGGAGATCGCCGGCCTGCAGTCGCAGTGCTGGTCCGCGCTCGGCGACTGGGACCGCGCCAGCGAGCAGGCCGGGCTGGCGATAACGCTGCAGAAGCCGCACTTCGTCCGCAACCGGGTGCTGTACACCGCCGAGCTGGCCCACGACCGGCTGGGCCGGGGCGACTTGGCGGGTGCGGCGCACCACGGCTCGGCCGCCGTGGCGCTGTTCGGCGAGGTCCGCTCGGCCCGGATCCGGAGCATGCTGGCGGACACCGCCGAACGGCTGCGCCCGCACGCCGCCGTGACCGAGGTCCGCCACTTCCTGGCCGGGTACGACCTGGCGGCGGCCGCCTGAGGCACGGCCCCTGATGGTCCGTCAGTGACCGGCGGCCAGGCCCTCCAGATGGGAGAGGTCGTTCCAGACCTCCACGGCCGGCGCGCCGTACTCCCAGGAGAGCACGCAGAGCGCGGCCGTGCCGAGCTTGAAGCGCTGGGCGAACTCGGGCGGCAGGCCCAGCCAGCGCGCGGTCAGGATGCGCAGCAGGTGGCCGTGCGCGAACAGGACGACGTCCCGGTCCGCGCAGTGCATGACGGTGGTGTCCGACTCGGGGACGCCGTGCTCCTCGTTGAGGCCGGCGAGGAAGGAATCCACCCGGGCGGCCACCTCGGAGAGCTTCTCGCCGCCGGGCACGCCGTCGCGCCAGATCAGCCAGCCGGGGTGGTCGGTGGCGCGGATGTCCGCGCCGGTGCGGCCCTCGTACTGGCCGTAGTCCCACTCCAGGAGCTCCGGGCGCTCCACCGCCCGGTCGCCGAAGCCGGCCAGGGCGCAGGTCTCCTTGGCGCGGCCGAGCGGGCTGGTGTACACGAGCGCGTCCGGCAGCCCGTTCCAGGGGGCCTTGGCGAGGCGGGCGCCGAGCGCCCGGGCCATCGCGCGGCCCTCCTCGGTCAGCGGGATGTCGGTGCGACCGGTGTGACGGCCGGTGGCCGACCATTCGGTCTCGCCGTGGCGGACCAGCACGATTCGGGCGGGCATGGGAGGCTCCTCGCAGCGGGGTGGTGGCAACGGTCGGTCTCACCCTTGAGCACCGGGTTCCATGATCCCTCACCCGGACGGCGGACACGATCGCGGGCCGGGCCGAAACGGTGCGGGGCCGGGTCCGGGGCCGTCGCCTCGGCCGGAAGCGGGGCCGGGTCCGGGGCCGGGGCCGGGGCCGGGCCGAAACGGTGCCGGATGGGGGCACCCCGCGCCCTGGTCGACCGGGGCGCGGGGTGTCCCCATCCGGCACGCACGCGCGGTTCAGGCCGGAACGGACCGGTCCGCACCGCATTGTCGGACCCGGGTGCGACACTGGGCCGCACCATGAACGTCTCGACGAACGTCCCGTCCACCGGGCACGCTGAGCCGCTCTCCCAGCGGCTCGCCGAACTGCGCGGTCCCGCGCCGCAGCGCAGCCTGAACGCCCGTTCCCTCGCCGCGCTCGCCGCCAATCCGGGCTGCCACCGCCGCGCCGTGCTCGACGCGGCGGGGGTGGACAAGTCGGCGCTGGCCGCCCGGCTCGGCCGCCCCGCGCCCTTCGGGCAGTCCCCGTTCGCGATCGCCCGCGGCGTGATCTTCGAGTCCCGGCTGAAGGCGGACGACTACGCCGCGCTGCTGGAGCCGCTGCGCGGCCACCTCGGCGTCCCGGCGGACGGCGGCGCCCCGTTGCAGGTGCCGGATCTGCTGCACCGCTCCGGGCCCGCCGTCCGGGCCGACCGGACGGTCGAGGCGCTGGCCCGGGCCGCCGCCGACCCGGACGCCTGGACGCTGCTGGACCACCCGATGCTGCGCCTCGACGTGGCCGGCGGCACCGCCTACCTGGAGCCGGACGCGGTCGTGGTGCACGGCGGCCGGTGCACGGTGGTCGAGATCAAGTCCTTCCCGGTGCTGGACGGCGGCGCGGACCCGGCCAAGGTCGGCGCCGCCGCCCGCCAGGCCGCCGTGTACGTGCTGGCGCTCCAGCAGGCCGCCGCCGCACTGGCCGGCCGACCGCTCGCCGCCGACCCGTACACCGAGCAGCGGCTGCCCGGCAGCCCCCGGTCGAGCGTGCTGCTGGTCTGCCCGAAGGACTTCGGCAACCGGCCGACGGCCGTCGCCGTCGACGTCCGCCGCGAACTGGCCACCACCCGCCGCCAGCTGAGCCGGATGACCGGCATCGACCGGCTGCTGGCGGAGCTGCCGGCGGGCGCCGACTTCGACCTGGCGGCCGACGAGGAGGGCGTGCCGGCCCGCTCCGCCGAGGAGCTGGCCGCCTCGGTCGAGGCGGTGCCCGCCGCGTACGGCCCGGACTGCCTCTCCACCTGCGAGCTCGGCTTCCACTGCCGTGCCCGGGCCCGCTGCGGCGACCGGGTCGAGCAGCTCGGCCGGGGCGTGCGCGGCGAACTGGGCAGCATCCGGACGGTGACGCGGGCACTGGCCACCGCCGAAGCCGGTACCGGCCCGAACGCCGACGTGGACGTGGACGTGGACGAGGCGGCCGAACGGCTGGCCTACGCGGCCGCGCTGCGCGCCGAGGCGCTGGGCAAGGCCCCGGCGGGTCACGCATGAGCGGGCGCGGCGCGGCCGTCCGCGCAGGCGGCGGGCCCGAGGCGGGGGCGGACGCATGAGTCTGCTGACCACCCTCGCCCGGCTGGAGGCCGTCCGCAGCGGGCGGGCCGAGCCGCTGGCCACCGTCCGGCACCGGCACCTGTCCGACCGCCCGATGGTGGTCGTGCCGCTGACGGCCGCCGGTGAGGCCGGCGCGCCGCTGGCGGTGATGCTGGGCACCGACCGGGACGCGCCCCGGCTCCACCTGGTGCCGCAGCCGCTCAACCGCACCCTGCGGTTCGACTTCCTGGCCGAGCTGGCCGCCGATCTGCTGCCGTACCTGGAGTCCTTCGCCGAGGACGTGGAGCAGATCGAGGGCTCCGAGAAGGACCCGGAGAGCGGCGAGAAGACCCAGGTGTTCCGCGAGCTGTGCGCCGACGCGCCGCAGCTGATCGTGCCGAACGGCGCGGGCGTGCGGCACCTGGCCCTGCTCGGCCGCTCCACCCGGTTCCGCCGCACGGTCGAGGACGACGAGCCGGGCCCGTACCCGGCGCCGGTGCGGGTGCCGCTGCTCGGCCGCTGGCTGACCCATCTCACCGACCGCGCCCAGGTGCCCGGCACCAGCCTGCTGCTGCCGATGACCGGCCTGCTGGGCCGGCACTGGGCCACCGGCCAGAGCCACCTGGAGGACCAGCACCTGGCCGCCCACCTGGCCTGGCACGCCCCGCCGGCCGGCCTGACCGGCGCCGAGGCGGCCGAGCGCGCCGAGTCCGCCCGGGACGACCGGGGGCAGCTGCTGCACCCGCCGGCCGGCCCGGCCACCGATCCGCGCTTCGACGAGTTCGTGCTCGCCCCGGCGATCGCCCGCTACGACACCGCGACGGCCGCCCTGCAGCACAGCGCCGAGCAGCGCGACGAGGCCGCCGCGGGGCGCGCCCGGGCGGCCGTCCGGACGGCGGTCGAGCAGCTGCGCGAGGTGCTCGCGGCCGTGCTGCTGCCCACCTGGCGGGACGTCTGGCGCGGACTGGACCTGCTGCGCGGGCTGCCGCCCGCCGGGCACCTGGCGGAGCGCTGGACCGGCGACCGCTGGTCCTACACCGGCCACCGGGACCGGCTGGCGGCCGGCGAGCCGCCGCAGCCGCGGCAGGACGACGCCGTCACGGCCGCCCGCAAGCTCGCCCAGCGCGAGCGCGAACAGGCCCGGCTGGACGTCCAGGAGGCGCTGGACGATCCGCTGGCGATGGCCGAACACCGGCTGGCCGGCGAGGCGTTCAGCGGCGTGGTGACCGAGGTGGTGCCGGACTACGACACCACCGGCCGCTCCCCCAAGCCGCGCCCCCTGGTCACCCTGCGCACCGCCGACCGCCCGCACGCGGACCTCGGGCGGGAGGCGCACCGGGTGTGGGGGTCCCCCCGGCCGGAGGCGGGCGGCGGGCGGTCCCCGCAGAAGGCGGAGATCGCGGCGGTCGACCCGGCCGGGGGCACCATCACCCTGCGCCTGCTGTCCGGCATGGGCCGCAAGAAGGAGCCGGAGCCGGGCAGCCTGCCCGAGCCCGGCGATCCGGTCACCTTCACCCTGTTCGAGTTGACGGTCCGCCAGTCCGCGCCGCTGCCCGAGCCGGACGACACCCCGTGGACGCACGGCGGCCCGCCCGGCACCGCGCCCGCACCCGCCCCGTCCGTCTCCGAGGAGTGGGAGTGATGGCCGAGTTGAGCACCGAGCAGGCGCCGGGCGCGGCCGCCGACGCCGCCGTGGCCCGGATCCTGGCCGCGACCGTCCACCCGCCGACCGGCGCCCCGCGCGGCGTGGTGGTGGATTCCCCGCCCGGCGCCGGGAAGTCGACGCTGGTGGTGCGGGCGGCCCGGGAGCTGGTCGAGGCCGGCGAGCGGCTGATGATCGTCGCCCAGACCAACGGCCAGGTGGACGACCTGGTCGGCCGACTGGCCGAGAAGGCACCGGAGTTGACGATCGGCCGGCTGCATGCCGCCGATGCCCGGCCCGGCCCGGAGGTGCTGAAGCACGCCAACGTCACGCCCTCCGACAAGGTCGCCGAGCTGGTCGAGCACGACGTGGTGGTCTCCACCTCGGCCAAGTGGCAGTGGGTGCGGACCGAGGCGCCGTGGCGGCACGCGATCGTCGACGAGGCGTACCAGATGCGGTCGGACGCCCTGCTCGCGGTGGCCCGGCTGTTCGAGCGGGCGCTGTTCGTCGGCGACCCGGGCCAGCTGGACCCGTTCACCGTGGTCGGCACCGAGCAGTGGGCGGGCCTGTCGTACGACCCGTCGAGCAGCGCCGTGGTCACCATGCTGGCGCACAACCCGCAGATCGAGCCGCACCGGCTGCCGGTCTCCTGGCGGCTGCCGGCCAGCGCGGCGCCGCTGATCTCGCGGGCGTTCTACCCGTACACGCCGTTCCGCTCCGGCACCGGCCCGGACGACCGCCTGCTGACCCCCGCCGTCCGGCCGAACGGCGGCGCGCTGGACGCCGCGATCGACCGGGCCGCCGAGCACGGCTGGGCGCTGCTGGAACTGCCCGCCCGGCACACCGTACGGACCGACCCGCAGGCGGTGGCGGCCGTCGCGGCCACCGTCCGGCGGCTGCTGGAGCGCGGGCTGACCGCCCGCTCCGAGCAGGGCGAGGCCCCGCTCACCGCGGACCGGATCGCGGTCGGCACCGCCCACCGGGACCAGGCCGCGGCCGTCCGTGCGGCCCTGCTCAAGGTGGGCGTTCCGGTGGACCGGACGGTCGGCCCGGCCGTCACGGTGGACACCGCCAACCGGCTGCAGGGCCGCGAGTACGACGTCACGGTGGTGCTGCACCCGCTCTCCGGACGGCCCGACGCGACGGCCTTCCACCTGGAGACCGGCCGGCTGTGCGTGCTCGCCTCCCGGCACCGGCACGCCTGCATCGTGGTGGCCCGGGCCGGGATCGGCGAGCTGCTGGACGAACACCCGTCCACCGAGCCGGTCCAGCTGGGCGCCCCGGTCACCTTCCCGGACGGCTGGGAGGCCAACCACCAGGTGCTGCACCACCTGAGCGGCCACCGGGTGCGGCTGGGCTGAGCGGCCGGGCGGATCAGGCCTCGGTCTCGCAGGCGGCGTAGGCCCGGACGGTCCCGTACCTGGCCCGCACCACCCAGGTGCCCGGGTCGTCGGGGTTCGGCGCGTTGACCAGGACGGCGTCGCCGGAGGTGGCGGGCCGGAAGGTGTAGCCGCCCCCGGTGAGGTGGGTGCCTCCGGGGCAGGTCGCCGTCGACCAGCCGCCCGGGAGGCTCACGGGCCCGGTCACCACGGTGGTCGTCTCGGCGGCCTCGGCCACGGGCGCCGCGACCAGCCCGAGGGCCGGGGTGATCAGCAGGAGGGCGGCCGTGAGGCCCTTGCGCACGGGCATGGGTTCTCCCTGGGGTGGTGGATCACTGGAACACCCGGGACAACGACGGCCCCGCCGCCCCGACGACACCGCGCGCGCCCGACCATCCGAAGGAGTAGCGCGACCCCGGCGCGTACGGGGGAATAGCGCCCGCACGCGCACCGTTCCGTTACCGGCCGCCGCCGCGCGACAATGGACGGCGGCCACGGCCGTGCGGCGCGGCCCGGAGCAGCCGCCGCCCACCCCCACCGAGACCCGGAGGTGTCCGTCCATGCCCGACTCCCACACGAAGGCGTCCGACCACGGCGGTCAGGCCGACCCCGCGCGACGTCTGCGTCCGGTGCAGCTGCTGTTCGAGCCGCAGTCCGCCGAACCGGAGCCGGAACGATTCTTCGACCTGGAGTCGATCGACGACCCCGCGGAGCTGCTGCGCCGCTCCACCGAGCTGGCCCTGGCCTTCCGGACCGCCGCCGAGCGGGCCACCGACTTCCAGGCGGTCGCCGCCGCGCAGCTGGCCGACCCGCGCCGCTTCGACGCGCTGTCCGACACCGAGATCGCGCAGCGGGCGGACTGGACCCCCGACTACGCGGCCAAGATGATCGAGTACGGCCGCGGGCTGCTCCAGCCCCGCCGCCACGAGGACTGAGCGCACCCGGGCGCCGGACCGGGGCAACGGCCGTTGGCATATGCGCGAGCGGGGAAGGGTACGCCGTTCCCCGTCGTCCTGTCCGGCAAACCGTGCTTTCCCTCCCGTCCGGCCCCCGGACCGCGCAGGCTGCTGCCCGTGGACATCTGGACGCACCAGTCGGTGGAGTACGTCACCGTGGCCGGCGAGGCCTGGCTCGCCTCCGCCAGCGAGTACCCGCGCAGCATGCGCGCCCTCTGGGAGGCCCGGCCCTGGGCGCCCTCGGTGCTGCCCTGCGGTCGCGCCTTCGACGTGATCAGCATGCCGTCGCTGTTCGGCCGCCGGGTGCTGGACGAGCTGTGGGCCTCCGGGCCGGGCTGCGGGCCGGTCGCCTCCTACCGGGGGCGGACACTGCTGTTCGTCCGGCCCGGCACGGGGCCCCGGCTGCGCCGGCTGCTGGCCTGGGAGGAGTGGGCCCGGGACGTGCCGCCCCTGCTGTGCCACGGCAAGGGCGACGCGGTGACCGTGCCGCCGGTGCAGCGGATGGTGAACAGCCCGGACTCCCCCGGGCTGGGCTCCGGCCGGTGGATCGTCGCCCCGGAGGACCGGGAGCCGTGGCTGCCGGGCGCCTCGGTGGTGCTGTGGGCGTGCGTGCGGGCGGCCCGGGAGCCCGGTGCGGCCGTGCCGGCCGGCGCGGCGGTCGTGACCGGGGGGTGAACGGCGGACGGCCGGTATTCGATTTTGGCGCGGACCCCGGGCGCTGCTAAAGTCTTCTCTGTCAGCAGGCGCCGCTAGCTCAGTTGGTTAGAGCAGCTGACTCTTAATCAGCGGGTCCGGGGTTCGAGTCCCTGGCGGCGCACAGACAGCCGAGAGGCCCCTTGCGAAAGCGAGGGGCCTCTCGGCGTTTCCCGCTCGAATCAGCGAACGAGGGAACAGGACCGGGCCGCCCGCCGGAGCGGACGGCCCGACCGGGGCTCAGCGGCCGCGCAGCGCGCGGTAGCGGGCGACCAGCTCGGCGGTGGAGCTGTCCAGCTGCTCGGCGCCCTCGCCGGTCAGCAGCACCGGCTCGATCCGCTTGGCGAGCACCTTGCCCAGCTCGACGCCCCACTGGTCGAAGGAGTCGATGTTCCAGATCGCGCCCTGGACGAACACCTTGTGCTCGTAGAGCGCGACCAGCTGGCCGAGCACCGAGGGGGTCAGCTCGGCGGCCAGGATGGTGCTGGTCGGGTGGTTGCCCTGGAAGGTCTTGTGCGGGACGAGTTCGGCGGGCACGCCCTCGGCCGCCACCTCCTCCGGGGTCTTGCCGAAGGCCAGCGCCTGGGTCTGGGCGAAGAAGTTGGCCAGCAGCAGGTCGTGCTGGGCGACCAGGCCCGGGAGCAGGTCGGCGACCGGCTCGGCGAAGCCGATGAAGTCGGCCGGGATCAGCTTGGTGCCCTGGTGCAGCAGCTGGTAGTAGGCGTGCTGGCCGTTGGTGCCGGGGGTGCCCCAGACCACCGGGCCGGTCTGCCAGGTCACCGGCGAGCCGTCGCGGGTCACCGACTTGCCGTTGGACTCCATGTCCAGCTGCTGGAGGTAGGCGGTGAACTTCGACAGGTAGTGCGAGTAGGGCAGTACGGCGTGCGCCTGGGCGTCGAAGAACGCGCCGTACCAGACGCCGAGCAGGCCGAGCAGCAGCGGGACGTTCCGCTCCGGCGGCGCGGTGCGGAAGTGCTCGTCGACCAGGTGGAAGCCGTCCAGCATCTCGCGGAAGGCGTCCGGGCCGATGGCGATCATCAGCGAGAGGCCGATCGCCGAGTCGTAGGAGTAGCGGCCGCCGACCCAGTCCCAGAACTCGAACATGTTGTCGGTGTCGATGCCGAAGTCCCGCACGCCCTCGGCGTTGGTGGACAGCGCGACGAAGTGCTTGGCCACCGCCTCGGTGCCGGCGCCCAGCCCGGTGAGCAGCCAGTCGCGGGCGGAGACCGCGTTGGTGATGGTCTCGATGGTGGTGAAGGTCTTCGAGGCGACGATGAACAGCGTCTCGGCCGGGTCGAGGTCGCGCACCGCCTCGTGCAGGTCGGCGCCGTCCACGTTGGAGACGAAGCGGACGTCGAGGTCGCGCTTGGCGAACGAGCGGAGCACCTCGTAGGCCATCGCGGGGCCGAGGTCGGAGCCGCCGATGCCGATGTTGACGACGGTGCGGATCGGCTTGCCGGTGTGGCCGCGCCACTCGCCGCCGCGGACCCGCTCGGCGAAGCCGGCCATCTTGTCGAGGACGGCGTGCACGGCGGGCACCACGTTCTCGCCGTCGACCTCGATCACGGCACCGCGCGGGGCGCGCAGCGCGGTGTGCAGGACGGCGCGGTGCTCGGTGTTGTTGATCTTCTCGCCGCGGAACATCGCGTCCCGCAGCTCGGCGACGCCGGTGGCCGCGGCGAGTTCGCGCAGCAGCTCCAGCGTCTCGTCGGTGACCAGGTGCTTGGCGTAGTCCACGTGCAGGTCGCCGACCTGGAGGGTGTAGCGGCGGCCGCGCTCCGGGTCGGCGGCGAACAGCTCGCGCAGGTGCGTCTCGCCCAACGCGGCCCGGTGCTTGCCGAGGGCGGCCCACTGCGGGGTGCGGTCGAGCGGCGTGCGGGCGTCGGCACGGGTCTCCGACATCGGTGGTTCCTCGATTCATCTGGGTGCAGAAACCGGCAGGGCCAGGCGGTGAGGGTTCGCGAGGTCGTGCGGGTACCGGTGGTGCGCCGACTCCGTTGACGGCCTGCCCGGGCTCAGCCTATGCAACCGCGGAGCCGGTCGCGCACATTCCGCCCGGCGGGGGCCGCTGCCCGTCAACGCCCCGTCACTTCCGTTCCGAGCGCAGGTCCAGCCCCCGCAGCACCTGGTCGACCAGCTCCGGATCGGCGCCGAGCTCACTGCGGGCGGCGAGCATCTCGCGCCGGGAGGCGGCGATCATCTCCTGCTCGACCTCCCGGGCGGCCCGCCACTGACCGAGCCGCAGCTTGGCCTCGGCGGCCTCCTCCTCGGCGTAGTTCTCCGGGCAGAGCCGGGCCAGCCGGTCGTGCTGACGGTCCCGCAGGCGGTCGGCGACCTCGGCGGGCAGCCGGTCCTGCTCCTCCAGTTCGCCGAGCCGCTTGAGCCCGGCCTTGGCGGCCCGCCACCAGAGCTGGCGGACGGCCTGCTCGTGCTTGTCCTGGTCGATGTCCAGTTCGAGCCGCTTGGCCAGCCAGGGCAGGGTGAGGCCCTGCACCAGCAGGGTGAACAGCACCACGCTGAAGGCGATGAAGACCAGTCGGCCGCGCTCGGGGAAGTCCTCGCCGGAATGGAGGGAGAGCGGGATGGCGAGGGCCAGGGCGACGGTGGCCACGCCGCGCATGCCGGACCACCAGAGGATCACGCTCTCCTTCCAGCTGAACGGGGTGTCCTCGTCGTCGCCGCTGCGCAGCTTCTTCGACAGCCAGCCGGCCGGCAGCAGCCAGAGCAGCCGGACCACCACAACCACCCCGATGACCACGGCGGCGTCCCC
The DNA here is from genome assembly GCF_044745805.1 of Kitasatospora sp. NPDC086801. NCBI lineage: Bacteria > Bacillati > Actinomycetota > Actinomycetes > Kitasatosporales > Streptomycetaceae > Kitasatospora > Kitasatospora sp. NPDC086801. The sequence goes on from NZ_JBIVAX010000017.1 coordinate 43,139, forward strand.
GATGAAGCCGGTCCAGCCACGGCCGGCCTCCTTGAGCACGGTGGCCAGCTCCAGTCCGATCAGGCCGAAGGCGACGCCGGTGATCAGGATCTCGACGACCTCCCAGAAGGCGTTGCCGACCAGCCGGTAGGAGACGGCGTCGGCGTCGGAGGCCCGCTCGGCGAGGTAGAGCGCGCAGACCACGACGGCGAGCACGCCGGAGCCGTGGATCTCCTCGGCGATGGCGTAGGCGGCGAAGGGCACCAGCAGGTTGAGCGCGACCTGCTGGGTCGGGTCGTCCAGGCGTTCGGCGAGCTTGGTGTTGACCCAGCCGAGGGCGATGCCGACGACCACGGCGAGCACCGCGGACAGGATGAAGCGCAGCACCGCGTGGCCGATCGAGAAGTCGCCGCTGACCACGGCCTCGATCGCCAGCGAGTAGACGACGATCGCGGTGACGTCGTTGAACAGGCCCTCGCTCTCCAGGATCGCCACCAGGCGCCGGGGCAGGCCGACGCTGCCGGCCACCGCGACGGCGGCCACCGGGTCGGGCGGGGAGACCAGCGCGCCGACCGCGATCGCGGCGGCGACCGGCAGGGCGGGCAGCAGCCAGTGCACCGCCCCGGCCACTGCGGCCGTGGTGACCACCACCAGGGCGACGGCCAGCAGCAGGATCGAGCGGACGTTGGCCTTGAAGTAGCGCACCGAGGAGCGCCGGGCGACCGCGAAGATCAGCGGCGGCAGGACCAGCGGGAGGATCAGCTCGGGCTCGATGGTGACGTCCGGGATCTGCGGGACGAGCGCCATGACGATGCCGAGCAGGGTCATCAGGACCGGTTGCGGCACTCCGGTCCTGCGGGCGAGCGGCATGGTCACCACGGAGGCGAGCAGCACCAGGAAGAACAGGGGCAGCTGGCCCACGGAAACGTTCCTCTCGACGACGGACGGCTGAGCGCCGCCCAGGATAAATCTGACAATGCACCCATCAGTGAAGACACGCCGAACAGGAGCTTGACCTCAAGCGGACTTCAGGTCCGAGGATCGGGGGCAGTCGAACAGTCGAACATGCCAAACATGCCAAACATGTCGAATCGGTCGAGAGGGCGGGAGCAGAGATGAAGGCGGTCACCGTGACGGGGTCGGGCGGTCCGGAGGTCCTGCGGGTCACCGAGGTGCCCGACCCGGAGCCCGGGCCGGGCCAGGTCCGGGTCCGGGTCTACGCGGCCGGGGTGCAGCCGGTCGACCTCGCCATCCGGGAGGGCTTCCGCCCGCCGGGGGCGGTCGTCGAGCCGCCGTTCGTCCTCGGCAACGAGTTCGCCGGAGTGGTGGACCGGCTCGGGCCGGACGGCTCCGGCTGGCAGGTCGGCGACGAGGTGTTGGGCTTCCGCTTCCTGGACAGCCAGGCCGGGCTCGTCACGGTGGACGCCGCCCAGCTGGTGGCCAAGCCCGCCGGCATGCCCTGGGAACAGGCCGGCTCGCTCTCCGCCTCCGGCCAGACCGCACACCTGGCGCTCACCCTGCTCACGGTCGGCCCCGGCGACACCGTCCTGGTGCACGGCGCCTCCGGCGGGGTCGGCACCGTCGCGGTCCAGCTCGCCCGGGCCTGGGGCGCCACCGTGATCGGCACCGCGAGCGAGCGCAACCACGACCACCTGCGCGAACTGGGCGCGATCCCGGTCGCGTACGGCGAGGGGCTGGTCGAGCGGGTCCGGGCGGTGGCGCCGCAGGGCGTGGACGCCGCCTTCGACGCCGCCGGGCGGGGCGCCCTGGAGGCCTCCGTCGACCTGGTCGCCGACCGCGACCGGATCGGCACCGTGGTCGACTACGCGGGTGCCGAACGGCTCGGGGTGCGCCGGCTGCGCGGGGAGCGGACGGCCGCCCGGCTGGCCGAACTGGTCGCGCTGTGGGAGGCGGGCGGGCTGCGGCTGGAGGTCGCCGAGACCTTCCCGCTGGAGCGCGCCGCCGACGCCCACCGGCTGGTCGGCACCGGGCACGTCCGGGGCAAGGTGGTGCTGACCCCCTGAGCCGGGCCGGGGCGGGCGTCCGGGCCGATTGTGTGTTTCGGCTGCTGACCAGGTAATGTTCTCCGCGTCAGCAGGCGCCGCTAGCTCAGTTGGTTAGAGCAGCTGACTCTTAATCAGCGGGTCCGGGGTTCGAGTCCCTGGCGGCGCACAGACAGCCGGAAGGCCCTTCGCGAGAGCGAGGGGCCTTCCGGCGTTTTGCCGTACGCGCCCGCCCCCGGTGGCAGGAAAGGTGGGAAACCGGTCATTGCTGCCACCGCAGCCCGGTGACAGGCTGGCCGCATGAGAGCGCGCAGCGTGGTCGTCGTCCTCTACGAGGGCGTGCAGAGCCTCGACGTGACCGGCCCCCTGGAGGTGTTCGCGGGGGCGGGCGCGGCCTCCGGGCGGCCAGGGGGCTACCGGGTGACCACCGCCTCCCTGGGCGGCGGGCCGGTGCGCAGCCACAGCGGGCTGCGGCTGCTGCCGGACGCGGACCTGGCCGAGGTCGGGCCGGTGCACACCCTGCTGGTCCCCGGCGGGCAGGGCACCAACCGCCCGGACGGCACGCTGGTGGCACGGATCCGGGAGCTGGCCGGCCGGGCCGAGCGGGTGGTGTCGGTGTGCACCGGGGCCTTCCTGCTCGCCGAGGCCGGGCTGCTGGCCGGGCGCCGGGCCACCACGCACTGGGCGTACTGCGAGGCACTGGCCCGGCGGTTCCCGGACGTCGAGGTCGATCCCGACCCGATCCACGTCCGGGACGGGAACGTCGCCACCTCGGCCGGGGTCACCGCCGGGATCGACCTGGCGCTGGCCCTGGTCGAGGAGGACCTGGGACGCGACGCCGCCCTGCTGATCGCCCGCCACCTGGTGGTCTTCCTGCGCCGGCCGGGGAACCAGGCCCAGTTCAGCACCCAGCTGGCCGCCCAGGTGGCGGCCCGGCAACCGCTGCGCGAGGTGCAGCGGTGGATCGCCGAGCACCCGGAGGCCGACCTGTCGGTCGAGGCACTGGCCCGCCGGTCGGCGCTGTCACCGCGGCACTTCGCCCGGGCCTTCGCCACCGAGGTGGGGGTGACCCCGGGCCGGTACGTGGACGGGGTCCGGCTGGAGGCCGCCCGGCGGCTGCTGGAGGACACCGCCGACGGCATCGAGGAGATCGCGCGCTCCTGCGGCTACGGCACCCCGGAGGCGATGCGGCGCGCCTTCGTCCGGTCCCTGGCCGCCCCGCCCGCCGAGTACCGACGCCGCTTCCGACCCGATCCTGTTGGAGGACACTGATGCGCATCGCCGTTCTGCTCTACGACCGGTTCACCGCCCTGGACGCCGTCGGCCCCTGCGAGGTGCTGTCCCGCATCCCCGGCGCCGAGGTGGTGTTCACCGCCGCGAAGCGCGGCCCGGTCCGCACCGACATGAAGACCCTGTCGCTGACCGCGGAGGCCGCCCTGGACGAGGTGGACGCGGCCGACGTGCTGCTCGTCCCGGGCGGTCCCGGGACGGAGGCCCGGCTGGCCGACCAGGCCGTGCTGGAGTGGGTCCGCGCGGTGGACGCCACCACCACCTGGACCACCTCGGTCTGCTCGGGCTCCCTGCTGCTGGGCGCCGCCGGACTGCTGGCGGGGCGCCGGGCCACCTCGCACTGGTGCTGCCTCGACGCGCTGAAGAAGTTCGGGGCGGAGCCGACCGGGACGGAGCGGGTCGTGGTCGACGGCAAGTACGCGACCGCGGCCGGGGTCTCGGCCGGGATCGACCTCGCGCTGACGCTGACCGGCCTGCTGGCCGGGGACGCGACCGCGGAGGCGATCCAGCTGGTCATCGAGTACGACCCGCAGCCGCCGTACTCGGCGGGCTCGGTCGCGACGGCCCGGCCCGAGCTGGTCGCCGAGCTGCTGGCCAACGGGCTCCAGCTGCGCTAACGGCGCCCGGTCGGGAAGCCGTGGCGGCGGGCGGCGGCGACCACCGCCAGGACGGGCAGCATCAGGGCGAGCACCGTCCAGGGCAGGGCGCCGGTGCCCAGGCGGCCCAGCACCAGGCCGCCGACCACGCCGCCGCCCGCCATCGCGGCGTTCCACAGGGTGACCAGCATCGTCTGGGCGGCGTCCGCCCGCTCGCCGCCCGCGTCGCCGACGGCGGTCTGCAGCAGGGTCGGGGCGCCGCCCCAGCCCAGGCCCCAGAGCAGGGCGGCGGCGTGCACCAGCGGCGTGCTGTGCGACCAGAGGCCGAGCAGGCCCGCGGTCAGGGCGACCAGCAGCGCGCCGCCGATCGTCAACTGCCGCAGCCGGCGGTGGATGTGGGCGCCGGTGAACCAGATGCTCGCCAGCGAGGCCAGTCCGAAGACCAGCAGCACGGTGTCGGTCGCATCGCCGAGGCCGGTCCGGTCGAGGAAGGGCGCGATGTAGGTGAACAGGATGGTGTGGGCGAGCACGAGGAGCACCGTCACGGCGAGCACCGGCGCCACCCCGGGCACGGTGAGCGCGCTCCGCACCGGGGCGCGCTCACCGGCCGGTTGGCCGGGCTGGTCCGGCAGCAGGGCCGCGATCCAGCCGATCACGCCGAGCGCCAGTGCCGTCATGGCCAGGAAGGGCACCCACCAGGCGAGCGCCTGGCCGAGGAAGGTGCCGACCGGCACTCCCAGCGACAGCGCCACCGGCACGCCCGCCATCGCCACCGCCATCGCCCGGCCCTGCTGCTCGACCGGCACCAGCCGGCGCGCGTACCCGGCCAGCAGCGCCCAGGCGAGGCCGGCCGCGACGCCCGCGAGGAAGCGGGCGGCCAGGGTGAGCGGGTAGTTCGTGGAGACCGCGGTGACGGTGTTGGCGGCGGCGAAGCCGGCCATCGCGGTGAGCAGCAGCCGCTTGCGGCCCCAGCCCGCGGTGGCCGCGGTGAGCGGGATCGCGGTGGCGGCGGTCCCGAGCGCGTAGACGGTGACGGTCTGCCCGGCGGCCGACTCGCTGACGCCGAGGGCCCCGCTCATCCCGGGCAGGACGCCGGCGGGCAGGGTCTCGGTGAGCGCGGTGACGAAGACGGCGGTGGCCAGGGCGAGCAGGGCGGGGAGCGGGAAAGGGGGACGGGCTACGGGAGTCGGGAGCTGTGTGGTCGCCATGGGAACCATGCTCGATCCTCACACCGGTGTCAGGTTCAAGCACGGTTCCCACGGACGGCACGTCAGCGGTGGAAGTAGCCGTCGAAGTTCTTGGAGAACTCCCGGCCGCCGAACTGGTCCCAGTTGACGGACCAGGTCATCAACCCGCGCAGGTTCGGCTGGGCACCCGAACGCGGCACGTACGTCCCGCAGTTGGCCAGCCTGGTGAGGCAGTCCAGGGCCTTGTTCACCTCGGCCGGGGCGACGTAGCCGTTGCCGGCGTTGGTGGTGGCCGGCATGCCGATGGCCACCTTGGAGGCGGGCAGCGGCGGGAACACGTTGGCGGTGTTGCCCGCCACCGGGAAGCCGTTGAGCAGCAGGTCGGTCATCGCGACGTGGAAGTCGGCGCCGCCCATCGAGTGGTACTGGTTGTCCAGGCCCATGATGGAGCCGGAGTTGTAGTCCTGGACGTGCAGCAGGGTGAGGTCGTCGCGCAGCGCGTAGATGACCGGCAGGTACGCCCCGGCCCGCGGGTCCTGACCGCCCCAGGGGCCGGAACCGTAGTACTGGTAGCCGAGTTGGACGAAGAAGGTCTCCGGCGCCATGGTCAGCACGAAGCCCGGGCCGTACTTGGCCTTGAGGGTCTTCAGCGCCGAGATCAGGTTGACGATGACCGCGCTCTTCGGGTTCTTGAAGTCGGTGTCGCCGGTGTCGAGGGAGAGCGAGTGCCCCTCGAAGTCGATGTCCAGGCCGTCCAGGCCCCACGTGTCGATGATCGCCGAGACCGAGCTGACGAAGGTGTCGCGGGCGGCGGTGGTGGTCAGCTGGACCTGGCCGTTCTGGCCGCCGATCGAGATCAGCACCTTCTTGCCCTGGGCCCGCTTGGACGCGATGGCGGCCTTGAAGTCGGCGTCGGACTCGACGGTCGGGCAGTCGGTGGGCGAGCAGCGGTTGAAGCGGATGTCGCCGGAGGTCGGGGAGGTGGGCTCGCCGAAGGAGAGGTCGATGAAGTCCCAGGAGTTGGGGACGTCGGCCATCCGGGTGTAGCCGGCGCCGTTGGCGAAGCTGGCGTGCAGGTAGCCGACCAGGGCGTGGCTGCCGGCGGGCGGCGGGGTGGTGGGCGTGCCGGTCGGGGTGCCCGTCGGCGTACCGGTCGGGGTGCCCGTGGGGGTCCCGGTGGGGCTGCTCGTCGCGGTCGGGGACCCGGTGGGCGTCGGCGTCGGGCTGGGGGCGCCCGGGCCGTCCAGCGAGACGTCGTCCGCGTAGTAGGTGCCCTGGCCGTACCAGCCGTGGGTGTAGACGGTGGCGCTGGTCTGGGTGGCGCCGGTGGTGAAGCTGAGGCTGAGCTTCTGGTAGCCGCCACCGGTGCCGGGGGTCCAGGTGCTGGGGCCGCCGCCGTCGACGCCCAGGTAGACGTACGAGCCGTTGACGTACGCGCTGAGCGTGTAGGTGGTGCTGGGGGCGACGGTGACGGTCTGGCCGCACTGGGCGGTGTCGCCCGCGGTGGCCGCGGCGGCGAGGGCGTAGCCGCCGCCGTGCACCGGGCTGGTGACGACGCTGCCGGTGCCGCCGCTGCAACTCCAGGGGCCGAGCGAGCCGGACTCGAAGCCGCCGTTGACCAGGAACTCGCCGGCCGAGGCGGTGGGCGCCAGGCCCAGGGTGACGCCGACCAGGGTGGCCGCGGCGACGGCCGAGGCGGTGCCGGCGGCGAGCAGGGTGCGGGACTGCCTCCGGCGGGCGGGGGCGGGTACGGGTGTGGATCTGCGCATGCGGGGGCTCCTGCGATGGCGCGGTCGTGGGGGACGTCCGAGGGCACGCCGGAGCACGCGCCAGTGGGGGGTAACGGCCCGGCCTGGCACCCAAGTTGGACTAGACCACTGAAGTGGATTCGACACTGCGGTGTCAATGGTCCAGACCGGTCGGCACCTGCTGCGGCCAGGGCGGCCGGCGGCCCCGACGGGCCGCCCCGGTTGCCGGGGGTGACACCCCGTCGAAGGATGGAGGGGTGACCCCGCCCGGCTACCTCCGCTACCCCCACCTGCACGGCGGGCTGCTCGCCTTCACCGCCGAGGACGACGTCTGGATCGCCCCGCTGGACGCCGACGGCGCCACCGGCCGGGCCTGGCGGGTCAGCTGCGACCGCACCCGGGTCAGCCACCCCCGACTCTCCCCCGACGGCCGCACCCTCGCCTGGACCAGCTGGCTCAGCCTGACTCCCGAGGTGTGGACCGCCCCCGTCGAAGGCGGCGAGGCCGAACGGCTCAGCCACTGGGGCAGCCAGGACACCCGGGTGCGCGGCTGGCTGCCGGACGGCGAGGTGCTGGCCGTCACCTCTTACCACGAGCCGTTCGGCCACTACACCTGGGCGCACGCCCTGCCGCCCGACGGCTCCCCCGGCCGCCGGATGCCCTGGGGCCCGGTCGGCGACGCCCAGATGAGCCGCGAACGCACCGTGCTGCTCACCGGCGCCGCCCCGCACGAGCCCGCCGCCTGGAAGCGCTACCGGGGCGGCGCCACCGGCCGGCTCTGGGCGGACGGCGAACAGATCCTGGCCAGCCACCCCGGCCACCTCGCCTCACCCATGCCGGTCGCTGGCCGGATCGCCTTCCTCTCCGACCACGAGGGCATCGGCAACGTCTACTCCTGCCGCCCCGACGGCACCGACCTGCGCCGGCACACCGACCACGCCTCCTACTACGCCCGCGAGGCCGCCACCGACGGCACCCGGATCGTCTACCAGCACGCCGGCGACCTCTGGCTGCTGGACGGCCTGGACGCCCCCGCCCCGCGCCGGCTCACCGTCCCGCTCGGCGGCGCCCGGGCCGGCCGCCGCCCGTACCAGGTCGGCGCCGCCGCCCAGGTCAAGGACCTGGCCTGCGACCAGACCGGCCGGGCCGGAGTGATCACCGTGCGCGGCAGCCAGTACTGGCTCACCCACAAGGACGGCCCGGCCCGCGCGCTCGCCGACACCCCCGGGGTCCGGACCCGGCTGCCGGTGATCCTCGGGCACACCGGCGAGGCCGCCTGGATCACCGACGCCGAGGGCGCCGACGCGATCGAGGTGATGCCGCTGCCCGGGCACGAGGGCGGCACCGGGCACGCGACCCCGGAGAAGCACCACCACCGGGTGCTCGCCGCCGACCGGATCGGCCGGGTCCTGGAACTCACCGCCTCCCCCGACGGCGCCCACCTCGCCGTCGCCGCCTCCGACGGGCGGCTGCTGCTGGTCGCCGCCGCCGACGGCGCCGTCCGCGAACTCGCCGCCTCCGGCTACGGGCCGGTCTCCAGCGCCCGGTTCTCCCCCGACTCGCACTGGATCGCCTGGTCCCAACCGGTGGCCGGGCGCTCGCTGCGCCGGATCCGGCTCACCCGCACCGACGCGCCCGGGCCGGTCACCGAGGTCACCGACGGCCGGTTCGAGGACGAGCAGCCGGTGTTCACCCGGGACGGCCGCTACCTGGCCTTCCTGTCCTGGCGCGGCTTCGACCCCGTCCACGACGTCCACACCGGCGACCTCTCCTTCCCGCTCGGCTGCCGCCCGTACCTCGTCCCGCTCACCGCCGACACGCCGTCCCCGTTCGCCGCACCCGCCGAGGACGGCGGCCCGCGCGGCAACGGCGGCGGCGACGGCACCGTCCGCGTCGACCCGCAGGGCATCGGCGAACGGCTGCTGCAGTTCCCGGTGATCGCCTCCAAGTACTCAGCCACCGACGCGGTGCGCGGCGGCCTGGTCTGGCTGCGCTGGCCGATCTCCGGCACCCTCGGGCAGACCTTCGCCAGCCCCGACGACACCTCCGGCCGCCCCTCGCTGGAGTACTTCGACCTCGCCCGGGGCACCCGCACCACCCTGGTCGACAACCTGGACGGCTACGCCGTCTCCGGGGACGGCGGCTCGATCGCGGTGTACTCGGCCGGGAGCCTGCGGATCGTCCCGGTCGCCGCCCCCGGCGCCGGCAGCACCGTCGACCTGCGCCGGATCACCCACACCGTGCACCCGGCCGCCGAGTGGCGCCAGGCCTACCACGAGGCCGCCCGGATCGTCCGGGACCAGTTCTGGGACGAGCGGATGTCCGGCCTGGACTGGCCCGCCCTGGTCGCCCAGTACGAGCCGCTGCTGGAACGGATCTGCTCACCCGACGACTTCGCCGACCTGCTGCGCGAACTCCTCGGCGAACTCGGCACCTCGCACGCCTACGTCACCCCGTCCCGGCGCGCCGAGGGGCCCTCGCTCGCCCAGCAGCCGCTCGGCCTGCTCGGCGCCAACGCACACCACTCCCCCGACGGGCGCTGGCTCGTCGACCGGGTCCTGCCCGGCGAGACCTCCGACCCGCGCGCCCGCGCCCCGCTCGCCGCCCAGGGCGTACGGGACGGCGACGAACTGCTCGCCGTCGGCGGCCGTCCGGTGGACCCGGTGCGCGGCCCACTGCCCCTGCTGGCCGGCACCGGCGGCACCACCGTCGAACTGGCCCTGCGCAGCGGCCCGGACGGCCCGGTGCGGCGGATCACCGTCACCCCGCTGACCGACGAACGGGCCGTCCGCTACCAGGACTGGGTGGCCAAACGCCGCGCCCTGGTCCGGGAGTTCAGCGACGGCCGGTGCGGCTACCTGCACATCCCGGACCTCGGCGGCTCCGGCTGGGCACAGTTCAACCGCGACCTGCGGCGCGAGCTGGACAAGCCCGCGCTCGTCCTGGACGTGCGCGGCAACGCCGGCGGCAACGTCTCCGAACTGGTCCTGGAGAAGCTCACCCGGCACGTCCTCGCCTGGGACTTCAGCCGGGACCGCCAGCCGGTCCGCTGGCCCCGGCACGCGCTGCGCGGCCCGCTGGTGGCGCTCGCCGACGAGGCGACCAGCTCGGACGGCGACGTGGTCATCGCGGCGATCAAGCTGCTCGGCCTCGGCCCGGTGGTCGGCAACCGGACCTGGGGCGGGGTGGTCGGAATGACCGGACGGCACACCCTCGGCGACGGCACCCGGATCTCGGTGCCCAAGAACGCCTCCTGGTTCGCCGGCGGGCTCGGCTGGTCGGTGGAGAACCGCGGCGTCGAACCGGACGTGCACGTGCTGCGCACCCCGCGCGACTGGGCGCGCGGGCGCCACCCCGAACTGGTCGCCGCCGTCCAGCTGGCCCTGGACCTGCTGGAGGACGCGCCCGCCGCAGAGCCCCCGCCGGAGGACACCCCCCGGCCGGACCTGCGGCGCCCGCCGCTGCCGCCACGGGCCCCCTGACCTGGGGGGTCCTGGGGGGTCCTGGGGGCCCTGGGGGGGGTCCTGGGGGGTGTGGATTGGGGGGTGTGGATTGGGGGGGTCAGTCCCAGGGGTCGCCCTCGGCCGTCATGTTCTCGGCGGCACGCCGGTCGGCCTCCTCCTGCTGCTGCGCGGCGCGCCGCTCCGACTCGCGGGTCTCGCGGGTCTCGCGGGTCCGCTCGATCTCGGGGCTGTACGCGTCGGCGGCCTCGTCGTGGGCCAGGGCGGCACGCTCGGTGGCGTCCTGCCCGGTCGCCTCGTGCGCCTTGTGGCGGAACCTGTCGAAGATGCCCATGACTCCTCCTCCGGACGAATACCGGGCTGCCCCCACTCTCACACCGGGCGCGCGGGGGCGCACGTTGAGCCTTTGGTCCCTGGTGAACGCGCCCAAGGGCCGTAGCGCGGGGACGGGCGCCGGGCAGAGATTGGAGCCGTCGGCCGAACTGACGCCACCGTCTGGAGCCCACCGTGACCGTCGTACCTTCCGCCCGCCAAACCCGGCGCACCGCCGAGGACCCCCACGACGGACCGCGCCGGCGGGTCGGCCCGCTGGCCGCACTGGACGGGCGGCTGCCCGGCGCCCACGACCTACTGCTGATGCAGTGCCCCAGTTCGCTGCGCCCGCTGGCGGGCGGCGAGCTGCCGGACTGGGCGCGGGCCGTGCTGCGGGCCCACCCCTGGGCGACGGTCGGCCGGGCGCCCTCGGTGGTCGGCGCCCCGGCGGACGTGCCGCACCCGCAGCGCTGCACCCGGGACCCGGAGGCGGCGCCCGAACAGTGGATCCCGGTGATCGTGCGCGGCCCCCGCCCCGGGCAGCGACTGGACGCGCTGGCACCGTGGGCGGCAGTGGCCCGGACACTGCGGCCCGAGCAGCTGGCCGAGCGGCGCGGGCGGCTGGCCCCGGAGCGGGTCGCCGGGATTCCGGCGCTCGCCCTGCTGCCGGAGGTCGGCCGCCTGGTCGCGGACCACCGGCTGGCCTGGGGGCCGATCGGCGCGGTTGGCTACGAACTGGGCACCGGCGTGCCCGTCGCCGGGCCGCTCAGCCCGCTGCGGCTGGTGCTACGCGCCCCGCACCCGATCAGCCGCCGGGACGCGCTGCAGCTGCGGCGGACGCTGAGCAAGCTGCCGGTACCGGTGCAGGCCGAACTGGAGACCCGCTACGGCGCGGTGCAGCTCGCCGAGTACGCGGCCTCGCCGTACACCCTCACCCTGCTGACGCCGGACGGGCCCCGGGAGGTCCGCGATCCGTGGTTCCCGCGCGGCCCGTTCGTCTGAGCCGCGTCGTATCAGTTGGGGCGGTTGGGCGGCCGGGACGCCGTCCGAGGCCGGCGACGGGGTGCCGGGGCGTGGAGTCCGGCCATGGCCTCGTACAGCTCGGCGTGCAGGGCGTCCCGGGCGGCCTCGTCGCAGGTCTGCCGGATGTGCCATTCCTCGGCGAGTACCCGTTCCACCGCCGCGACCGCTCGGCGTCGCTTGGGGCTGAGCCAGAGAAGCGGTGGCACGAACTGAAGGTGTGCGCCCCAGAGCCACAAGCAAATGACCCGAGCCTTACGCATCAGGCCGAGGATCGCGCGGCCGAACATCGGCATCACGGCTCACCACCTTCCGGACCTTCCGGCGGCCGAGGACGACGAGGGGTTCCTCGAACGGCTGGTCCGCCAGGTAGTCCGACGACCAGGCAACGCCCCACCGGGCGCAGTTCGGGCAGTTCCACGTCCGTCCGGCCGCGTTGGCGTCGTTGAGCAGATCGACCGGGGCGCAGCAGTCCGGTGCGGGACAGGCAGGGTGGGTGGTCATCGGCGGCGGCCCGGCCGAGTCGCCGCTGGGTGGCCCGCCGGATGATCGGTTCGGACGCGACGACACCGGCCATGAGGATGGCGGCCAACACATCGACGCCGAGCGCCGGTTGGCGCTTCACGCGGTCCGACCACGGGGCTCGGCGGGGACGCCCATGTAGACGACATCCTTGCCGGTCCTCCCGTCCTCGACCAACTCGCCGACCTGCGGGCGGTAGAGCGGCCCGGTCGGGGACTCCTTGCTCACCACAGCTGACTCCGTTCCGTAGTTTAATGACTACCCGGGGTCGCCACTGTCCTCTAGCATTGGACGTCCTTCAACCTCTCAAACGTGCGTGGAGAGTGGTTCATGAACAAGGCCGAGCTGGACCCCGACTCGTCTCCAGCCGCAGAGTTCGGTGCGTTCCTCCGCAGCTCACGAGAGGAACGGGGTTGGCGGCAGGAAGATTTGGCGAGCGCCATCGGCTATTCACCCACGCACGTGTCAGCCGTGGAAACTGGTCGACGTCCCCCAACACCGCGCCTGGCTCGCGAACTTGACAAAGCATTCGGATGGGATCGCGTCTTCGCCCGCAAGGCGCTCGACCTCAAGACCTCGGCGCTCCTCGAAGGCTTCCCGGAATACGTCGCGCACGAGTCAAGGGCGGTGGAACTGAGACTGTTCACCTTGGGTATCGTGCCGGGGCTGCTTCAGACCATGGACTACGCACGGGCCATCGCGGCGGGCGCGCTCCGGCGGGGCAGCATCACGGAGGACCAGGCCGAGGAGCGGGTTGCCTACCTTGCGCGCCGACAGGCGAACTTGCGCCGGGAAACCCCTCCGCTGATCCACGTCGTCCTGGATGAGAGCTGCATCCGACGGCCGGTCGGCGGAAAGTCCATCATGGCCGCCCAGCTCGACGAGCTTGCAGCCTTCGCCCGGATGCCCAACACCGTTCTCCAGGTGGCTCCGTACGCCATAGGCGAGGAACGATCGTTCGATCTCCCGGTGAACATCATCACCCTTCCGGACCGATCGCTGATGTCCTACGCCGAATCAGCGCAACAAGGGCACCTGGAACGGGACAGCGGCGCAGTACCGCCGATCCTCACGGCCTACTATCAGCTACAGGCCCTCGCACTCTCACAAGCCGAGTCTGTGGCCCTGATCAGCCAGCTGAGAGAGGAACTACCGTGACCGCCGAGCCTCAGTGGTTCAAGTCTTCGTACAGCAGCAACGGCGGCGACTGCATCGAGGTCGCGGGGAACTTGATCCCGTCCGGGACCGTCCCCGTCCGAGACTCCAAGGACACCGACGGCCCGGCCCTCCTCTTCCCGACCGAGGCCTGGCAGTCCTTCGTCTCCGCCCTCCGAGCCGGCGAGTTCGACACCGCCTGACGCGGACTCCCGAACTGCTCGAGGCCGTACTGCCCACGGCGGATCGGGGGGCCTCCGCTCTCCCGACAAGAACCGTCATCAGACTCAGCGCGTTCTTCGACCTCCGGCTGGTGGAGCGGAGGAGGCCAGAACAGAGCAGGCGATAACTCCCGCACACATTCGTGGCTCGTGCATCAGACTGCCTGGATGGAAGAGGAGTCCCGGGCACAGCGGCTGAGCCCCCGGCCCGGGGCGCGCGCCCGCAAGTCGCGGACGAACCCTGGCAGACACGACTTTCGGCGTTCTTCGGACCTGCGTTCCACGCGGCAGCAGAGCTACGGGCGTCCAGAGCGTCCATGCTGAAACGCGCCCTTGACGCTCCGCCATGTCCCGCGAAACGGTGGCGTGCAAAACCGCGCTGCCGACTTGGCACGGGAGGGCGCCATGACCCTACGGTTCGGCGGGATCGACCCCAACACCGGCAAGGACGAAAGTCCGATGGTGTGGGTGGACGACGAGGAGAAGGAGCTGGTCCTTCAGGGCTGGAAGCCCGGCGGGGCCCTGCTGACGGAGATCGGCAGCACGGAGTGGCTACCCGGCCACTCCGCTGGTATCCCCGACCACGAGAACGTGACCCGCATCCCGCTGCGCATGGCGGGGATCATCAGGAAGGCGCTCGACGATGCAGAACGTGCGGACTTCTCGGCGATGCTGAGGCAGGCCCGCAGGTCGGCGGTCCATCTGGAGCTGAGGGATAGCTACGGGATCGCCGGCGAGGTGGAGGAATTCGCGGAGTTCCTGCGCACTGGCCACGTCGACACCGACCCGGAATCCGAAGGATGGTCCGGCTGGGTTGCGCAGATCCGGAAAGCAGTCACCCGCGGCGTGGTCGTGCGCCGCGCCCGCATCGTCTCCGAGCCGGTCACCGACTACATCCGGTACGAGCACGCCGGAACCGTCGTGAACCTGGCGGCCGGCGAACAGGTGCGCTGGTTGCCGCGCCGCCAGGCATCGGATATCGCCCTGCCCGGTAACGACTTCTGGCTGTTCGACGAAACCGTGGTCCGCTTCAACCACTTCACCGGCGACGGCGGTTCCGCCGGTCCCACGCTCACCGACGACCCTGCGGTGGCCGAACTCTGCGCCGCCGCCTTCGAGGCTGTCTGGGAGCGCGGCATCCCGCACGAGAAGTACACCGTCTGACCCACCTGCATCAGGACCGCCAGCTCATGCCCGTCTCCCCATCCTCCAGTGCCCAAGAGGCCCGTCTAGCCGTCGCCGCACGACTGCGCGAGATCATGCTGGACGCCGGACTCCTGGGGCAGGAGCTGGCGACCCTGTGCGGGTGGAACAGCTCGAAGACCTCCCGCATCATCAACGCCAAGACCGCGCCTTCCGACAAGGACATCCGAGCGTGGTGCCGAGCCTGCGGCGCGGACGACCAGGCCGAGGATCTGATCGCCGCCAACCGTGCGGTGGACTCCATGTATGTCGAGTGGCGCAGGCTCACCCGCACCGGTCTTCGCAGGCTGCAGGAATCGGCGGTTCCGCTCTACGAGCGGACGCGACACTTCCGTTCCTATTCCTCCCGCGTGGTACCCGGTGTCTTGCAGACTGAGGCGTACGCCACCGCGCTGCTCGCCACGGTGGCCGACTTCCGGCGCACGCCCAACGATGTCGCCGAGGCCGTGAAGGCCCGCCTGGCCCGATCCCGTGTAATCCGCACCGGTCACCACCGCTTCGCGATCCTGGTGGAGGAATCTGTCCTGTACTACCGACTCGGCGGTGTAGAGACGATGACGGAGCAACTGAAGCACCTGCTGGCGGTGATGTCCCTGCCGGCTGTCTCGTTCGGCGTCATCCCTTTCACCGCAGCGCGCACCATGTGGCCGGTGGAGACCTTCAACGTCTTCGACGATGCGGAAGCCGGAGCGGAACTGCTCTCGGCCCAGGTGACGCTCACTGTACCTAGCGAAGTCGGCCTCTACGTCCAGGCGTTCGACAGACTCATGGGATTCGCGGTCCACGGCGCGCAAGTACGGAACCTGATCACCAGGGCGATCGACTCTCTGGGCTGAAGTTCTGCAAACGGATGCAAGCACGTTGAGCACCTCAGTCCCTGACGGCCAGTCTGGTAGTCCGCCACCCGACGCAAGGTGAATCCGATTCCCCCTCGGTTCCGTGGAAGCCCGCCGGGCGGCGCGCCATCTCACACCACTGCTCGTCCGCTCCGGACGGGCAGAGCCAACCCGATTGGAGAGGCCCGTGAGCACCACCGCCATCAAGTCCGTCACCGAGCTTGACGAGCTGGGCAAGTTCTTCACGATCGCCGCGCTTCGGATCGACGCGGGTCAGGCCGCGGCGGAGATGCTCTCCGCCGCCATCGACGACGCTTGGCACCAGCTCCTCAACGATCCGGCCGAGCACGAGGCGTTCGCCGTCCGGCACGGCGGCCGCAAGCTGACGCACGTCGAGAGCGCGGGCGTCGGCTTCATCTCCTGGGTGGGCGCGTACGAGGAGACGTATGGCCCCCTGCCGGAGATCTGGTTCACCGACGCCGACGGCACAGTCAACACCGTGGCCCTGGCCCGCTACCGTGAGACAGGCGAGGTCTGGGCCGAGTGGAACTGCTCGCCCGCGCCCGGCGACGGCGACGACCTGGCCCCGGCGGCGACCACCCGGTGATCACCGCACCGTCCGGCGGAGCGTCCCGGCCGACTGCCGGGGCGCTCCGCCTCACCAAAGCCCGGACGGAGAACCCGGCCGGCGTGGACGTGAGCGGTTATCTCTCCGCCATGCACCAGTACTGCCCGTTCCTCCGGCCGTCCGCAGCGCGCGGTATGACCGGGTGGACCGTTTACGAGATCGCGCCCGACGTACACCGGTACGCCGTCGAAGCCGAACTGTTCTACGCGGGCGTGCAGGCAGCGGAGTGGATTCGCCCCCTGATGGCCGAGCCGTTCGGCGCACTGGCGTGCGAGAACGTGGTGCTGCTCGGGCAGTGCGCCGACGCCGACCACCGCGAGCTGCTGACCTGGCCGCACTGGGCACTGAAGAACCTCTACGGTCCGGTCGGCGTGATGTTCGGCAAGTTCGTCCAGGGCGCTGCTGAGACCAGCAGGGCCGGGCATAGCATCCCGCCGGCCCCGTTCTCGTTCCTCCCGGTACGTGCGGCCGTACGCCTCCTGGACCCGAAGCTCCTGACGAGCACACCCGACCTCGCGGCCGCGGTGGCCGGGGCTGTTGACGACGGCCGCGACGTGTTCGAGCACATCCCTTGCGAGTGGAAGGCAGTAAGAGAATGGGCGAGTTCACTCCTGAGGCCGCCGAAGCGCTGAAAACCGCGGCGGCCATCTGCGGACCGCTGGAGCTGGAGGAGATCAGCAACCGGCGGGGCTCGGCAGTCTGGAAGGCGACCGGTCCGCGGGGCGTCGCGAGTATCAAGCTCGGCACCGGCGAGGCCGCCGAGGTCACCGCGCGGGAAGCCTCGGTGCTGGACCAGCTCCCCGGCTACACCGTGACCGCCGGCCGGTTCGACGACGACGTCTGGTTCGTCACCCCGTGGCTGGTCGGACCGTCCACCTGGCAGGTCCTCCGCCCCCTGCGCAAGGGCGAAGGTGGGCGGGACGAGGCCCGGGCCGCTGCGGTCGGGCTGTGCCGCGCCGTGGCAGACCTCCACGCCGAAGGGTGGGTGCACGACGACCTCCAGCCCCAGCACGGCATCCACGGTGGCGACGGGACCGTGCGACTCCTCGACTTCGCCTGGTCCCGGAAGGTCGGCACGACTCCGTGGACGACCTTCGACGGCACGATGGTCCACCTCGCCGCCCCCGAGCTGGCCGCCCGGGTCATCACCGGACCCCAGCCCGTCGACACGACACAGGCCGCCGACGTCCACGCCCTCGCCGGCACCCTGTGGACCGTTCGGCATATGTCTTGGGCCTCGACCTCGACGGCGACCTGCTCGGAATCACCAAGCTCCACCTGGACCGCCCCGTCGCCGCACTCAGCTACATCCTGCGCGCGGACGTCTGGGGAAAGGGGCACGCCACCGAGGCGGTCCGCAGGATTCTCGCCCTGGGCTTCGGCCGCCTCGGACTGACCGAGATCCACGCCAAACACCATCCGGACAACCCGGCCTCCGGCCGCGTCCTCCTCAAGGCGGGGTTCGTCCCGACCGGCGAGCACGCCGGGTTCAACACCTACACCCTCCGGCCGCCCCAAACAGCCGGTGGCCTCCGATCACGCACCCGAGACCCCACTACCAGCGGAGGGTAGTGGGGTCTCCGTTCTACGTAGCAACGACCGTCAGCCGGTGACGCTGGGCGTGCCCGTCTCCAGGTGGCCGGTGAAGCGCTGGGACCAGGTGCTGTCGGCATCCGCTGTCACCGTGAAGTCGTACCAGCCGTTGTTGTAGGCCGCGGCGTTGAAGAAGTCGCTGACGTTGCCGCCGGCCGGGACCTGGTACGTCCAGGGGCCGTCCGTGCGGTAGTTGTTGGAGGCGATCGTGAAGGTCAGCGGCGTCGTACCGGAGTTGGCGAGCTTGAAGTACACCGCCAGTTTGCCCGTTCCCGGCTCGACCGCGTACGAGGCGGTGACGGCCGCGTTCTTGCCCGCCTTCGTCGCGTCGCCCTTGAAGCGGCGCAGGAAGCGGTTGGGGCCGACCACCGTGAGGTCGTAGGGGCCGCCGCCGAAGCCGCTGCCGCAGTTGAAGAAGTCGCTGGTGTTGCCGCCCGGGTCGACGGTGTACTGCCAGGGGCCGCCGCTGCGGTAGGCGTTGGCGTAGGCGGCGAAGTGCGCGGACTTCGCCGCCGCCGTGCCCTCGTTGGCCATCTTGATCCAGACCTTCATCACCCCGCCCGAGCCGAACTCCAGGTGGTCCAGGTTGGCGTTCGGCTGGTAGGGCAGGGCCCGGGCCGGCCGGGTGCCGCTCTCCTGGAGCGGCAGCTGGTTGTTGACCGGGGCCGGGTTGGGCAGCGGGCCGCACGCCGACAGGCCGATGGTCTGCGAGGTGTCGGGCAGCCCGGGCAGGCCGTAGACCGGGTTGGCGAAGTCGAACGCGCTGGTCAGGTCGCCGCAGACACGGCGGCGCCAGTCGCTGATGTTCGCGCACTGCGCGGGCGTGCCGAGGGCGGCGGTCCAGGTCTCCAGGAAGCGCAGCACGGAGGTGTGGTCGAAGGTCTCGGAGTTGACCCAGCCACCGCGGGTCCAGGGCGAGACGGCGATCATCGGGACGCGGAAGCCGAGGCCGATGTTGGTGCCGTTGTAGAACTCGCCCGGGGTGCCGGCGGGGGCGGCGGGCGGCGGCACGTGGTCGAAGAAGCCGTCGTTCTCGTCGTAGTTGATGAACAGGACGGATGAGTTGAAGACGTTCGGGTCGGCGTTCAGCGCGTCGATCACCAGGTGGACGAAGTGCGCGCCGTCGGCCGGGGTGGCGTACGGGTGCTCGGAGGAGGCCTGGTCGGGGACGATCCAGGAGACCTGCGGGAGGGTGCCGTTCAGTACGTCGGCCTTGATCGCGGCGGCGATGTCGTCCGGGGTCCTGCCGGTGGCCTTGGGCACCGAGCCCATGCCCTTGACGGCCAGCGGGCTGCCGGCCGAGGCACCCGAGAACTGGGTGAAATACGCCAGCGCGTTGTCGCCGTAGTTGTCGGCGGCGTTCTGGTAGACCTTCCAGCTCACACCGGCGCTCTCCAGGGCCTCCGCGTAGGTCTGCCAGCGCAGGCCCTTCTCGTCGCCGCCGTCGTAGGCGGGGCCGCCGGCGCTGCCGGCCGGGTCGATCTGGCCGGACCAGTGGTAGGTGCGGTTGGGGCCGGTCGCGCTGAGCACGGAGCAGTGGTAGGCGTCGCAGATGGTCCAGTTCTCGGCCAGCGCGTAGTGGAACGGGATGTCCTGGCGGGTGAGGAAGCCGAGGGTGCGGACGTTGCCCTTGGCGGCGACCCAGGAGTCCATCTTGCCGCTGTTCCAGGCCTTGTGCTGATCACTCCAACCGTGGGAGAGATCGCCATTGCACTGGGCGAGGCGCTCGGGGTCGGCGCCGCCGGCCGGCTTGGTCTGGCTGAACTGCCACGGGTACTGGCGGCCGAGCAGGCCGTTGGGCTGGTTGAAGACGCTGTAGCCGCCGGCTATCTGGATGGCGCTGCGGTCGGCGAAGCCGCGCACGCCGCGCAACGTGCCGAAGTAGTGGTCGAAGCTGCGGTTCTCCTGCATCAGGATCACCACGTGCTGTACGTCGTTGATGGTGCCGGTCTGCTGGAGCGCGGTGGTGGAGGCCACCGCGGGCGCGCCGGGGGCGGCTCCCGCGGCGCCGGTGCCGGCCACGGCGAGTCCCGCCGCGGCGGCTCCGGACAGCGTGACGAACTTCCTACGACTCAGCTCGGCCATCAGCCCGGCCCGTCCCTTCACTGGCGATGTTGTGTACACAAGTCGGGGCTCATCAATCGCGCAGCATCTTCCACCCCGGCCGGAGGCGCCCACCAGATGCGCGAGGCAGGGTTGGCGGATTGTTCGTCCGGGTGTCACCGAACGACGCCGGGCTGAACGGGCGGCGGAAACGCCGGGGAGGGACGGAGCGGGCGGCTGGTCAGCGGTCCTTGACCTCGATTCCCAGTGCGTGGGCGAACTGCGGTGCCAGCTCCATCAGTTGGGTGGAGCTGATGACTGCGCCGCGCAGCCCCTGGTGGCCGTCCGCGAGCCCGAGCCGGGCGGCCCCGCGCAGATCGGTCTTCTTCAGGGTGGCGCCGCGCAGCCGGACCTCCTCCAGCGTGGAGCCGGGGAAGGACACCTCGGTCAGCTTGGCGTCGCCGAAGTCCACGTCGCGCAGCAGGCAGTCCTCGAACACGACGTCCCGCAGCACCGCGGCCCGCAGGTTGACCGCTTCCAGCTTGCAGCCGCGGAACACCACCCGGCGCAGCGCCGAACCGTGCACGGCGACCCCGGCCAGCACGCCGCCGACGAAGGCGCTGTCCTGCCACTCGGTGTCGCTCAGGTCGCAGGCCACCCAGCGGCCGGCCTGCACCCAGACCTCGTTGAACCGGGCCTGGCGCAGCTTGACCCCGCTGAGCGCGACCCCGGTGAAGGCGCACTCCAGGAACGCCGCCCCGGCCGCCGACTCGTCGGTGTGCTCGCCGCCGTCGAAGTGCGTGGTGTCGTACCGCTCGTCGCTGCGCAGCCGCCCGGTGTGGGGGCGGAGCAGGTCCGCGTACGGCAGGTCGGTGAGCTGGTCGGGGACGGAACGGGGCATGGCGGCAGCACCTCAAGGTCGGGGGCGAACGGATCTCGCCCGCATGCTCGCACGTGGCACCGACAACGCCCCGGACGACAACCCGCCGGACGACAGCGCCCCACCAGACGGCACCGCGGACGACGGCACCGCGGACGACGGCGCGCGGGCGCCCCGACCCGGCCGCTGCGGGCTGCGGCCGGGCCGGGGCGCCTGGCGGACGATCAGCCTCGCGCCCAGAGGGAGTTGACGCGGCTGCGCTCGGTGCTGTTCGGGTACGGGTTGGTGCAGGAGGTGCCGGGGCCGCCGCCGGACATCAGCTCGCTGCACGGGCCGGAGTAGTGGTCCGGCAGGCCGAGCACGTGCCCGGTCTCGTGCGCGGTCACCCGGACCGAGTTGTACTGCCGGTTCTGCTGGTAGTCGAGGAAGACGTAGCCGCGCCCGTGGCCGTCGGTGCTGGCGTAGGAGCCCCGGCTGTCGTTGCCCTCGTAGTACGAGAAGTCGCCGCCCGAGCCGGCCCGCAGTTGGACGTTGCCGACCGAGCTGTTCCAGATCTGCGCGGCCTGGGATATCTGGGTGCGGAAGGTCGGCGCCGAGCTGGCGTCGTAGGTGACGGTGACGGTCGCCAGGTTCGGGTTGGCGGCCTGCTTGGCCTTGGCGGAGGCCATCACGGCCTGGAAGAACGCCTGGTTGTTCGCGGCCTCGGCGGCCGAACCGGCGTACGTCGAGGCGGTGTAGCCCTGGACGGCCGGGCCGGAGGCGGCGGCGGACGCGGCGGCGGACGCGGCGGTGGCGGGCAGCACGGCGAGACCGGCCGCGAGGGCCAGACCGAGGGCGGCGGACAGCACGGATCGCTTCATGTGGGGGCTCCGATTCCGGTGGTGTCGTGGCCGGTTGGGGGCCGGCCCTGGGGGACACCTGGTCAGCGGGTGATGTCCCCAGAGCTTCGGGCAGCCCGGTGGGCGGGCGGATGATGTCAACCCGCGATAGCCTCGATCAATACTCCTTGCGATAAAGGGATTTGAGATGTCTTTAACCGGTCTTGACTCGTGCGTGCCCCTGGCATTCCGTTCCACCGGCGGCTAGGCTCCGGCTCGGGGAAGTAACCGAAGCGGCGGGCCACCCGATTCCGGCCGGGCGGCCCGCCGCACCCGAAGGACGTCGGAGACTTCCCTGATGACGCGGCTGGTTCGCGGGCGCCCCCGGTTCGCGGACGCCCGGACAGGCCCTAGTTCACGGACTCCACGCCGTTCGCCCAGAGGCTGTCGACCTGGCCGCGCTCGCTGCTGTCGGGGTAGGGGTTGGTGCAGGACGGGCCGGGGCCACCGCCGGACATCAGCTCGCTGCACGGGCCGGAGTAGTTGTCGGGCAGGCCGAGCACGTGTCCGGTCTCGTGCGCGGTGACGCGCAGCGAGCTGTACTGCTGGTTCTGCTGGTAGTCGAGGAAGACGTAGCCGTGGCCGTGGCCGTCGGTGCTGGCGTAGGAGCCCCGGCTGTCGTTGCCCTCGTAGTACGAGAAGTCGCCGGTGCCGCTGCTCGCCTGGAGCTGGACGCTGCTCACCGAGCTGTTCCAGATCTGCGCGGCCTGGGATATCTGGCTGGTGAAGGAGGGCGCGCTGGCGGTGTCGTAGGTGACGGTGACGGTCTGCAGCCACGGGTTGGCGGCCTGCTTGGCCTTGGCGGAGGCCATCACGGCCCGGAAGAACGCCTGGTTGTTCGCGGCCTCGGCGGCCGAACCGGCGTACGTCGAGGCGGTGTAGCCCTGGACGGCCGGGCCGGGGACGGCGGCGGACGCGGCGGTGGCGGGCAGCACGGCGAGACCGGCCGCGAGGGCCAGACCGAGGGCGGCGGACAGCACGGATCGCTTCATGTGGGGGCTCCGGGTTTCGCGGTACGCCGAACCGCCGGGGCCGGTGGGGGCCGGACACGGCTACGGCGACGGTGGGGGCGCCCCGGTGGGGCCGGGGCGGATTCGCTGCCCCTGAGCTTCGACCCGCCCGGGCCCGCGGCGGATGATGTCAACCGGCGATAGCACGGCCGCATACCGATGGGGCCCTCCGCACGCCCTCCCGCCGCGCCTTGTCCTGTCATGTCCTTGGCGATGTGGCCGGGTGGCGTCTATGCTCCCGGCGTGGAGCTCGACGTGAGACACCTCCGGGTGGTGTGCGCGATCGCCGACACCGGCAGCCTCCGCAAGGCCGCGCTCCAGCTCGGCATGACCCAGCCCTCCCTCACCACCCAGCTGCACCGCATCGAACGGGCCATCGGCGGCGCCCTGTTCACCCGCGAGCAGACCGGCAGCCGGCCCACCGCGCTCGGCCACTCGGTGCTGTCCCGGGCCCGGCCGGTGATCACCGAGATGGCCGCGCTGGTGGCCGCCGCCCGCCAGGAGGCCCGCGACGCGGCCGGCCCCGGGCGGCAGCGGCGGCTGCGGATCGGCAGCGTCGGCAGCCGGGCCGTCGCCGCCTGGCTGCGCCGGGTGCACGAACGGCTGCCGGACACCGACACCACCATCCACGTCGACATCTCGGCCAGCGCGCTGCTGCGGATGGTCGCCGCCGACCAACTGGACGTGGCCTTCGTCTACGAGAGCGAGGGCTTCCCGTTACGGGTGCCGCCGGACGCCGAGCACCGGGTGCTGATGGCCCGTGAGCCGCAGTTCGTCGCGCTCGCCGCCGGGCACCCGGCCGCCGCCCGTCCGGTCGTCCACCTGGCCGACCTCGCCGAGGACACCTGGATGGTCGACCCGACCGCCGACCACGAGTACGCGGCGATGCGCCGGGTGTTCAGCGAGGCCGGGCTCAACCCCCGGGTGGTCCAGGTGCGGGACAACGCCACCGCCGCCGAACTGGTCGCCTCCGGCGAGGCCGTCCGCCCCTGCCAGCCGACCTCCGCCCCCGGGCCCGGCACGGTGGTGCGCCCCGTGCACGGGGACCCGCTGGCCGTCCGGCTGCTGTTCACCTGGCGCCCCCGCGCGCTCAGCCCGCCCGCGCTGGACGCGCTGTACGGCGAACTGCGCGCCGCCTACCTGGACCTGGCCAAGGTCAACCCGGCCTACCTGGCCTGGCTGGCCCGGCACGAGCCGGTCCTGCTGGACTGCGCCTGACGGCGCCCGGGCCACCCGACGACGGCCCGGCGCCCGACGACGGCCCGGCGCCCGACAACCGCCGCGCGCCGGACAACCACCGCGCCGGAGGACCACCGGGGCCCCGAAGAGGGCCAAGCGCCCAGGAACCGCCGGGGCTCCGAGAACCGCCGCGCGCCCCGGTCAGCCCTCCCGGCTGTGCAGCAGCACGCCCACCGCCACGGTCAGCGCGCAGACCAGGCCCGCCGCCAGCACGCCGGAGCCGCCGAGCGCGGTGCAGGCCAGCACCAGCACGGCCCCGGTCGGGGCCAGCGCCTGCGCCGGACCAGTCTTGGTGTGCCGGGAGTGCAGCAGCCAGACCGTGAGCAGGTAGAGCGCGGTGGGAACGGTGACCGTCGCGGTGGCGGCCGTCACGGAGATCTCCGCCTGGTGCACGGCCGACTCCACCGCCACCTCCAGCCCGGTGCCGATCGCGGCGGCCGCGCCGAACACCAGGTAGTGGCCGTACCCCCAGGCGAAGGCCTGCCGGTTGGAGCGCAGGTGCTCGTGGACCGGCCGGGCGAAGTAGATCCACCAGGCCGCGAAGCAGATCAGCAGGCCGCCGATCGCCACCGGCACCAGCCGGCCCAGCTCCTCGTGCTCGTCCACCGCCGACTGCACCGCGACCGTCGCGGCCGCCACCGTCTCGCCGAGCACGATCAGGGTGAACAGCCCGTACCGCTCGGCGATGTGGTGCGGGTGCCAGGAGGTCTGCGTCCGCAGTTCGGCGACCACCGGCACGGCCAGCTCGCACAGCACCCCGAGCGGGATGACCACCGGCCGGACGGCGTCCGGCAGCAGCACCACCACCACCCAGCCCACCTGGCAGAGCGCGATCCCGACCGCGTACCGCACGGCGACCCGGCGCGCCTCGCCCTGCTCGCTGGCCGCCGCCCGCAGCCACTGGGTGACCATCGCCAGGCGCATCACCACGTACCCGGTGATCGACAGCGTCAGGTCCTGGGTGGCGAACAGCCGTGGCACCCCGGCCGCGAGGACCAGCACCCCGGCGATCTGCACCAGCGTGGTGACCCGGTACGGCACGTCGTCGCAGTCGTACGCGGAGGCGAACCAGGTGAAGTTCATCCAGGCCCACCAGATCGCGAAGAAGGCGATCGCGTAGCCGCGCAGGCCGTCGCCGTAGTGGCCGGCCGCCAGGGACTGGGCGAGTTCGCGCCCGGCCTGGCCGACGGCGACCACGAAGCAGAGGTCGAAGAAGAGTTCCAACGGGGTGGCGACCCGGTGCGGCTCGTCCCGGTCGCGCGGGACCATCCGGCGCACCGGGGGCGGGTCGACGGGATGCGGGTGGGGGGCGGCGGCGGAATCGCTGGCCATCGGTGCTGCTCCGGGTTCGGGAGGGGCTGGCTGTCCCGCGCATCCTGGCAGCGGCCCGGGCCCCGCGCACGCACCGCCGCGACGGGCGCAGCGGTGCGCGACCCGGGAGCGATTGCGCTTTTTTGTCCCCTTTTTTCCTTGCCGTCAGCCGTAGTTGACGCCCGGGTGCGCGAACCGGGTGACAGCGCGGCGGGTTTCCGGGCGCGCCCCGCGCGCTGCGCCGCGACCGGCCGGACGGCCCCGCTACATTCGTCCCCGGTTGGAAGCGAGCGCGGGCCCTGCGGGGCCCCACGACACGGGCGGCCTGCGGGCAACGCGGAAGGTCAAGGCCGGTGGCAGGACAGCGGGGGCGGCGGAGCCGACCTTCCCGTGTCCGCACCACCGGCCTCGTGATCACCGCGCTGCTCGCCAGCGCCTGCCGTGCGGTCGCTCTCGCCGCGTCCGCGGCGGGGGCTACTTCTCCCAGCCGACCTTGGCGTAGTCCTCCCCCGCCAGGCCGAAGGCACCGTAGTTGGCGAGGCCCTTGCGCGTCGCCACCACGGTCGGCCGCTGGTAGAGCTCGACGGTGTGGCCGAGCTCCCAGATCTTCGCGTCGGCCTGGTTGTAGAGCTTCGCGGCCTCCACCGGGTCGACCGTCCCGGCCGCCTTCTTGAGCAGGTCGTCGACCTCCTGGCTGCCGATGCGCGAGGGGTTGTTGAAGGTGTTGTCCCCCACCGGCAGACGGAAGTTGCCCAGGCTCTTGGAGAGCGGGAACGAGTCGGTGTTGCGCCAGCTCGCGATCTCGAACTTGCCCGGGTTCACGTACTTGGTGAAGAAGTCGTTGGCGGGCACCTTGTCCAGGCTCACCTTGACCCCGGCCTGCAGCCACATCGCCGCGGCTGCGGTGGCCAGGTCGATCTGGGCCTGCGGGGTGGACTCGTTGACCGCCCAGTGCAGTTGCAGCGACTGGCCGTCCTTGGTGCGCGGCTGGCCGGCGCCCGCCTCCTTCCAGCCGGCGTCGTCCAGCAGCTTCTTGGCGGCGGGCAGGTCGAACTTCGCCCACTCGCCCGAGTTGTCCTGGTAGCCGGTCTGGTTGGGCATGAAGATGTGGTTGCCGAGCGGCTTGAACTCCACCGGCACGCCATTGTTGGCGATCTTGATCAGCGCCGAGCGGTCGAGTGCCTTGCCGAGCGCCTGGCGGACCTTCTGGTCCGCCAGCGCGCCGCCGGAGCCGAAGGAGATGTGCACCTCGTCCCACGGGCTGGCGGCCCGGATCGCGGTGTCCTTGGCGTCCTTGAGCTGCCCGTACGCGGTGGCGGTGCCGGCCGTGGCGAGGTCGATCTCGTTGTTGAGGTACGACTGGGTGGTCGCGGACTGGGTCATCACCCGGAAGGTGATCTTGTCCGCCTTGGCCTTGGTGCCCCACCAGGCCGGGTCCGGGACGAGGGTGAGGGTCTGCGCGGTCTTGTCCGCCACGCCGATCTTCAGCGCGCCCGCGGTGATCGGGATCTTCTCCACCCAGCCCTTGTTGAAGTCGTCCGGGGTGGCGATGCCGGCCGCCGGGATCAGCGGGCGGAACAGGTTCTGCCAGTCCGCGTACGGCTCGGAGAAGGTGACCTTCACCTCGGTCGGGTCGGCTCCCTGCTCGACGGCGGAGATCTGCTCGTAGCCGGACGGGTCGGCGATGTTGTACGCCGGGTCCTTGCCGTTGCTGGCCTGCCAGTCGGCCTTGAAGTCCAGGTAGCTGAGCGGCTTGCCGTCCGACCACTTGGCCTTGGGGTTGAGCTTGTAGGTGATCACCTCGGGCGAGGTCGAGGTGACCTTGGCGTCCAGCAGGTAGTCGGTGTTGGCCTGGAAGGTGCCCGAGGCGTCCGTGTTGAAGAGCGACGGCTCCAGGGCGCGCATGATCGAGACCGCGTCGCCGTAGGTGCCGTCCACCTGGAACGGGTTCCACTGGGTGATCCACTGGTACAGCGGGAACCGCACCTCGCCGCCGTCCTTGACCTGGTCCAGCGGCTTGGCGTTGATGTCCTGGGAGTCCTGCCGGGGCGGCTCGCTCTTCGCCACCTTGTCGGCCGAGCCGCCTCCGCCCGAGGTGCACGCGGTGACCGCCAGCGCGACGGCGACGGCGAGGGCGGTCGCCCGGCCGAGGCGGCGGGCCGTGCTGGAAGCGTCCATGAGGTCCCCCTGGTGAGGTCTTCGAAACGGGCGGTAACGGGCAGTTGTGCCGCGTGAGGTGTGGCGGGCCTTGAGCATGGGCAGCCAAGTCGGCACCGGGCCAGCAGAACGTAACAGCCGATCAGTTCCGTCACCAGGGGGAGGACCGCACACCTGATCCAGAAGTCACACGCGGCAACATCGCCGCAACACCCCGGCCGCGCACCGGTGCCAGACTCTGACCTGCGCTTTCCCCGTACCGCCTCGTCCCCCTGCCGTCCGAAGGCCTGAACGGGCCCCGACCGAAGGCCACCACCCGATGCCCACCAGACGCGTCGGCCCCTCCCCCACCCCGGGCGGCCGTTGATGCTCCGATACCTGGCGAAGCGCCTGAGCTACTACGCGGTGCTGCTGATCGCCGCCGTCTTCCTGGCGTACGCGATCTCCGCGACCGCCCTCCAGCCGCGCACCTACTTCGACGCCAAGGTCCCCCGCCCGGCCGCCGAGTCGGTCGAGCGCCAGCTCACCGCGCTCAACCTGAACGACCACACCCCGGTCGTCGAACGCTTCGGCCACTGGGCCGGCGGGCTGCTCCACGGCGACCTCGGCCGGACCATCCACGACACCCCGGTCACCGACGACTTCGGCCGCCGGGTCTGGGTCTCGCTGCGGCTGCTGCTGCTCGGCAGCCTGCTCGGCATCGTCCTCGGCATCGCCGCCGGGGCCTGGAGCGCCGTCCGCCAGTACCGGATCTCCGACCGGCTGCTCACCGTGCTCTCCTTCGTCCTGCTCTCCACCCCGGTCTTCCTGGTCGCGCTGTTCCTCAAGAACGGCGCCATCGCCGCCAAGGACGCGGCCGGCCACGACGTCATCCCGTTCACCGGCTACGAGACGCCCGGGCTGACCGGCGGCCTCGGCGCCCACCTCGCCGACTGGGCGCTGCACCTGCTGCTGCCCACCATCTCGCTCGCGCTCGGCGGCCTCGCCACCTACAGCCGCTACCAGCGCGGCACCATGCTCGACGTGCTCGGCTCCGACTACCTGCGCACCGCCGAGGCCAAGGGGCTCACCCGCCGCCGGGCACTGGTCAAGCACGGGCTGCGGACCGCCGTGATCCCGATGTCGACCATGTTCGCCTACAGCTTCCTGGGCATCTTCACCGGCGCGATCTTCACCGAGACGATCTTCGGCTGGCACGGCATGGGCGAGTGGCTGATCCAGTCGATCAACGAACAGGACGTCAACTCGGTCGTCGCGGTCAACCTGTTCACCGCCGTCGTCGTCCTCGCCTCCGGCTTCCTCGCCGACACCCTGCACGCCGCCCTCGACCCGCGCGTGCGGTCCTGACCGGAGGTGAACTGACGTGACCACCGTCGCCGTGGAACCGGCCGCCCCGGCCGCCGCCCCCCGCACCACCGGCCGGGCCCGGCTCGTCCTCACCCGGCTGCTCGCCGCCCGCGGGGCCGTCGCCGGAGCCGTGATCGTCCTGCTGCTGTTCGCGCTCGCCTTCGGCGGGCCCTACCTCACGCCCTGGGACTACGCCACCCCCGACTTCGGCGCGCTGCACCAACCGCCGTCCGCCCAGCACTGGTTCGGCACCAACGGGGTCGGCCAGGACGTCTTCGCGCAGACCGTCCGCGGCCTGCAGAAGTCGCTGGTCATCGGCCTGCTGGTGGCGCTGTTCTCCACCGTGCTGGCCTCCCTGGTCGGCGCCTGCGCCGGCTACTTCGGCGGCTGGGCCGACCGCGCGCTGATGTTCGTGGTGGACCTGCTGCTGGTCTTCCCCAGCTTCCTGATCATCACCATCGTCTCGCCCCGGCTGAAGAGCACCGGCTGGATCGCCTTCGTGCTGCTGCTCGCCCTGTTCAACTGGATGATCACCGCCCGGGTGGTCCGCTCGATGACCATCTCGCTGCGCGAGCGCGAATTCGTCCGCGCCGCACGGTTCATGGGCGTGCGGCCACTGCGGATCATCACCCGCCACATCCTGCCGAACGTCGCCTCCTTCCTCATCATCGACGCCACCATCGCGGTCGGCGGCGCCGTGATGAGCGAGACGGCGCTCTCCTACTTCGGCTTCGGCGTCAAACCGCCAGACGTCTCGCTCGGCACCCTGCTCGCCGCCGGGACGAGCGAAGCCCCGGTGTTCCCCTGGCTGTTCTACTTCGCCGCCGGACTGCTGGTGCTGTTCGTCCTCGCCGTCAACCTGATCGGCGACGGGCTGCGCGACGCCCTCGACCCCACCGCCGGGGGCGCGCCCCGCCGCCGCTCCGCCCGGAGGAAGAAGCCGTGACCACCACCGTCGACACCCCCCTGCTCGCCGTCCACGACCTGCGGGTGGACTTCGCCGGGCCGCACGGCCCCGTCCCCGCCGTCCGCGGGGTGGACCTCACCCTGCGGCGCGGCGAGACCCTCGGCATCGTCGGCGAGTCCGGCTCCGGCAAGTCCGTCACCGCGCTGTCCGTGCTCGGGCTGCTGCCGAGGACGGCGGGCGTCCAGGGCTCGGTGCGGCTGGACGGGCGGGAACTGGTCGGGCTGCCCGGGAAGGACCTCGCCGCGATCCGCGGCCGCCGGATCGCCATGGTCTTCCAGGACCCGCTGTCCGCCTTCACCCCGGTCTACCGGATCGGCGACCAGATCGCCGAGGCGGTCCGCATCCACCAGCGGGTCGACCGGGCCGCCGCCCGCCGCCGGGCCGCCGAACTCCTCGACCTGGTGGGCATCCCGGCGCCCGAGAGGGCCCTGGACAGCTTCCCGCACGAGTTCTCCGGCGGCATGCGCCAGCGCGCGATGATCGCCATGGCGATCGCCAACGACCCCGACATCCTGCTCGCCGACGAGCCCACCACCGCACTGGACGTCACCATCCAGGCCCAGGTGCTGGACGTGCTGCGCACCGCGCAGCGGGAGACCGGCGCGGCCCTCGTCCTGGTCAGCCACGACCTCGGGGTGATCGCCGGGATGGCCGACCGGGTCGCGGTGATGTACGCGGGGCGGGTGGTCGAGACCGCCGGGGTGGACGAGCTGTTCGCGGCCCCGCGCCACCCGTACACGCTCGGCCTGATCGGCGCGGTGCCCCGGCTGGACGGGCTCGGCGGCCCGCTCGTCCCGATCCCCGGCGCACCCGCCCCGATGGCCGACCTGCCGCCGGGCTGCCCGTTCGCCGCCCGCTGCCCGCTGGCGGAGGAGCGCTGCTCGGCGGCGGAGCCGGAACTGGCCGGGGACGACGGGCACCTGGCGGCCTGCGTCCGGTCGGCGGAGCTGGCCGAGCGGCGGCCCGCGCCGGCCGACGTCTACCCGGTGCCGGCGCTCCCGGTGCCGGCGGCCGTCCAAGAGGACCGGGGGGAGCGGGGGGAGCAGGGGGACCGGGGCTCGCGGGCGCCGGTGCTGGCGGTGAGCGGCCTTGGCAAAACGTTTCCGCTCCTCAAGGGCACGGTGTTCAAGCGCCGGGTCGGCGAGGTCTACGCGGTGGACGGCGTCGACCTGGACCTCCGGGAGGGCGAGACCCTCGGCCTGGTCGGGGAGTCCGGCTCCGGCAAGTCCACCACCCTGTTCGAACTGCTGAACCTCGCCGCCCCCGAGACCGGCCGGATCGAACTGCTCGGCCACGACACCGCCGAGCTCTCCCGCGCCGAGGCCCACCGGCTGCGCGCCCAGCTGCAGATCGTCTTCCAGGACCCGATGGCCAGCCTCGACCCGCGGATGCCGATCGGCGACATCATCGCCGAACCGCTGCGCGCCCAGCACGCCGCCCGCGAGGAGATCGCCCGCCGGGTGCCCGAACTGCTGCACCAGGTCGGCCTCGACCCGGACCACGCGGCCCGCTACCCGCACCAGTTCTCCGGCGGGCAGCGCCAGCGCGTCTCCATCGCCCGGGCCCTGGCCGTCCGGCCGAAACTGCTGGTCCTGGACGAGCCGGTCTCCGCCCTGGACGTCTCCATCCAGGCCGGGGTGCTCAACCTGCTGCAAGCGCTCAAGGCCGAACTCGGCCTCTCCTACCTGTTCGTCTCGCACGACCTCTCGGTGATCCGGCACCTCGCCGACCGGGTCAGCGTCATGTACCTCGGGCGGACGGTCGAACAGGGCGAGGTCTCCGCCGTCTTCGACCGCCCCCGGCACCCGTACACCCGCGCCCTGCTCTCCGCCGTCCCGCTGCCCGACCCCGCCGCCGAGCGCGCCCGCGACCGCATCCTGCTCGCCGGCGACCCGCCCTCCCCCACCGAGCGCCGCACCGGCTGCCCCTTCCGCACCCGCTGCCCGGTGTACGCCCGCCTCGCCGACCCGGCCGCCCGGACGCGGTGCGAACAGGAACGGCCGGCGCTCCTCGGCGAGACCCCGGCGGAGGACCACCAGGCGGCCTGCCACTACCCGGAGTCGTAGCCGGCCACCCCATGATCACTGCGGGTGACCGCTAGAAAGCGATTCGGCGGATCGGCCCGGTGCCGTGTAAAGTCTTCCGGGTCAGCAGGCGCCGCTAGCTCAGTTGGTTAGAGCAGCTGACTCTTAATCAGCGGGTCCGGGGTTCGAGTCCCTGGCGGCGCACATGGCAAGGTCTCAGGCCGCTCACTTCGGTGGGCGGCCTGAGGCGTTTCCGGGCCTGGTGCACATGCCTCCGCGGCCCCCGCGACCCTTGTGGCCCTTGTGGCCCTTGTGGCCCTTGTGGCGCCCGCCCCCTCCCCGAGGACTGGCGCCGCTCGGCGCCGACCAGGCGGGCGGCCGGTTCCGGAGCCCGTCCGCACACCTCGGTCAGGTGGTCGCCGGCGGCGCCTCAGCCGGTGTCCAGGACGGCTGAGGCCACCGCGTCCGGGCGGTCGAACATCACCAGGTGCCCGGCCGGGGCGGTGGTGCGGTAGTCGGCCCCGAGCAGCGCCGCGAGCTCCCGCTGACCGGCCAGCCAGTCCTCGGTACGGCGGCTCCGGCAGCCGTCGTCGGCGGCGAGCACGGTGACCGGCAGGTCCTCGGGCAGCGGCCGGGTGCGCCGCAGCTCGTCCACTTCGGCGGCCAGGTCGAGGTAGCGCCCGTTCTCCCGCAGCAGGGCGCGCAGGGCCCGGCCGGTGCGGTAGCAGTGCCGGACCAGCGGCGCCGGGGCGAGGTCCTCGCGGCAGACGGTGGACAACCGGGCCACCAGTCGGCGGGCGGTCGGGCCGAGCAGGTACGGCACGGCGACGGCGGTGGCGGCGCCCGCGAGCGCCCGGGCCGCCAGGTCGCGCGCGCCGGGGGCCGGGTACGGCCGGGCCGCCGGTTCGACGCTGCTGTCCACCAGGACCAGTCCGGCGGCCCGGTCGGGGTGCAGCCGGGCGAACGCCTCGACGTGGAAGCCGGCCAGCGAGTGGCCGACGACGGTGCAGGGCTCGCGCAGCCCGAGGCCGTCCAGCACCGCGCGGATCCGCGCGGCCTCGCCGACGGCCGTCGGGGCGGGCCGCCCGGTGGCGGGCTCGGGGGCGCTCAGCCCGTAGCCGGGCCGGTCGAAGCGGACCACGGTGCGGTAGGGCGTGAGGAAGGGGACGACCAGGTCCCAGTCGAACCAGCTGCTGCCGAGGCCCCCGGTGAGCAGGCAGACCGGGCCGCTGCCCTCGGTGCGGACGTGCAGCGGGACGCCGTCGACGCGCAGGAAGCGCGCCCGGACGCGGGGGTCCTCGGGTGCGGTCATGCCGCCTCCCGGCCCGGCGGGCGCTCGGCCGACCGGGGCTCCCGGTGCGGCGGAGAAGCGTCGGACCAGGTGGATTCCTCGGACGGCACCCCCGCGGGGAGGGCCAGGCTCAGCGCCAGGACGGCCAGCCAGAGCGCCACCAGCAGCACCTGGAGCCGCTGCCCGGCCCCGAGCGCCCAGGTGCCGCGCCCGGCCTCGAAGGCGGCGATCGAGGCCAGGCTCCAGCCGGTGGCCAGCAGTTCGGCGCCGAACAGCCAGGGCCCGATCCGGCGCACCGGCGGCCACCAGCCGTAGCGGCGGGCGGCGACGGTGAGCGCGGCCAGTCCGGTGAGCGCACCGAGCATGGCGAGGCTGCTGGTGACGGCGTGCGCGGTGTGGGTCGCGGGGACGAGCCCGGCGGTCTCGCGGGCGGCGCACATCTCGTCGCTGGTGGGGGCGCAGCTGAGCGGCAGCCGGGAGTCGGCGGCGGTCGCCGCGCCGAACAGGGCGAGGGCGGACCAGCCGACCACCGCCCACCCGCGCCGGGCGCCGCGCGGCCCGGCCTGCCCGCCGGCGAGGGCGGTGACGGCGGCGGCGAGCACGCAGAGCCCGGCCGCCAGGTCGGTGGCCCGGAACAGGCCGCCCAGCGGCTGGTCCTCGGCCGCGAGTTCGCTGATGTACGCCTGCACCGGGTCGAGTCCGGTGCTCAGTACGACCTCCAGCACCCAGGCGGTGTACGCCGTGGCGCTGAGCATCAGCAGCGCGGCGACCGCCTTCCGCGCGTTCGGGTGTCCGGGCTTGGGGCTGGGCACCGTTCCACCCTAACCGGCGGCGAACTGCACCCCAACCGGGCGGAAACGGACACCTCGGCCCCGGGGCGGCTCCCGCGCGAACGCGGGCGGTTCCGGGACGGTTCCCAGGCGGTTCCGGGGCGGTTCGAGGCACCCGCCGGGACCGTGTATTGTTTTCCAGGTCAGCAGGCGCCGCTAGCTCAGTTGGTTAGAGCAGCTGACTCTTAATCAGCGGGTCCGGGGTTCGAGTCCCTGGCGGCGCACAGACATTGGGGAGCCTCTCGCAACAGCGAGGGGCTCCCCAATTTTTTGGCCTTCGACGTCCGTTTTGCGTGTGATGTCGGTCTCGATTGCCGTTCCGGTGGAGCCAACCGGCCCGCCCCGCTCGTCCAGGGCAGTAAACCGGAATCGGGACAAAGGTCCCTAACCACCGATGTCCCCGTCCGTGCAGGCTGGCCCGGTCCGCCCGCAGGAAAGGCCGCGCCTTGTCCGAGAACGCCCAGAGCGGCCGTCGTACGCCGTCGATAGGCCTCCGACCGGTCAAACGCTTCAAGCGCGCCGCCCCCGCGACCGGCGGCAGGAAGCCCCGCCGCCCGAAGCGCACCGGCTGGCGCCGGCTGCTCCCCACCTGGCGGATGAGCCTGCTCGGCCTCGCCACGGCGCTGCTGCTCGGCGTCGGCCTGTTCGCGCTCGGGGTCGCGCTGGTGAAGGTCCCCGACGCGCACGCCGCCGCGACCGCGCAGAGCAACACCTGGCTGTACGCCGACGGCTCCGTGATCACCCGCACCGGGCAGACCAACCGGCAGAACGTCAGCCTGGACAAGGTCTCCCCCGCCGCCCAGCACGCCGCGCTGGCCGCCGAGGACCGCAACTTCTACCACGAGGGCGCCGTCAACGTGCAGGGCCTGCTCCGGGCCGCGGTCAACACCGCCAAGGGCGCGGGCACCCAGGGCGGCTCCACGATCACCCAGCAGTACGTGAAGAACACGTACCTGAACCAGAAGCAGTCGGTCACCCGCAAGGTGAAGGAACTCTTCATAGCCATCAAGGTGGACGCCACCGAGAGCAAGGACGACGTCCTCTCCGGCTACCTGAACACCTCCTACTACGGCCGCGGCGCCTACGGCATCCAGGCCGCCGCCCAGGCGTACTTCGGCGTCGACGCCTCCGCGCTCAACCCCGCCCAGGGCGCCTACCTGGCCACCCTGCTGAACGCCCCGAGCGCCTACGACGTGGCCACCGCGACCCCGGCGGGCAAGCAGAACGCCGTCAACCGCTGGAACTACGTGCTGGACGGCATGGTCAAGGAGGGCTGGCTCTCCGCCGAGGAGCGGTCCGCCGCCGCCTTCCCGGACGTCAAGGACCCGCAGCCCAACCCGGGCCTGTCCGGCCAGACCGGCTACCTGGTGAACGAGGCCACCCGGTACCTCACCTCGAACCAGATCATCAGCGAGACCGAGCTGGCCAAGGGCGGCTACACGATCAAGCTGAGCATCGACCAGTCCCGCCAGCAGGCCCTGCAGGACTCCGTCCAGGCCCAGCTGCACGACACCCTGAACCCGGACAAGCGGAAGAAGGACGCGGCCGCCCAGGCCGGCGCCGTCTCCGTGGACCCGAAGACCGGCGCGGTCGTCGCGCTCTACGGCGGCGTCGACTACGTCAAGCACTACGTCGACAACGCGACCCGGCGGGACTACCAGGCCGGCTCCACCTTCAAGGCGATCGCCCTGGCGGCCGCGTTCGAGAACGAAGCCAAGACCCAGGACGGCCGGACCGTCACCCCGAGCACCGTCTACGACGGCACCAGCGGCCGCAAGGTCCGCGGCGGCAAGGGCACCCCGTACGCGCCGCCGAACGAGGGCGACAAGAGCTACGGCCAGATCTCCCTCCAGCAGGCCACCGACTGGTCGGTCAACTCGGCGTTCGCCCAGCTGGCCCAGGACACCGGGCTGCAGAAGGTCAAGGACACCGGCATCGCGCTGGGCCTGCCCGGCGGCACCCCGGGCCTGGACCCGGTGCCGTCCATCCCGCTCGGCGCGGCCACCCCGAGCGTGCTCGACATGGCCGGCGTGTACGCCACGCTCGACAACGGCGGCAAGCAGATCACCCCGTGGCTGGTGCAGTCCGTGGACCGCGAGGGCGAGGCCGTCCCGCTGCCCGCGCACAAGACCACCCAGGCGATCAGCGCGGACACCGCGAACCAGGTCACCTCGATGCTCCAGGGCGTGGTGAGCGACCCGGGCGGCACCGGCTGGCGAGCGAAGGCACTGGGCCGCCCGGTGGCCGGCAAGACCGGCACCACCGACGACCAGAAGTCGGTCTGGTTCGTCGGCTACACCCCCGAGCTGGTCACCTCGGTCGCCCTGTTCGGCCAGGACCCGGGCAACGGTGCGCAGGTCAGCCTGAGCGGCGTCGGCGGGATCGACGGCGCGGCGGGCGGCCAGTTCCCGGCGCAGATCTGGACCAGCTACATGAAGGCGGCGCTCAAGGGCCAGCCGGTCAGCACCTTCCAGACGCCGGCCGACGGCGGCGACTCCTCGGGTGCCACCGACCTGCCGACGGCCCCGTCCACGCCGAGCACCACCCCGTCGGCCGGGACCGGCTCGAACGGCGGCTCGACCTCCAGCACGGCGCCGACCACCCCGCCGAACGACGGCACCGGGGCCGGCTCGGGCCCGTCCACGCCAGCCGGCGGCCCGAACTCCGGCGGCGGCGTGACCAGCCCGCCGACCGCGCCCCCGGCCACCCAGCAGCCGACCACCCCGCCGACGACGAGGCCCACCGGGCGGCCCACCGGCCGGCCGACACCCACCACCGGTCCGACCACGGCCCCGACCACGCAGCCGACCACCCAGCCCACCGGCGGGTCGGACGCGCTGACCGGGGCGGGGGCGAACGCCGGGTAGCGGGAGCCGGGGGCGAACGCCGGGTAGCGGGAGCCGGGCGGCGGACGGCGGGACGGGACGCGGCCGGGGCGGCGGCCGGGTGGTGACGGCGGGATGGCGACGGCGGGGGCGCGGGCGGCGAGGGGTCGTGCGCGGGCCCGGTGAGTGCGCCGCTGCGCACAGTTCCGCGCAGGACCAAATGACGGAATGGCGCCTTACCGAACGCCCGGTACGACTGTCACAATGCGTCGGTGCACAGATCAACGGCCTCGCCCACCCTCCCCGCGGGCAGAACCCTCGGCCTCAGCCTCGCGCTGGTCTCCGCGTTCGCCTTCGGCGGCTCCGGCACCGCCGCGAAGCCGCTGATCGAAGCCGGCCTCTCACCGCTGCACGTCGTGTGGCTCCGGGTCACCGGCGCCGCCGTGGCCCTGCTCCCCATCGCCTACCGCCACCGGGACGCCGTCCTGCGCCGGCCCGGCCTGCTGATCGGCTTCGGCCTGCTCGCCGTGGCTGGCGTCCAGGCCTGCTACTTCGCGGCGATCTCCCGCATCCCGGTCGGCGTCGCCCTGCTCATCGAGTACCTCGGACCGCCGCTGCTCATCGGCTACGTCAAGTTCGTCCAGCGCAGGCCGATCAGCCGGGGCGCCGCGATCGGCGGCGGCGTCGCGGTCGCCGGGCTGGCCTGCGTGGTGGAGGTCTGGAACGGCCTGAGCTTCGACGCGCTGGGCGTGCTCTTCGCCCTCGGCGCGGCCTGCTGCCAGGTCGGCTACTTCGTGCTCGCCGACGCAGGCCGCCGGGGCGAGCGCCCGGTCGACCCACTGGCGGTCAGCGCGTTCGGGCTGCTGATCGGCGCCGTCCTGCTCACCGTCTTCACCCGCCCCTGGCAGGCCGACTGGAGCACGCTCGGCGGGTCCGTGGTGATGAACGGGCACACCCTGCCCGCGCTGCTCCCGGCCGCCTGGATGATCCTGATCGCGACCGTGCTCGCCTACCTGACCGGCGTGATCGCCGTCGGGCACCTCTCGCCCCCGGTCGCCGGGGTGGTGGCCAACCTGGAGGCGGTCGTCGCCACCGTGCTGGCCTGGGTCCTGCTCGGCGAGCACCTCGGCCTGCCGCAGATCGCGGGCGGCCTGCTCGTGCTGACCGGCGCCTTCGCGGCGCAGGCCGGCAAGTCGGCGGCCGGGGAGGTCGCGGACGTCCGGGACGCTGTGGACACCGGGGACACCGGGGATTCCAGGGATGCTCGGGACGCCCGGGACGCTCAGGATGCTCCGGATGCTCCGGATGCTCCGGAGCGGGTGGCCGCCGAGCGGCGGGTCAGCGGCCGACCCAACCGAACCAGTCGAGGTGGTTGAGCGGCCACACCACGGCCGACACCGGCCCGACCACGTTGCCCACCGGCACGGCCCCGCCGCCCGGACCGCGCTGGTGGTAGCGGGAGTCCGCCGAGTCGCTGCGGTGGTCGCCCTCGACCCAGACGTGCCCCGAGGGCACCGTCACCGGCCCGAAGTCCAGGCCCGCGCAGGAGTCGTCGCCGGGGTGCAGGTACGGCTCGTCGACCTTCTTCCCGTCGACGGTCAGCGTGGTGCCCGCGCACTGCACGGTCTGGCCACCGGTCGCGATGACCCGCTTGACCAGGTAGTTGTCGTCCTTCGGCGGCACCAGGCCGACGAAGCTCAGCACCGAGCTGGCCGCGTTGGTGAACGGGTTCGAGTCGGTGGGCTGCGGCGGAAGCCAGCCGCCCGGATCCTTGAACACCACCGGCTGTCCGGGCTCCGGCTTCCAGCCGGTCAGCGGCGCCAGCTTGTTCACGCCCACCCGGTCGCCGATCCGCAGCGTGTTCTCCATCGAACCGGACGGGATGGTGAACACCTGGAACAGGCAGGTCTTGATCAGCAGCGCGACCACCAGGCCCACCGCCGCCATCGCCGGGATCTCGATCCACCAGGGCCTGGGCCGGCGCCCGGTCCGCCGGTCCTTGCGGCCGCGCGAACCGCGCGCCCGGCGGCGGGCCTCGGCACGGCCGCCGGGCACGTCGGGGGCGTCGGAAGGACCGGGGCCGCGTCCGGCGACGGGGGCCGGACCGGACCCGGCATCGCTCGGCGTTTCGGGCAGGTTCACCGCCATCGTCGCTGCTCCACCTCTCCGGCTGGGGGAACCTGCACGCTACGCCAACCGTGGAGCCTCACGAAATCCGGCGTTTAGCCGCCCCCGACATGTCCGGGCCGGGCGGCGCCGGAGCCGTCGTCGACGGCTCACCGCCACCCCCTCAGGGGTGCTCTCAAGCGCGGGCGATGGCCTCGTGGTGCCGGATGACCTCGGCGATGATGAACGTCAGGAACTTCTCCGCGAAGACCGGATCCAGCTTGGCCCCGGCGGCCAGTTCCCGCAGCCGCTTGATCTGGTCCCGCTCCCGCGTCGGATCGGCCGGCGGCAGCTTGTGCTCGGCCTTGAGCCGGCCGACCCGCTGGGTCGCCTTGAAACGCTCGGCCAGCATGTGGACCACCGCGGCGTCGATGTTGTCGATGCTCTCGCGCAGGCTGGTCAGCTCCGCCCGCACGGCGGCGTCGACCCCCTCGGGCAGGCCGGCTTCGGGGGTCGTGGGGTGGTCCGTCATCGGGGCGGCTCCCGGTGTCTGAAGTGGGCACCCGGCCGTACGGCGGCCGGGCTCGGGCCCGGGCAAATCTAACAGGGCCCCCGTCCTGGAGCCGCACCTTTTGGCGGATCCGTCCACAATCCGGACATCGCCCGCGCCGCCCGGCGCCCCGGGCCGAACCGGGGCCGCCCCGTAGGCTGGTGCGCGCATGACCGGAAGTGACGACTCAGCAGTCCCTCAGTAATGGAGGTACCGATCGTGGCAACCACCCGCACCGCCCGCACCGCTTGGGAAGGCAACCTGCTCGACGGCAAGGGGCAGGTGACCTTCGCCTCGTCCGGAATCGGCGAGTACCCCGTCTCCTGGCCGGCCCGGGCCGAACAGCCCAACGGCAAGACCAGCCCGGAGGAGCTGATCGCCGCCGCTCACTCCGCGTGCTTCTCGATGGCCCTGTCGCACGGCCTGACCGGCGCCGGCACCCCGCCCGTCAAGCTGGACACCCAGGCCGACGTCACCTTCCAGCCCGGCACCGGCATCACCGGCATCCACCTCACCGTCACCGGCGAGGTACCCGGACTGGACGAGGAGGACTTCGTCAAGGCCGCCGAGGACGCCAAGGCCAACTGCCCGGTCAGCAAGGCGCTTGCCGGCACCACCATCACCCTCACCGCCAAGCTGGCCTGACGCCCCGACGGATCTCGACGGATCTCGACGGATTCCGGCGGATCCCGACGCGCTCCGGGCGCGCGGTCGGCGCCCGGGGGCGCGACCTCGGCGCACGCGCCCCTGGCGCACATCATGTGATGTGCACCGGGGGCGTCTGCACGTACCGCCGCACATGATCACAAAGGGGGCGAATCACCCTGCCGGCGGTCACCGCGCGTTGCCGCCGCGGCCTATGATCGGCCGCAGCGCCCTGTTCTTCACGCGGGTCTCCGCGCGACAGCGCCCCACGGCGGGCGCCCCGCACCGGACCGACTCCGAGGACCGCGACAGAGTGCGGAGCCGGCCGCCGGAGTCCCGATCGGCCGGCCGGACCAGCATCCAGCGTCAGCAGCGGACGGGAGCATGCCGTGCCGGGCCAGAACGAGGGGGCCGACGCACACCACCCAGGCGTGCGGCACGAGGAAACACCGCACCACCGTCACCTCACAACACCCCTTCTGGGCCCGGACATCAGCACCATCGGTTCGGTCGGTCCCGTTGGTTCGGCCGGTCCCGTTGGTTCGGCCGGTTCGGCCGGCGCCATCGGTTCCGTCACGACCGTTGCCGCTGTCGCGGCCGGCGCCCGGGCCGTCGGTGCGGCGAGTGCGGCGAGTGCGGCGGGAACCGTGCTGGACGACCCCGGGATGCTGCTCTGCCCCACCTGCTCGGCGCCGCTGACCGACGGCACGCACCGGAGCGCCCTCGACGGCCCCGGCCAGGAGAACGGCGGGACCGACCGGTTGCTGGCCGCGCTGCGGGCCAGCGAATCCCGTTTCCGGGCCGCCTTCTGCGACGCGGTCATCGGGATGGCCCTGATCGACCCCGAGGACCGGATCATCGAGGTCAACCCCGCCTTCGCCGCCCTGATCGGACGCGGCGTCGGCGAACTGGTCCGCACCCACCTGCACGAGATCATCGACCCGGAGGGCATGCCGCACCGGCTCTTCCCCGAACTCGTCCACGGCGGGCGGGAGCGGTTCCGCGTGGAGAAGCAGCTCAAGCACCGCGAGGGCCGCACCGTCTGGAGCAAGGTCACCGTCTCGCTGATCCGGGACGGCGCCGGCCAGCCGCTCTACACCCTCGCGCTGGTGGAGGACATCACCGAGCAGCGCCGGCTCGGCGACCGCCTGGAGTACCAGGCCCTGCACGACCCGCTGACCCGGCTGCCCAACCGGACGTCCTTCTTCGAACGGCTCGACGCCGCCTGCCTCACGGCCGCCGAGACCGCCGAGACCGCCGAGGCGACCGAGGCGACCGAGACCGCCGAAGCCTCAGGCGCCA
Organism: Kitasatospora sp. NPDC086801; assembly: GCF_044745805.1. Lineage (NCBI taxonomy): Bacteria > Bacillati > Actinomycetota > Actinomycetes > Kitasatosporales > Streptomycetaceae > Kitasatospora > Kitasatospora sp. NPDC086801. The sequence goes on from NZ_JBIVAX010000017.1 coordinate 84,298, forward strand.
CCGACATCACCGACACCGTCCTCGCGCCGGCGGACGGGCGCCGGGTCGGCGTCTGTTACCTGGACCTCGACGGCTTCGCGGCGATCAACGAGACGCTCGGCCACCACATCGGCGACCAGTTGCTGATCGCCGTCGCCACCCGGCTGCGCCGCGGGTTCTCCGGGCACGACGCCCACCTGGTGGCCCGGATGGGCGGTGACGAGTTCGCCGTCCTGGTCACCGACAGCCGGGGCAGCGACCAACTGACCGACCTCGCCGCCCGGATCCTCCAGGAGCTGGAACGCCCCTTCGACGTCGCCGGACACCGGCTGGTCATCACGGCCAGCGTGGGTGTCGTCGAACGGTCCGTGCACGAGACCACCCCGACCGACCTGGTCAAGGACGCCGACGCCACGCTCTACTGGTCCAAGGCCGACGGCCGCGCCCGCTGGACCCTCTACGACCCGGCCCGCGGCGCCCACCAGCTGACCCGCCAACTCCTCGCCACCGCACTGCGGCCCGCCCTGGAGCGCGGCGAGTTCACCATCGAGTACCAGCCGCTGGTCGGCCTGGCCGACGGCGCCGTCCACGGCGCGGAGGCCCTCGTCCGCTGGCGCCACCCCCGCTACGGGACGCTCTCGCCGGACCGCTTCATCCCGCTCGCCGAGGAGACCGGCGCGATCGTGCCGCTCGGCACCTGGGTGCTGGAGGAGTCCTGCCGCCAGGCCCGGCAGTGGCTCACCGAGTTCCCCGAGACCGAGACCTTCGTGAGCGTCAACCTGGCCGCCCGCCAGATCTGGGACTCCGACGTGGTCGCCGACGTCGCCCGCGCCCTCGAACGCACCGGACTGCCGGCCCGGCTGCTCCAACTGGAGATCACCGAGAGCGCCCTGCTCGGCCCCGGCGGACGACCGTTGCAGGCGCTGCAGGCGCTCGCGGACATGGGCGTGCGGATCGCGATCGACGACTTCGGCACCGGCTACTCCAACCTGGCCTACCTCTCCCGGCTGCCGGTGCACGTCCTGAAGCTCGACGGCACCTTCATCGAGGGGTTCCGCGACCCGGCCCCGGCGACGAACCCCTCGGAACCCTCCGAACTCGGCTCCCGCCGCAGCGACGCCGACGAGCAGATCGTGGGCGCGATGGTGCAGTTGGCCCACACCCTCGGCCTGACCGTCACCGCCGAGGGCATCGAGAGCGCCGCGCAGGCCGAACGGCTGCGGCTGACCGGCTGCGACACCGCCCAGGGCTGGTACTTCGCCCGGCCGGGCGAAGCCGAGCTGGTCGCCGCCATACTCCGCGAGGGCCGCCCCGGTCCGGACACCGGTCGCTGACCGGGGCGGGGTCCGCTGCGGGCTGGGGTCCCGCTGCGGGTTCGGCGGCCGGGCCTCGTCGTTCAGGCCTCCCGCATTCGGACCTCGACCGTCAGACTTCCGCGGTCAGACTTCCGCCGTCAGGCCGTACGCCTCGGCGATCAGGCCGTAGGAGCGGAGCCGGGCCTCGTGGCCGTGGATGTGCGAGGTGACCATCAGCTCGTCCACCCCCGTCCGCTTGCGCAGGGCCTCCAGTCCCTCCGCGACCTCGCCCGGGGCGCCGAGCACCACGTTGTCGAGCCAGCTGTCGATGAACTCCGCCTCAGCCAGGCTGTACGGGTGGGCCTCGGCCTCCTCCGGGGTGGGGATCGGGCCGGGGTTGCCGCGCCGCAGCCGAAGCATGCCGAGCGCCGCGGAGCGGGCGAGGCGACGGGCCGCGCCCTCGTCCTCGGCGGCGACCGCACTCACACCGATCAGCGCGTACGGCTCGGCGAGCACCGCGGAGGGGCGGAAGGACGCCCGGTAGAGGTCGAGCGCCGGGATGGTGTTGACGCTGCTGAAGTGGTGGGCGAAGGCGAACGGCAGGCCGAGCCGGCCGGCCAGCTGAGCGCTGAAGCCGGAGGAGCCGAGCAGCCAGATCGGCGGGCGCCCGTCGCCCTGCGGGACGGCGGTCAGCTGGGCGTACGGGTGGCCGGAGGGGAAGTCGCCGTCGAGGAAGTGGGTCAGCTCGGCGAGCTGCTGCGGGAAGTCGTCGGCGCCCTCGGCGAGACCGCGGCGCAGCGCCCGGGCGGTGGCCGGGTCGGTGCCTGGGGCGCGGCCGAGCCCCAGGTCGATCCGGCCGGGGTGCAGGGCCTCCAGCAGGCCGAACTGCTCGGCGATGGCCAGCGGGGCGTGGTTGGGGAGCATCACCCCGCCCGAGCCCAGCCGCAGCGTCGTGGTGTTGGCCCCGAGGTGGGCGAGCAGGACGGCCGGGGTGGAGCTGGCCACTCCGGGCATGCCGTGGTGCTCGGCCACCCAGAAGCGGTGGTAGCCCCACCGCTCGGCGTTGCGGGCCAGTGCGGTGGTCGCGGCCAGGGCCTCGGCGGGGGTGTAGCCGACGCCCACGGTGGCCAGGTCGAGGATGGAGAGCGGGGCGGGCGCCGTGCCGCGGGCGGTGCCCCGGATCGCCGCGCCGGTCCGCGGTTCGGTCCGGTGCTCCTGGTGCTCCTCGGTGGTCATGCCGTCCGCCCTTCTGGCTCTTCCTGAGCCGACCCTGCTGGGTGACCGCGGGTCTCGGGTGGCCCGGCGGTCGCTGCTGCCGACCGGGGTCAACCATCGCGCCGGGCTGGCTGTTCCCGCGTTCCGGCCCACGCACCGGCCCCGACCGGTCCGTGTGCCGGCCCCGATCCGGCCCCGATCCGGCCCCGATCGGCGCGGGCAAGCGCGGCCCGGCACGAGGCCGCCGACCGACCATTCGGATGACGGAGAGCCAGCGGACGAACACGTGTGGCGACTTCACGCCAGCGCCGGAAGTCGCCAGGCGGAGGGCTCGCAACCGGCGGTCGGCGTCCGGCAGGCTGGTGACCAGGAGCGGATCACCCAACGGGATCCGCGTTCCGCCGGCAAGATCGCCGGGCTGGGCCAGCGCCGAGCGATCCCCGCGAGCCCTCGGAGCGGCACCCCGCTCCGGGGGCTCGCGCCTTTGCGCAGGTCGGGGCCGGGCCTGTGACCCGCGGCATACCGGGGTGCTTCATGGCATGAAAAGTCGAGGCGCTAGCGTTGACCTCAGCAGCCACCTGCTCCCCCGGGCGGCGTGGAGGGAGTACAGGCCTTGAACTTCGTGGCGGCGATCGGATCCTCGTGGATCTGCGCCCTGGCGCTCTTCGCCGTACTCGGAGACGCCCTCCTGCCCTTCATCCCCAGCGGGACACTGGTCATCCTGGCCGTGCTCAAGACCGCGCGGATCGACGGCGCCCCGGTGCTGCTCGGCCTGGGCGTGGCGGTGGCCTCGTTCCTCGGCGACCTCCTCCTGCTGCACCTCGCCCGACGCGGCGCCCCGACGCTCCAGCGCCGGCTCGCCCGCCGCCCGAAACTGGCGGCCAGCGTGACCCGGGTCCAACAGGCCCTGGTCGAACGCCCCCACGGGGCGGCCGCGGCCATGGTGGTGGTCGCCCGGTTCGTCCCGGCCGGGCGGACCGTCCTGGACGTGGCCATCGGCCACTCCCCCGCCCACCCGCACCGCTTCCTGCACTGGTCGGCACTGGCGGCTCTGGTCTGGGCCGCCTACATCGTGACGCTGGGCTGGCTGAACAGCCACTGGTTCGACACCGCCTGGCTGAGCCTGGCGGTCTCCTGCACCGCGGCCACCATCGTCAGCACCGCGATCGCGCGAATAGTGCGCCGCACCCGGCGGCTGGCCGCGCTCTGACCACTGCGCCTCGGCCCGCGTCCCCGGCCCCAGACGCCCCAGGCACCCCGGCCACTCCCCGCCGTGTCCCCGTGAATGGGCGCGATCTGCCCGGACGAGCGACGAGCCGTACCGAGCGCTGACGAACTCCGACCGGCCCCGCCGGACCGGCGGTACCGTACTCCCCTGGCGGCGCGAGGAGCGAAGCGTCACAGGACGGCAACAGACGACGAATCATTGCAGCCCAGCCCGGTACCGCTGACGTGTTGGCTGTCGTAGAGGGTCGGCGGCCTTGGAGGCCGCTGCGGCCACATGGCATGCTAACGGCGGAAAATTCATCAATTGCCCGATTTGACCGGTGCGGCCCTGGGCCGCCCTCACCACCGGCATCGGCACCCAGGGGAGACCATGACCAGCATCTCGCGCAGGACGGTGCTCAGTGCGACCGCTGCGACCGCGGCCCTCGGCGCGGTCGCGGCCTGTTCCAGCAGCGGATCCGGTTCGAGCCAGAACTCCTCCTCCCCCACGTCCGGCGGCAGCCCGGGCACCACTGCGGCGGGCACCGCCGATCCGACCAAGACCGGGGTGCCCAAGGGCACTCCGATCGGCGACGGCTCCAACGCCGACACCGGCCCGCAGCCGAACCAGCCGAAGCCCGAGAAGCTCAAGCCCGGCGAGCGGCCGCCGCAGTTCGTGGTGTTCTCCTGGGACGGCGCGGGCGGCACGGACGACGGCCAGTTCCCCCGCTTCCTCAAGCTGGCGGAGCAGTACAAGGCCACGATGACCTTCTTCCTCTCCGGGATCTACGCCCTGCCCAAGGGCAAGGCCGACCTGTACCACCCGCCGAAGCACTCGGTCGGCGCCTCCGACATCCCGTACCTGTCGGACGGCGCGGTCAAGAGCACGCTCAAGCTCGTCAGCCAGGCCTGGCTGGCCGGGCACGAGATCGGCACCCACTTCAACGGGCACTTCTGCTCCAGCCGCCCGGACAAGAACGGGGTCAACATGTGGACCCCGGAGGACTGGCAGAGCGAGATCGACCAGGCGATCGGCTTCGTGACCCAGTGGCGGACCAACACCGGCTTCACCGACGTCGACCCGCTCCCCTTCGACTACAAGAAGGAGCTCATCGGCGGCCGCACCCCCTGTCTGGAGGGGCAGAAGGCGCTCCTGCCGACCGTCGCGAAGCTGGGCTGGAAGTACGACGCCAGTTCCTCCGGCGGCCTTCAGATATGGCCGCAGAAGGTGCAGGACGGCAAGGTCTGGGACTTCCCGCTGCAGTCCATCCCGTTCCCCGGGCACACCTTCCAGGTGTTGTCGATGGACTACAACATCCTGGCCAACCAGTCCGCGGGCAGCACCAAGGGCGACCCGTCCAAGTACAACGACTGGCGCACCCAGGCCAAGGACTCCTACCTGGCCGGCTTCGACCGCGCCTACAACAGCAACCGTGCGCCGTTCTTCATCGGCAACCACTTCGAGCAGTGGAACGGCGGCATCTACATGGACGCCGTCGAGGAGACCCTCAAGACCATCGCGGGCAAGCCGGATGTCCGGCTGGTCTCCTTCAGGCAGTTGGTCGAGTGGCTGGAGGTGCAGGACCAGTCCACCCTGCGCAAGCTGCGCACGCTCAACGTCGGCCAGGCGCCGAGCGGCGGCTGGGAGACCTTCCTCGGCACCGCGGGCTGAGACGGGGCCGACTGAGCCGGGTGCGGCCGGCGGGGTGGACGGACCCCGCCGGCCGCCGTCGTCGGAGCCGGGCCCGCTACCCCGCGGCGGTCGCGTCCGCGAGCAGGCCGCGGACGATGCGCTCGGCCCCCGTCTCGCCCCAGAGGATCGAGTAGTGGTTGGTGTCCGGCACGAGCGAGGCCGGCACCCGGGCCTGGTCCAGCCCGGCCAGCCCGATCCGCTGGTGGTCGTAGAGACCCTGGGGCTCGTCGAGCAGGCCGCGCTCGGCCCAGAGCAGTTCGGCCGGGCAGGGCAGCCGGTGCACGGCGGTGGCCGCGTCCCGGTCCAGCAGGACCTGGGCACCATCGGTCTGCACGGCCTCCAGCACGCAGGAGGAGCGCAGTTCGGGCTCGGCGCCGACCAGGTCGCGCTGGGTGTAGGCGTCGATCCCCGCCGACCACGCCGTCCCGAAGGCCGGGTGCCGCTGCCAGAACTCCCGGTAGGCGTCCCGGTCCGGGAAGGTCATCGACAGCCGGGCCAGCGCGGGGCCGAGCACCGCGGCCAGCGCGTCCTCCTCGCGGACGCCCTCCGGCAGCGGGAAGGTCAGCGCGCCGTCCACCAGCAGCACCCGGCGGACGAGTTCCGGGTGCCGGACGGCGGCCAGGGCGGTGACCCAGGCGCCCATCGAGTGGCCGACCACGGTGGTCGGGCCCGTGCCGAGGGCAGTGATCAGCGCGGCCACGTCGTCGGCGTGCCGGGCCAGTCCGTACGGTCCGGCGACCGCACGGCTGCCGCCGCGCCCCCGCAGGTCGGGCGCGAGCAGGGTGACCCGGCCGGCGAGCCGGCGGGCGACCTCGTACCAGGCGAGGCCGTTGGCGGTGATGCCGTGCACCGCCACGACCGTCGGGGCGCCCGGTTCGGCGGCGGGCCAGCGCAGGACCGCCAGCTCCCCGCCGGGCACGGCGACGGTCAACTCCTCGGGCTTCAGGGGCGGCTGGCTCACGCGGGGGTACCTCCGGTGGGACGGGCGGTCCGGACGGCGGCCGGGGTGCGGACCGCACGGGCGGATCGGGCGGCGCGGATGCGGGCAGGCAGTCTAGCCAGGCCGCCGGGCAGCAGGTAGACCACCGCGACGAACAGAGTGCCCAGCAGGAACAGGGGTTGGGAGAGCGGCACCCGCAGGACCGCGGGCAGGTCCGCGATCGTCGTCGAGTTGGCGAGGTCACCGAGCCGGTGGCCGGCCCAGGTGTAGAGGACACCGCCGAGCAGCGGGCCCCAGCGGGTCCCCGAGCCGCCGAGCACCACCATCACCAGCAGGGCGAGCGTGGCATCGGAGCCGGCCGCCTGCGGGGTGGCGCCGCCGGTCAGCAGCAGGTAGACCACCCCGCCCAGCCCGGCGAGGCCGCCGGCCAGCACGAAGGCGACCAACTTGTAGCCGTAGGGCCGCAGTCCGAGCACCTCGACCCGGCGCTCGTTCTCCTTGATGCCCTCCCAGACCCGGCCGGTCGGCGAGTTGACGGCCCAGTGGACCACGGCGACCGTCAGCACCAGGTAGCCGACGGCGATCCAGTAGAGGTTGGCGGTGTTCTCGATCCCGAGCAGGCCGGAGGGCAGCAGGTCGGCCGGGGCGGAGCGGCCCTCCTCGCCACCGGTGACGCCACCGGGGTTGCGCTGGACGAGGATCGCGCCGGCCTGGGCGAAGGCGAGGGTGACCATGGAGAAGCCGATGCCGGTGACGCGGAGGCTGACCGAGCCGAGCAGCAGGGCCAGCGCGACGGTGCAGGCGACACCGAAGACCGCCGCGGCGGCGAACGGCAGTCGCAGTTCCAGCATGCCGAGGTCGGTGGCGTAGAGGCCGGTCGCGAAGTAGAGCGCGTGGCCGAAGGAGAGCAGTCCGGTACGGCCGAGCAGGAGGTCGTAACCGGAGGCGAGGGCCCCGTAGAGCAGGCACAGGGCGAGCAGTTGCAGGCTGCCGGGGCTGCCGAGCGGGCCGTCGAGCAGCCCCGGGATGGGAAGCGCACTGTATGGGGCGACAAGGAGCGTGATCAGCAGGGCGATCGGCCACCAGCGTAGCGCTCTGTGCATCGGTGTCCAGCGATTAGTGACTGAATCACCTGTTCGAGGGATGGCGCCGCGATCGGTCGTGTGTTCACAATGGGTCTCGGCAAGGCTGGTGTCAGTCCCCCTTGCCACAGTGACGGTGTCGGCAGAGCTGGTGTCAGTCCCCTCTGCCACCATGGCGGTCTTGGCAGGGCTGGTGTCAGTCCCCCCTGCCAAGGTGGCGGCGCTGCGGTCGGCCGCGGGGCCACCGGTGCTCGTGATCGGAGTTTCGGCGCTCACGCGAGCCTCCCGGTGAGTCCACGGGGTCGGACGAGAAGCAGCACGGCGAGCAGGACGACGACCGAGAGGTCGCCGAGCCCGGCGCCGGTGTAGTAGTTGGCGAACTGCTGCACGAGGCCGACGCCCACCGAGGCGACGGCGGCCCCGGTCACGGAGCCCATGCCGCCCATCACCACGACGACGAAGGCGAAGATGAGCAGGCCGGTCCCCTGGCCGGGATTGACCGAACCGAAGTAGAAGCCACCGAGGGCGCCGCCGAGCGCGGCGGCCGCCCCGCCGATGGCGAAGACGAGGGTGAACGCCTTCCGGACGTCGATGCCGAGCGCCGTGACCATCGCCCGGTCCTCGACGCCGGCCCGGACGATCAGCCCGTAGCGGGTACGGGCGAGGAACAACCGAAGAGTGAGCAGCAGCAGCGCGGCCGCGGCCACGAGCACGAAGCGGTTGACCGGGACGGTCGCACCGAGCACGTGCCAGGTGCCGGAGAGCACGGCCGGCTGGGGGAAGGGGCGGGCGTCCGCGCCCCAGACCCCCATCAGGAGGGCGGGTACGGCGAGCCCGACGCCGACGGTGGCGAGGATCTGATCGCGCGGCCGGCTGTAGAGCGGGCGGATCAGGAAGAGCTCCAGCAGGACGGCCACGGCCGTTCCGACCAGGGTGCCGAACGGCACCGCGAGCCAGAAGGAGAGACCGGCCTCGGTACCGGCCCACCAGGTGGCGTAGGCGCCGATGGAGAGCAGGGCGCCGTGCGCGAAGTTGAGCACGTCCATCAGACCGAAGATCAAGGACAGACCGGAGGCGACCAGGAAGTACAGCGCACCAAGACCGAGTCCGGTACAGGAGAGGAGGACGATGGTGTCCATCAGGGCTTCACCTCCGCGGTGACGACAGGGGTGGCCGGAGAAGCGGCGGGCCGGGGTCCGCCGGCGAGCGGGTGATGGGAGCCGACGCCGAGCAGGCGACGGGCGGCTTCCTCGTCGGCCAACAGCTCGGCGGTGTCGCCCCGGTGGGCGGTGCGGCCGTCGGCCAGGACGGCGCAGGTGCCGGCAAGCCGTCGGACGAGGGCGAGGTTCTGCTCGACCAGGAGAACGGGCACGGCCTCAGCCGCTCGCGCCAGCACCTCGGCCACCTCGGCCACGATCTTCGGCGCCAGGCCCTTGGTGGGCTCGTCGGCGATGATCAACCGGTTGCGGTTGAGCAGCGTCCGGCCTATCGCCACCATCTGCTGCTGGCCGCCGGAGAGCGTCCCGGCCAACTGGCCGGCCCGCTGCTTGAGTTCGGGGAAGAGCTCGTGGACGAGCGGATAGTTCGGCTCGTCCGCCTCGACCCCGCCCCGGACGCCGCGCTCGGCGAGGCGGAGGTTCTCGGCGACCGTCAGGCCGGCGAAGATCCCCCGATCCTCGGGCGCATAGCCGATTCCGTGACGGACCACCAGATGCGTGGGAAGGGAAGCGAGTTCGGCACCGGAGAAACGAACGCTTCCGGCGCGCGGCACCAGGCCCATTACGGCCTTGACGGTGGTGGTCTTTCCTGCGCCGTTGCGGCCGAGGAGCGCGGTGACCCCGGCGGGGGCCACGTCGAGGTCGACACCGTGCAGGATGTGCAGCCCGTCGATGACCACCCGCAGATCGCGAACGGAGAGGAGAGGGGCGGCAGGAGGCGTGGGCGCGGCCGCGGAGGCAGCGGCCGGGACGGGCGAGGAGAGTGGAGAGGAGGTCACAGCGCCTCACCCAGGTAGGCCCGTTGCACGGTCGGGTCGGCCATCACGGCCTCGGGGGTGTCCAGCGCGAGCAGCATGCCGTGGTGCATCACCGCGAGGCGGTCGGCCAGCCCGAGCAGGACGTCCATGTGGTGCTCGACCATGAGGACGGTCCGGCCCAGATCGCGGTGCACGGACCGGATCAGCTCGGTGAGGGCCGGCACCTCCTCGGCGCTGACCCCGGCCATCGGCTCGTCCAGCAGAATCAGCCGCGGATCGGAGACGAGGAGGACGGCCAGTTCCAGTTTGCGCTTCTCGCCGTGCGAGAGCGCGCCCGCCAAGGTGTCCGCGCGGTGGGTGAGTTCGGTGCGGTGGAGGGTCTCGGCCAGCTGTTCCCGGTGCCGGTCGGCGCGGCGCCAGAGCCGGTACGAGGCGCGCGGTCCGGCCGCCGCCTGGGCGGCCAGTCGGATGTGGTCGGCGACCGTCATCCCCGGCCAGAGGGAGGAGGTCTGGAAGGTCCGGCCGAGGCCGCGGCGCGCCCTGGCGTGCACGGCCTCGGCGGTGACGTCCACACCGTCGAGGTGGAGACTGCCGTGGCTCGCCGGATAGATGCCGGAGATCAGGTTGAAGAGGGAGGTCTTGCCGGCGCCGTTGGGCCCGATGAAGGCAATGAACTCGCCTTCGCCGACCGAGAAGGAGACGTCCTCGACGATCGGCACCCCGCGGACGGACCAGCCCAGTCCGTCCAGCCGCAACACCGGGGCGGCTGGGGCTGTGGCCGAAGGACTGCACGAGGAACCGGATGAGGAAGGAGCGGGGGCAGTGGGAGCGGGCATCGGGATCAGCCCGCCATCGGGGCGACCGGGGGCGCCACCTCGTCCGCGGTCAGGGCCTTCTCCACCGAGGGCTTGGCGGCGGCCCCGGTCCCGGTCAGCCGTGCCTGGAACATCGGCTGGAGGAGGGCGTGGTCCTCGGCGCGCACCGTGGTGCGCCCCTTCACCCCGTCGAAGCTCCAGCCCTCCAGCGCCTTGACCAGCGCTGACGTGTCATCGGTGGAGCCGTGGTTGGCCTCGGCGGCGCGCACGATCAACTGAGCGGCGGTGAAGCCGTCGGGCGTGAAGATGTCGGTCTTCCCGCCGGCGGCGGTGACGGCCTCGTCCATGGCCTTCTCCACCGGGGTGCCGGCGGCACCGCCGAAGTAGTGGTTCAGAAAGGAGATCTTCTCGGCCGCCGGGCCGAACAGCGGATAGGAGGCGGCCAGGTCCAGGCCGGTGACGACCTTGGTGTCGGCGAACACGTCCTGCTGGTTGAGCGCCGTCCACAGGGCGGAGGAGGTGTCGCCGGCCCAGGCGACGAACAGCAGATCGGGCTTGGCGGTCTTGGCCTGGGTGGCGAACGGGGTGAGGTCGGTGGCGCTCGGCGGGGCGAGCACCTGGTCGACCGTCGCGCCCTGGGCGCCGAGCACGGCCTTGACGGCGGCCACGTTGGCCTGCCCGAAGGCGTTGTCCTGAGCGAGCACGGTGACCTTCTTGCCCTTGGCGTCACCGATGAACGAGGCCGCGGTGCGGATGTCCTGGTAGGACTGGCGGCCGGAACGGAAGGTGTACTTGTTCAAGCCGGTGACCTTGTCGGCGGCGGCCGGGCCGCTGATGAAGAGCACCTTGTTCTGGGCGGCGATCGGGCCGACCTGGAGAGCGACGCCCGAGGCGGTGGAGCCGGCCAGGACCTTGTAGCCCTTGCCGATCAGGTCCTTGGCGGCGGACACCGCCTTGGCCGGATCGCCCGCGTCGTCCTGCTCCTCGAATTCGATCTTGTGTCCGTCGACCGCGCCGGTGCCCTTGGTCGCGTAGCTCAGCCCCGCCTTGAAGCCCTCCAGGTACTGCTTGCCGTAGGCGGCCAGCGGTCCGGTCTTGGAGTACACCAGGCCGACCTTGACCGGGCTTTTCGCACCACCGCCGCCCGCCGAGGCCGTCCCGGCGGTGCCGGCCTCGGCGCAGCCCGCGGCGAGCAGGACGCACGCCGCGACGGCGGCGAGCTTCCGGGCCGGGCCGCCGGTCAGGGTCTCCCCCGGGCGGGCGCCGGAGGCGGTCCGGGTGGGGGCTGTCGAGCTGCGCATGGTGACCGACTCCTGAGGGTGCGGCGGGGTGGATGCCGGAACCGTAGGTGTGCGGTGGGACTGGCGACATGTGGCTGGACGACGCATCAGCCCGCCGCGATGTGGCCCTGCCCGACATACCACCCGGGCGGCACCGTTCCCCGGGCACCCGGGTGTGGCCGGCCGACACGGGCCCGCATCAACCCATGGCTGCGGCCGCCATGGCTGCGGCGGCCCGCGCCCGGTGACGGTGGAGGGGCTCTGTGACGGTGGAGGGCTCGGCAGCCGTCCGGCGGCTGCTGCCGGGCCTTCCCGCCCGGCGGCCCTCCCGCCGGGCCCTCCCGCCGGGCCCTCCACCGAGCCCTCCCCCGAGCACGCCCTCTCCCGTATCCCACTCCTCACGAGGTGATCCCTTGGACAAGGTCCTGGACTCCCCCGCCGACGCGGTCGGGGACATCCCCGACGGCGCGGTGCTGGCCGTCGGCGGCTTCGGCCTCTGCGGCATCCCGAGCACCCTGATCGGCGCCCTGGCGGACACCGGCACCACCGGCCTGCAGGTGGTCTCGAACAACTGCGGGGTGGACGACTGGGGGCTCGGCCTGCTGCTGCGGGCGGGCCGGATCGCCCGGATGACGTCCTCGTACGTCGGCGAGAACAAGGAGTTCGCCCGGCAGTACCTCTCCGGCGAGCTGGAGGTGGAACTGACCCCGCAGGGCACGCTGGCCGAGCGGCTGCGGGCCGGCGGCGCCGGCGTCCCGGCGTTCTACACCCCGGCCGGGGTCGGCACCCAGATCGAGGAGGGCGGGCTGCCCTGGCGCTATGCGGCGGACGGCTCGGTGGCGCTGGCCTCACCGGCCAAGGAGGTCCGGGAGTTCGGCGGCCGCCGGTACCTGCTGGAGGAGGCGATCACGGCGGACTTCTCGCTGGTCCGGGCCGAGGTGGCGGACCGGCACGGGAACTGCGTGTTCCACGCCGCCGCCCGCAACTTCAACCCGCTCTGCGCGACGGCGGGCCGGATCACCCTGGTCGAGGCGGACCGGATCGTCGAGCCGGGCGAACTCGCCCCGGACGCCGTGCACCTGCCCGGCGTGTACGTGGACCGGGTGGTGTCCGCCGATCCCGCGGACCGCCGCATCGAGCGCCGGACCGTCCGCCCCGCGCTCCAGGAGGCCTGAACCGATGTCCACCCCGACCAGCACCCGTTCCCCCGCCCCCATCCCGCAGACCGCTCCCACCCCGCGGGCCGCCCACCGCCCGCAGCCCGGGCTCGACCCGCGCAACGCCCTGGCCGCCCGGGCCGCCCGCGAACTGCGCGACGGCCAGTACGTGAACCTGGGCATCGGCCTGCCCACGCTGATCCCCAGCCACCTCCCGCCGGGCGTCGAGGTGGTGCTGCATTCGGAGAACGGCGTCCTGGGCGTGGGCCCGTACCCGGTCGAGGGCACGGAGCACCCCGATCTGATCAACGCCGGGAAGGAGACGGTGACGGTCGCCCCCGGCGCCTCGTACTTCGACTCCGCCTTCTCCTTCGGCATGGTCCGGGCCGGCCGGATCGACGTCTCGGTGCTCGGCGCCATGCAGGTCTCGGCCGCAGGCGACCTCGCCAACTGGATGATCCCCGGCACGATGGTCAAGGGCATGGGCGGCGCGATGGACCTCGTGCACGGGGCCCGCCGGCTGATCGTGGTCATGGAGCACACCGCCCGGGACGGCTCCCCGAAGATCGTCGATGAGCTCTCACTTCCCGCCACCGGGCGCGGAGTTGTGGACCGGATCGTGACCGATCTGGCCGTGGTCGACGTGACGCCGGACGGGCTGCGCGTGGTGGAGACGGCCCCGGGCACGGGGTTCGCGGACGTCCAGGCCGCGACGGGCGCCGTTCTCCTTCCACCGCTCTGACCGGACCGGACCGAGCCGGCCGGGCCGGACGCGCCGGCCCCGCTCAGCGCCAGCGGCCGGACCTCCCGTCGGGGAGGTCCGGCCGTTCGCTTTGCCCCGGAGGCGCCGCGCATCGACGCCCCGCATCCACACCCCGCCGACGCCACGCCGACGCCACCGCGCCCGCCACCGCCACCGCCACCGCCACCGCCACCGCCACCGCGCCCGCGCCCGCGCCCGCGCCCGCGCCCGCCGAAATTCGTTGCATTAGCACCACCGCAGTCCGGATTGGCCGGGAACCGTAGGATCTTCATGCTTGCGCGGTGATCATTTCCCGGATCGGTTGCGATCACGGTTGCCCTCCGGGAGAGTTGGGGGCGCCATGGATCCCGCGTGCCCGGAGGGGAAGCCGGGAGCGCACCGGGATCCGCATGCGAAGTCCCCCCGCAGGCGCGCAATGAATTCCGCTCGCAAACGCCCACCGGCGCATGCGGACGCACGACGCGAATGACGGCCCGGAAACCGCTTGGAAACACGGCGGTCGACCGGGCGGTGTTCCACCGGGACGGCTTTCGAGGCAAGAGGCAAGAGGCAAGGCGAAGCAAGGCTCCGGGGGGAGCGGACCAGCCCCGCCGAACGCGGCCGGCCAGGCGCGCCACGGGACGGCGGATCGCATACCCCCGGTCCGAACACGCACCAACGGGCCCGCCGCCACGGTCGGCCCCGGCCGGGGGAGCAGACGATGACCATGCCGTTCGCGCGACAGAAGGACGCCGGGACGGCCCGCGGGCGAGGCGCCGGGCGGCGGCTCGACGACGACCTGGCCGCCGTTCCCGTGCCCGAAGCCCCGTACGACTACGGCCACTTCAGCCGACTGGCCGGCCCGGCGCACGACCCGGACGAGGACGAGGACCTCGGCGGCGGCGTCTACCGGCCCGAACCCGCCGACCACGGCACCCCGCCGACACCGTGGCACGCGCAGCAGGCCTGGCAACAGTCCACGCAGCAGGCCACGCAACAGGCCGCACAACAGGCCACCCCCACCCCCGTGCCCGCACCCACCGCCCCCTACCGCGTCCGGTACCGCAGCCTGTTGCGCCGCGAGCCGCACCGGCTCCGCGCCGCCCTGCTGATGGTGGCGGCCCCGCTGGTGGAGGTGGTGCTGCTGGTGTGGCTGCTGCTGCCGGAGCACTGGCCGGACCGTCCCGGCGAGACGCACGCCCTGGTGCTGCTGGGCGACAAGGTGATGATCGGGATCATCGCCGTGGTCGAGGTGTTCCGGCTGGTCAACGTCGTGTCCAACACCCACGCCACGCTCGTCGCCCGCGATCCGATACCGGTGACGCCGGAATCCGGCACCCGGGTCGCGTTCGTCACCACCTGCGTACCGGGCAAGGAGCCGGCGGAGATGGTGCGGGCCACGCTGGTCGCGGCACGCGCCGTCCGGCACGACGGTCCGTACGACGTCTGGCTGTTGGACGAGGGAAACGATCCTGCGATGCAGACGCTCTGCACCGAGCTGGGCGTCCGCCACTTCAGCCGCTTCGGCCGCCCGCACTGGAACCAGCCCAAGGGCCGGTTCCGCACCGGAACCAAGCACGGCAACTACAACGCCTGGTTGCAGGCGCACGGCGACGACTACGACTTCTGGGTCTCGGTCGACACCGACCACGTCCCGCTGCCGGACTTCTGCGAGCGGATGCTCGGCTACTTCCGCGACCCCGACGTGGCATTCGTGGTCGGACCCCAGGTGTACGGGAACTACCGCAGCTCGGGATCGGCCGTCACCAAATTCTCCGAGAGCCAGCAGTACCTCTTCCACGCACTCATCCAGCGCGCCGGAAACCGTTACGGCGCGCCCATGTTCGTCGGCACCAACAATGCCGTCAGAATCCGCGCACTCCAGTCGATCGGCGGGTTGTACGACTCCATCACGGAGGATATGGCGACCGGCCTGGAGTTCCACCGGAGCCGAAACGCCGAGACCGGTGAACGCTGGAAGTCCGTGTACACCCCGGACGTGCTCGCGGTCGGCGAGGGCCCGTCCTCCTGGACCGACTTCTTCTCCCAGCAGCTGCGCTGGAGCCGCGGCACCTACGAGACCCTGCTCACCCAGTACTGGCGGGTGCTCTGGCGGCTGTCACCCGGGCGGCTGCTCAACTACTCGCTGATGGTGGGCTTCTACCCGATGGCGGCGCTCACCTGGCTGCTCGGCGGCCTGTCCAGCGTGCTCTACCTGGTGTTCGGCGCCTCGGGCGTCCACGTGTCCTCCGAGATCTGGATGATGCTGTACAGCGACGCCGCCGCGCTCCAACTGCTGCTCTACACCTGGAACCGCAAGCACAACGTGAGCCCGCACGAGCCGGCCGGCTCCTCCGGGGTGGCGGGCATGCTGATGTCGGCGCTCTGCGGTCCGGTCTACGCGGCCTCGCTGGTGCAGGCGCTGCTGCGGCGGCGCAGCCGCTTCGTGGTGACGCCGAAGGGCCGTTCGGCCAGCGCGGACCGGGTGAGCACCTTCCGTTTCCACCTGTTCTGGACGCTGGTGTTCGGCGGCGCGATAGCGGCCTCCTTCTTCACCGGCTACGACCACGTCGCGATGCGCACCTGGGCCTGGATCGCCCTGGTCCTGACCGTGCTGCCGATCCTGGTGCTGGCCGGCGACGCCGTCCGCCGCCGACGCACCCGGCCCACGGCCACGCTCACCGTCACCGGCGGTCCGGCGGCGGCCCCGAGGGTCGTCCTGGAGAAGCGCCGCCCCCGGCACGCCCGCGACCCCCGGACCGGCCCGGCCGCACCGCCGGGCACCCCCGCGACACCCGACCGGGCCGAGCGCACCACCACCCGCTGAGCCCGAGCCACGAGCCCGCACGCACCCCGGACCTCCGAAGCTCAAGCACCCCCGAACCCCAAACCCCCGAACCCCCGCCCCCCGAACCGCCGAACCTCACGAGCTCCCGAACCTCACGAGGGGACCAACCACCGTGAAGATCCACAAGACCGGCCGGACCAAGCGCTTCGCCCTCGGCAGCACCGTCGCGCTGACCGTCGCCGGGATGAACGCGCCCGCCGTCCTCGGCTTCGCCGGCCAGCAGTACCACCAGTACGTGATCAACCGCCCCGAGTACAAGGCGGAGTACGGCCACTGGCAGACCCTCACGCTCCCCGCCGAGTTCCGGGTCAACGCCGTCCACGCCACGCTGCTGCGCACCGGCAAGGTCCTCATCGTGGCCGGCTCCGGCAACGACGAGAAGCACTTCGACGCGGGCAGCTTCCGCAGCCTGCTCTGGGATCCGGCCAAGAACACCTACAAGCTGATCCCCACCCCGGCCGACATGTTCTGCGGCGGCCACGCCACACTGCCGGACGGCCGCGTCCTGGTGGCTGGTGGCACCCAGCGGTACGAGAAGCTGGCGGGCGTGGTGAAGAAGGCGGCCGGCGTCATGCGGGTGCGCAACGAGAGCCCCGAGCGCGCCAGGACGTTCCCCGAGGGCACCGTCTTCGTCGGCCCGAACGGGCGCGAGTACGCCTCCACCGTGCCGGTGACCGTCCCGGCCGCGGTGAAGACGGGCTCCGGCCGGCAGACCGTCGTCACCGCCGGCGAGCAGCACGTGTTCGTCGAGGCGGTCGGGGCGGGCGCCGACTACGTCACCGACTCCCCCGCCCAGTACCGGATCAAGGGCCTGGCCGGGGTCGACGCCCACAACCTGTACGGGCAGAGCACCAAGCTGACCCTGGACAAGCAGGAGTACCAGGGCATCCGCTCCGCGTTCGAGTTCAACCCGGACACCGAGCTGTACGAGCAGGTCACCGACATGGCGTACGCCCGCTGGTACCCGACGCTCACCGGGCTGGGAGACGGGCGGGTGGTCACCGTCTCGGGCCTGGACGACACCGGGGAGATCCTCAACGGCAACGACAACGAGATCTACGACCCGAAGAACAAGACCTGGTCCAAGGGACCGGACCGCTACTTCCCGACCTACCCGTCGATCTTCCTGACCGCCTCCGGCAAGCTCTTCTACTCGGGCTCCAACGCCGGCTACGGCCCCGCTGACAAGGGCCGCGACCCCGGGGTGTGGGACCTGTCGGACAACGGCTTCCAGCCCGTCCCCGGCCTGCGCGACCCGTCCCTCACCGAGACCTCCTCCTCGGTGCTGCTGCCGCCCGCGCAGGCGCAGAAGGTGATGGTGCTCGGCGGCGGGGGCGTCGGCGAGTCGCCGCTGTCCACCGCCCGCACCGACATCGTCGACCTCTCCGCCGCCAAGCCCGTCTTCACCCCCGGTCCGGACCTGCCGGCCGGCGGCACCCGCTACCTCAACAGCGTGATCCTGCCGAACGACACCGTGTTCACCACCGGCGGCTCCAGCGGCTACCGGGGCCGGGGCGCCAGCGACCTGCTCAAGGCGCAGGTGTACCACCCGGACACCAACAGCTTCAGCACCGCCGCCGAGCCCGCCGTCGGCCGCAACTACCACTCCGAGGCGCTGCTGCTGCCGGACGGCCGGGTGGCCGTGCTCGGCTCCAACCCGCTGTTCGCGGACAAGGCCGAGACCACGCCGGGCGGCTTCGAGCAGCGCATCGAGATCTACACCCCGCCGTACCTGTTCCACGGCGACCGCCCGCAGGTGGCCGCCGCGCCGGAGGCGGCGAAGCTCGGCACCACCGTGCGGATCGGCACCGCCCGGCCGGACGCGGTCGCCACCGCCAAGCTGATCCGGCCGAGTTCGGTCACCCACGTGACCGACGTCGAACAGCGCTCGGTGGCCCTGGACATCAGCGGGCGCACGGCCGACGGGGTCTCGCTCACCCTCCCCGGCAACCCCAACCTGCTGCCGCCCGGCTGGTACATGCTGTTCCTGACCGACGCCGCCGGCACCCCGTCGGTCGCGCGCTGGATCCAGGTGACCGGCTGAACGGCACCGGTGCGTCACGGCCTGGCGCAGGCCCGCGCCCTCAACGAGCGGCCCTCAACGAGCGGCCCTCAACGGGCGGCCCTCAACGGGCAGCCGTCTGCCAACGGGCAGCCGTCTGTCAGCGGGCGGCCTGCGCCAGACCGAGCGCGTACGGCAGCCAGAACTCGCCCGCCCGGGGCTCGCCGCGCCCGCACTCGCCGTCCGACTCCCCCGGGTTCTTGATCCACAGGTAGGCGTCGACCCCGGCCCGGCCGGTGTCGGCGGTCGGCCGCTCACCGAGCGCGCGGCCGGTCGGGTTGCACCAGGCGTCGCCGCCCAGCGGGCCGTTGCCGTTGCGGCTGGTGTCGATGACGAAGTGCTTCCCGCCCAGGGCGGCGGAGAGCTGGCCGCCGTACGCCGCGTTCCGGCCGGTGTCGTAGAAGTTGGCGACGTTCACCGCGAAGCCGTCCGCCGCCGCGATCCCCGACTTGCGCAGCGCGGTGGACAGTTCGGCCGGGTCCTGCGACCAGCCGGGGTTGCCCGCGTCCAGGTAGACCCGCACCTGCGGACGCTTCTTCAACTCCTGCACGGCGAAGGCCAGCAGGCCGTACCGCTCGGCGGCCAGGTCGCCCTTGATCCCGCAGCTGTCCAGGGTGTGCGCGACGGCGTCCGGCTCCAGCACCACCCAGGCCTTGCGGTCGCCGAGGGCCTCCGCGACACCGCTGATCCAGGCCCGGTAGGACGCGGCGTCGGCGGCGCCGCCGGCCGAGTACAGGCCGCAGTCGCGGTGCGGGATGTTGTAGGCGACGAAGACCGCCGTCCGGTCCGCCTCGGCGGCCCGGCGGCTGACCTGTTCGGCGATCTCCTTGGCGCCCTGCTCGCCGAGCCACTGCGCGGAGGGCTGGGCGGCGATCCGCAGCAGCGTGTCGGCCTCCGCCGGCCGGCCCTGGCCACGCAAGGTGGTCATCTGCCGGGCGGCGTTGGTCTGATCGGAGACGTAGAAGGCCTGGCCGGGGAGTTGGGTGAGGCCCGCAGGGCCGGTGCCCGGGCTCGCGGCGGAGGCGTTGGGCGCGGCGGCGGGCCCGCCGGCCGATGCGGTACCGCCCGGACGGCCGGATGATCCCCCGGTCGATCCGGCGGTCGATCCGGCGGTCGATCCGGCGGTCGAACCGCTACAGCCCACGGCCCCCGCCAACAGCACGACCAGGGCCGCCCCCACGGCCCGTCGGATTGCCACTACCCGTCCCACCCGGCGCACGTACCGCCCCTCCCCCCAGAGCCGGTCCGGTGACCGGTCGGCACCAGCTAAGCACACCGGCCACCGGCCACCCGCGACGGGCGGTGAACGCCGGGTGGCCGTGAGCGGGCCGGCGGGCGCCCCCGACCGCCCGCCCGCGCAGACCCTCACCCACCCAGACCCTCACCCGGCCAGACCCTCACCCGGCCAGACCCTCACCCGGCCAGCCCGGGCCACCCGTCACTCAGCCCCCGAGCAACCCCAGGCAACCCCCAGGCGCTCAGCCCTGCTTCAGGTTGGGCACCTGCCAGTCGATCGGCTCGCCGCCGAAGCCGTCCAGCGCCGTGTTGATCTGCGAGAACGGGCGGCTACCGAAGAACAGCTTCGCGGACAGCGGCGACGGGTGCGCACCCTGCACGACCACGTGCTTGGACGTGTCGATCAGCGGCAGCTTCTTCTTCGCGTAGTTGCCCCACAGCACGAAGACCACCGGCTCCTCGCGCTCGCTCACCGCCTTGATCACGGCGTCGGTGAACTTCTCCCAGCCCTTCGCCTTGTGCGAGTTGGCCTCGTGCGCGCGCACCGTGAGCACCGCGTTGAGCAGCAGGACGCCCTGCTCGGCCCAGTGCATCAGGTAGCCGTTGTCCGGGGCGGGGATGCCGAGGTCGGCGTCCAGCTCCTTGAAGATGTTGCGCAGCGAGGGCGGCGTCTTGGTGCCGGGCAGCACCGAGAAGCTCATGCCGTGGGCCTGGCCGTCGTCGTGGTACGGGTCCTGCCCGAGGACCAGCACCCGGACCTTCTCGTACGGCGTGGCCTCCAGCGCGGCGAACTCCTGGCCGCTCGGCGGGAAGACCTGGTGCTGCGCGCGCTCGGCCGCCACGAAGGCCGCCAGCTCGGCGAAGTACGGCTTCTCCGTCTCGGTGCCCAGCACCGGGCGCCAGGACTCGGGCAGTTCCAGCCCGCCGCCCTCGCCGGCCTCCACCACGCCCGCCTCGACCGTGTCCGTCACGACATCTACCTCCCACACCGCGGCTGTTGCGCCGCACGCCCTCTTTCACCCCGAACGCTACACAGCCCCACCGACAACTCACCCCGCCGAAGCCGCCGGAGCCACCAGAGCTGCCGGAGCCGCCGGAGCCTCCGAAGCCGCCAGAGCCGCCAGAGCCGCCGAAGCCCCGCCGAAAGCACTCATCGCGCCGTTGCCTCCCCACAGGCACGAAACGGGCCCCGCCCCGGCGACCGGCCGGAACGGGGCCCACGACAGCACCGCGGAGGCTAGACCAGCTCGACCAGGTCCGCGATCGACTTGACCACCCGGGTCGGCCGGTACGGGAAGCGCTCGACGTCGGCGGCGGCGGTCAGGCCGGTGAGCACCAGGATGGTCTCCATGCCGGCCTCCATGCCCGCGACGATGTCGGTGTCCATCCGGTCGCCGATCATCACGGCGGTCTCGGAGTGGGCCCCGGCGGTGTTCAGCGCCTCGCGCATCATCAGCGGGTTGGGCTTGCCGACGAAGTACGGCTCGACGCCGGTCGCCTTGGTGATCAGGGCCGCGACCGAGCCGGTGGCCGGCAGCACGCCCTCGGGGGACGGGCCGGTCTCGTCGGGGTTGGTGCAGATGAACCGGGCGCCCTGGTTGATCAGGCGGATCGCCTTGGTGAGCGCCTCGAAGCTGTAGGTGCGGGTCTCGCCGAGGACGACGTAGTCCGGGTTGTTGTCGGTCAGCACGTAACCGGCCTGGTACAGCGCGGTGGTGAGCCCCGCCTCGCCGATCACGTAGGCGGTGCCGCCCGGGCGCTGGCCCTTGAGGAACTTGGCGGTGGCCAGGGCGGAGGTCCAGATGCACTCCTCCGGCACCTCCAGGCCCATCCCGGCCAGGCGGGCGCTGAGGTCGCGCGGGGTGTAGATGGAGTTGTTGGTGAGGACCAGGAACGGCTTGCCGGACTCCCTCAGCCTGCGCAGGAACTCCTTCGCACCGGGAATGGGCGTGCCCTCGTGGATGAGGACGCCGTCCATGTCGGTCAGCCAGGACTCGATGGGCTTGCGGTCTGCCACGTAGGTGTCTCCTTGGTCTTGCAACGGTTCTGAACGATCTCGCACATCGCTCCGGACCGGACACCCTCGGCCGGCCGGGCGCCACTGGCTGCCCCAACACGGACCAGCGTAGTCGCCCACCGGCACGCCCCACAGGGCCCACTGGCCGTGAGCCCTCGCTGCCGCTGCCTTCACCCCCGGGATGATCGCCACCGCCCTCAGCCCGACGTTCCGGCAGAAGCACCTCTGCCCCAGAGGCGCGAGCCGGGCACAGTGTCGCCGAGTGACGTACCGGTTTCAGCCCTGTGGCACCGGAACCCCTGAGCTCGCTCGTCCGGGATTCAGGCTCGCCGGCTCGGCGCCGTCGTGCCCGGCCACCCGGAGCGCGCCAGGGGGCGGGCGGGCCGGCATCCGCGGCGCCGCTCACGTGAGGTGCCTGCACGATGCCGAGCGAAACCTGGCATATACATATTATCTACGGACCTGTCTATCCCTGTGGGGCCCGCGCCCCGCTCATTCTCTACGAGGCGACCCATCAACACCGCACCGACCTTGCCGGCCCAGCACCGTCAGACGCCACGACCAACCGCTTCCGGACCGGCGAAGGGCCGTATCGCCGTCCTGGACGGCTTCCGGCTCGTCGCGGCGCTCATGGTCGTCGCCTACCACTACGTTGCCTTCAGCTCGGGATGGGACACTTCGCCGGAGACGATCTTCAAGACCGCCTATCTTCCGTCGACGTACGGTTTCCTGGGCGTCAACCTCTTCTTCCTGATCAGCGGGTTCGTGATCTGCCTCAGCTGCTGGGGCCGCTCCCTGGGGGATTTCCTCACCTCCCGGGTCATCAGGCTCTTCCCGGCCTTCTGGCTCGCGGTGATCTGTACATCACTGGTCCTGCACTTCTTCGCCGGCCCCGAGCACGCGCTGTCGCTGTCCGAGATTCTCGCCAACCTGACCATGTTCCAGGAGCCCTCCGGAGCGAAGTCCGTCGACGGCTCGTACTGGACGCTGTGGGTGGAGATGAGGTTCTACCTCCTGTTCGCCCTGGTGGTTTGGCGCGGTGTCAACTACCGGAGCGTCGTTTCCTTCTGCATCATCTGGGCTGCCGCAGCGGTGACCGCGAAGGGCATGGGCAGCAAGGAACTCAGCGAGGCCCTGGTCGCCAACGACTGCTGGTTCTTCATCGGCGGCATCGCCTTCTTCCTGATGTGGAAGTTCCGCCCGACGGCCCTGCTGTGGGCGATCGTCGTGTTCAGCTTCCTCGAGGGACAGTACTTCGTGATCGCCAACTACCACGGTCATGCGCTGAGTTACCGCGGCGAGCCCGCTCCGGTGTGGCCGGTCGTCGCTCTGCTGTCGCTGTTCTACGTCCTCATGGCCGGAGTTGCGCTCGGCTGGTTCAGGAAGATCAACTGGCGCTGGCTGCCCGCGGCCGGGGCGCTGACGTACCCGTTGTACGTACTGCACGAGAACATCGGCTGGAGCATCACCAGCCGCCTCCAGCACAAGGTCCCCGCCGCCGCTCTGGTCGTGGGTCTGGTCGCCGGGATGCTGGTCGCGGCCTGGATCGTCAACCGGGTGATCGAGCGGCCGGTGTCGAAGAAGTTGCGCAAGGTCCTCGTGGCCTCCTTCGCCGAGATCCGGCAGCACTCCACCGCGCCCGACGCCGAGAAGGTACCGGCCGGCCAGGCCGAGGCGGCGGCAACCGGTCGTGCACAGCCCAGGTCAGCGGAGCGCCTGTAGTCACTACGGCAGTCACTACCGCGGGCCAGCCGAAGAGGGTGCCGGGCAGACCACCCCGGCACCCTCTCCTCGTTCCTGGGCCGTTGGGCCCGGGATCCCCCCGGACCGGGTCCGGTCGTCCGCGAGGCGGCCCCGCCCGCTGCGAACCGGGAGCAACCGGGCGCCTCGTGATTGAGTGGGCGCATGAGCGCCTCGACCCCCTCGACCTCTCCGGACCGCCCGTTCCGCGTCGGCCTGATCGGCTACGGCCTAGCCGGCTCCGCCTTCCACGCCCCGCTCATCGCCACCACCCCGGGGCTGCGGTTGGACGCCGTGGTCACCGCCAACCCCGAGCGCCGTGAGCAGCTGCGCCGTGAACACCCGGACGCCCGCGCCGTCGACACCCCCGAGCAGTTGCTCGCCGACCCGGACGCGCTCGACCTCGTCGTCATCGCCTCGCCCAACCGCACCCACGCCCCGCTCGCCCGCGCCGCCCTGCGCGCCGGGCTGGCCACCGTCGTCGACAAGCCGCTGGCCGGCACCGCCGCCGAGGCGCTGGAGCTGTGCCAGCTCGCCGAGGCCGGGGGCCCCCTGCTCTCCGTGTTCCAGAACCGGCGCTGGGACGGCGACTTCCTGACCGCCGCCCGGCTGGTCCGGGGCGGCGCGCTCGGCCGGGTGCACCGCTTCGAGTCCCGTTTCGAGCGGTTCCGCCCGAAGCCCAAGGCCGGCTGGCGCGAGCTCGCCGACCCGGCGGAGGTCGGCGGCACGCTGTACGACCTGGGCAGCCACCTGGTGGACCAGGCGCTGAACCTGTTCGGCCCGGTGGAGACGGTGTACGCGGAGGTCGACGTGCGCCGGGACGGCGCGGTCGTCGACGACGACGCCTTCCTCGCCCTCACCCACGCCTCCGGCACCCGTTCGCACCTGTGGACCAGCGCCATCACCCCGCTGATCGGCCCCCGGCTGCGGGTGCTCGGCGACGCCGCCGGGTACGTCAAGCCCGGCATGGACCCGCAGGAGGCGGACCTGCGGGCCGGGCACCGCCCGGACGGCGCCCGCCCGTGGGGCGCCGACCAGCCCTCGCAGTACGGCACCCTCGGCACCGACGAGTCCGCGATCGCCCTGCCCACCGACCCGGGCGACTACCCCGCCTTCTACGCGGGCATCGCCGCCGCGCTGGCCTCCCCGGGCACCCCGCCCCCGGTCGACCCGCGCGACGCGGTGGCCGCCCTGGCCGTCCTGGAGGCCGCCCGCGCCTCCGCCGCCACGGGCACCACGGTCCGTCTGGGCTGAGCGACCGCCGGGCCTGCCGCCCCCTCGATGCGACGTCCCAGACGCTCGGATGAGCGGCCGGAGGGGGGCGGCAGGACACCGGCGCGAAGAGCGTGAACAGGACGACTCCCCCGCGCGCGGCGGCCGTCACACCCCGATGACCTCCACCGCCGAGCCCAGTCCCCGAAAGTCCGCGACGTTGCGGGTGTACAGCGGCAGGCCGTGGGCCGAGGCCACCGCGGCAATCATCAGGTCGATCCGGCGCGGGCGCGGCTGCCGGCCGGCGGCGATGGTGAGGGTCACCAGCGTGCCGTAGCGGGCGGCCGCCGCCGCATCGAAGGGCAGCGGGTCGAAGTCGGCCATCGCCGCGCCCAGCACCTCCAGCCGGGCCGCCCGGCTGGCCGCGTCCCGGGCCATCGACACGCCCTGTTGCAGCTCCGCGAAGGTGATCGCGGTCAGCTCCGGCACGGTCGGCAGAGCCGCCGGGGAGAGCAGCGCCAGATCAATGTAGACACAGGTGTCGAGCACCCCGGCCGGCCGCCGCCGGGGCGCCCGCCTGCGCTCAGCCACGCCGCCGCTCGAACGGGTCGTCGCCCTCGTCGCCCACCAGTTCCTCGGGCCCGAAGTACTCCTCGGCCTCCTTGCGCATCTGCTGGTAGTCCACCCGCGGCAGCTTCACGTGCCGCGCCACCAGTTCCTCCGCCGTGAGCCGCCGCCGTCCGGACACCGGTCGCAGCTCCGCGACCTCGACCCCGTTCCTGGTGATGTGGAAGGTCTCCCCGGCCTCCACCGCGTCCATCACCGCGGCGGAGTTGTTCCGGAACTCCCGCTGGGTAATCGTCTTCACCCCTCCACGGTAGCCCCGTGTAGCACCCCTGGCTACGCCCTCCGCGCCGAGCGGGAACTCGGCGGGCGCGGCGATCGTCCTGAACATCTGAAGTCCGGCCCCGAGTCCGTGGGACCCGAGTCCGTGGGACCCGAATCCGTGGGGCCGGATCCATGAGGCAGAATCCATGGGACCGAATCCATGGGGGCCGAGTCCGCGGGGCCAGAAGCCCGAGGGGCCCGAAGCCCGTCACACCGGAGGGGAGGAGCAGCGCATGACCGTCGTCACGATGCTGCTCGGGCTGCTCCGGGTGCTGACCGGGGAGCTGGTGACCGAGGGCGGGACGGTCGCGTCGGTGGCGGCGGTCGCGGTCGCGGCGCTGGTGGCCGGTGCGGTCGCGGGCACGCTGGCGGGGGCGCGGCTGCTGGGGGCGCGGGCGCCCACGGCGGTGCGCAGCGGGGTGTTGCGGCGGCGTGCGTTCCGTACGGCGTTCCTGCCGCAGCGTGATCCTGATGCCCGGGGCAGGCGACGCCCGAGGGCACCGGGTGCGGTCCCGGCGGCCGCGTAGCTTCGTCCTCTTCCGCCGTTCCTCGCGGCCGTCCTCCGTCGACCACTCGTGTTCCGAGGCCCCGGAGGGCTCGCTCCACCATGTCTGTTCTCGCTGTTCTCGACCCGGCCGTCGCCGTCGCCCATGCCACCGTCACCGCGCTGGCCCAGGTACTGCCGACCGCGCTGGCGATCGTCCTGTTCACCGTCGCCGTCCGGCTGGCGTTGCATCCCTTCGCGCGGGCGGCCGCGCGGGGGGAGAAGTCACGGGCGCGGCTGGCGCCGAAGGTCGCCGAGGTGAACCAGAGGTTCAAGGGCCGCCCGGAGAAGCTGCGGGAGGCGCTCGCCGAGTTGTACCGGGAGGAGCAGGCCTCGCCGTTCGCGGGGTGCCTGCCGATGCTGGTGCAGATTCCGTTCTTCTCGGTGATGTACCGCCTCTTCACCACCCCGAACGACCTGCTGGACCACACCCTGTTCGGCGTGCCGCTCGGCCTGCACGTCGGGGGCGCGCACGGCGCCGGGCAGTTGGCGGTGTTCGGCCTGCTGTACGCCGGGCTGGCGGCGGTCGGGTACGTCAACTTCCGCCGGGCCAAGCGGGCGGCGGCCGCGCAGCCGACCCCTCAGCCGGGGGCGGGGCTGCTGCCGTTCCTGTCCTTCGGGTCGGTGCTGTTCGCGACGCTGGTGCCGGTGGCCGCTGCGCTCTACCTGGTGACGACGAGCGTGTGGTCGGCCGCGGAGCGGGCCTGGCTGCACCGGGGCGGCGCGCCGGCGCCGACGGCGGCGCTCGTGCTGTGAGCGCTGCGACCGGCGGCGACGCCCGTGCCGTGAGCGCCGCCGCCGGCCCCGCCGGCCTGCGTCAGAAGTGCCGCAGCAGTTCGGGGAAGGCCGCCAGTTGCAGGGTCGCCTCGTCGGGTCCGAGCTCCTCGTGTTCCAGGACCCAGGTGTGCTCGTGCGGGATGAAGACCGTGCGCAGCCCGGCCCGGCGGGCGGGGGCGATGTCGGACTTGGGCGAGTTGCCGACCATCCAGGTCCGGTCGGGGTCGAGGCCGAGGTCGGCGGTGAGCCGCCGGTAGGTGTCCGTCGACTTCTCGGCCACGATGTGGACGCCGCGGAAGTGGTGGTCGATCGTGGAGGCCGTCACCTTGCGCTGCTGCTCGTCGAGGTCGCCCTTGGTGAGTAGCAGCAGGTGGTGGCGCCCGGCGAGGGCGGCGAGGGTGTCGGCGACGCCGGGGATCAGCTCGATCTCGCGGCTGGTGAGCGGGGCGAGGAGGCCGTCGATCCGGGCTTCCTCGGCCGGGGTGGGGGTGCGGTCGCCGTTGAGCCGCCGCAGGCAGTCGGCCAGGCTCTGCCGGAACACGGCGGCGCCGTAGCCGAGGGTGGCGGAGTTGGCGGCTTCGATCTCGTCGAGGACGGTCCTGGCGCGGTCCCGTTCGGCCGGGGTGGCGACCCAGTCCAGGAAGCCGTCGATGACCCGCTCGAAGAGGACGTTGTTCTCCCAGAGCGTGTCGTCGGCGTCGAAGATGAGGGTCTGGTCGGTGTGCATCCGGGTGTGCTCCAGCGGGGTTCGGAAGGTCAGGCGGGGGCGTCGAGCAGGCGGCCGGCCCGGTCGAGCGTCTCGCGGAGGTTCTCCTCGGTGGTCCGCTGCCGGGCCTCGGCGATGGTGAGCCACTCCAGCGGGGCGGCGGGGTTCTCCGGCCGCGCCTGCTCCGGGGTGCCGGTGGCCAGCAGGAAGCGCAGGTCGGCGTGTTCGTGGGCCGGTTCGACGGGCGAGGCCGGGACGGGGACGACGGCGAGGTGGACGAGGGCCGCGTCGGGCCACGGCGTGAGGTCGGTGAGCCCGGTCTCCTCCAGGCCCTCGCGCAGCGCGATGTCCAGCGGCAGGGTCTCCCCCGGGTCGCCGTGTCCGCCGACCTGGAGCCAGGCCTGCTGGCGGACGTGCCAGCGCAGGAGGACGCGCCGGGTCGGCGGGTGGACGATCAGCGCGGAGGCGGTGAAGTGCAGCGGAGTCCCGCGGTCCCAGGCGTCGGCGGCCCCGGCGAGGTGGCAGACGCGCTCGTGGTCGGCGGTCTCCGCCGGGCCCTGCGGTCGGTGGTCGGCCAGCAGTTCGGCCAGGCCGGGGCTCTGCGCCGCGCCGCCTGTGGTCACCATGATCAGCACTCCTCGTTGCGCTCCGGGCCACGTCAACCGGCTTGCGGGGGCGGGTGATCGGGGCCGGGGCTTCCGGTTCCGGCGAACCCGCGAAGCCTAGCCCCGGGGCCGTCCGGCGGCCCACCGGTTTTCCTCCCGCCGCCACCAGGTGGGCGGGGACACCGGGCCGGTCGGGGCGGTGTCCGGGAGGCCGT
Organism: Kitasatospora sp. NPDC086801; assembly: GCF_044745805.1. Taxonomy (NCBI): domain Bacteria; kingdom Bacillati; phylum Actinomycetota; class Actinomycetes; order Kitasatosporales; family Streptomycetaceae; genus Kitasatospora; species Kitasatospora sp. NPDC086801. The sequence continues at coordinate 112,527 of NZ_JBIVAX010000017.1, forward strand.
AGCCTGTGGTGATCGTTTCGGGACAGGTGGAGGGATGTCGTCATGGTGGCTGCTCCGGCGCTCGCGGACTTGCGCGAGGTGTGCCAGCCGCAGGCCAAGCTGCAGAGCCGCAACGGTGAGCACTGGGCGGGACGGCTGTACATGCGCCGCCTCTCGCTGCGCACGACCCGGCAGTTGGTGCGGACGTCGGTGTCGCCGAACACCCTCACCTGGGTGATGGTGGTCTGCGGGGTCGGTGGTGGGGCGGCCCTGCTGATCCCCGGCCTGACCGGTGCCGTGCTGGCGGCGGTGCTGTTCCAGCTGTTCCTGCTCTTCGACTGCGTCGACGGCGAAGTGGCGCGCTGGAAGCGCCAGTTCAGCATGGCCGGGGTGTACGTGGACCGGCTCGGCGCCTATCTGGCGGACGCGGCGTTGATGATCGGCGCGGGTGTGCGGGCGGCCCGGGGCGGGTCGGAGCTGTGGGTGTCGGTGGGCCTGGCGGCCGCGCTGGGCGTGGTGCTGCTCAAGGCCTCGACGGACCTGGTGGACGTGGCCCGGGCCCGCAGCGGGCAGGCGCCGGCGGACGAGGAGTCCACCCAGCCGCGCTCGCAGGGCATCGCGACCGCGCGCCGGCTCGCCTCGGTGTTCAAGATCCACCGGGTGACGAACGGCATCGAGGCCTCCCTGGTGCTGCTGGCGGCGGCCGCGGTGGACGCGGCGCTCGGCAACCTGGACGCGACCCGGGCGACGGTCGCGGGGATCGCGGTGATCACCTGGGGCATGGTGGTGGCGCACCTGGCGTCGATCCTGTCCTCCTCGCGCCTGCGCTGACGGACTGCGGCGCGGCCCCGCCTCAGCGGGGCCGCCCGCGCCCGCGCCGCCCACGCGCACGCCCACGCCCGCCCACGTCAAGGCACGCCCACGGCTGTGGTCAAGATCCGCCGGGTCACGGGTCCGTCCCAGCGGACGACGGCCGCGAACGGGCGTGGAACCGCGGCGGGAAACCGCCGTCCCGGCTGGCCGGCAGCGCACCTCGGCGCGGTGCGCCCGGTGGTGGCGCGCGTCGCGCTCGGCCGTGCGTGTAACAGCACTGTATTGGGGGCTGGTTGGGCGGAACGGTTCGCCTGGCCGGGCGGTCCTGATCACCAGAAACGCCCGCTCGTACCCGACCCGTACCGAGCACCCGGCACTGCCACCCGATACTGAGGAAGACACGATGCGCGTTCACAAGCTCACCTTCGCCGCCCTGGCCGTTGCCGCGAGCCTCTCGCTCACGGCCTGCCAGGGCGACGACGGCGGAAGCGCGGCGCAGAGCAAGCCGTCGTCGGCGCCGTCCGTGTCCACCGCTTCTTCCCCGGGCGGCGGTTCGGCCTCGGGCAGTTCGAGCCAGGGCAGCGGAACGGCACCCAGCGGAACGGCACCCAGCGGGACGGGCTCCAGCGGAACGGCCTCCGGTGGTTCGGCCTCGGGCGGTTCGGGTCAGGGCAGCGGAACGGCCTCCGGCGGGACGGCCCCCAGCGGGACGGGCACGGCTGCCGGGACGAGTTCCGCCGAGAGCGACAAGGGCGGCAAGTGCCGGACCGACGACCTGGCGATCACGGCCGTGGACCGCACCATCGACGGCGACCGCGACCGTACCGTCGTGGTGGAGTTGAAGAACCACAGCGGCCATGACTGCGCGATCTCCGGGTACGCGGGCGTCGACCTGAAGACCAACGCCGGGTCGCTCTCCGCCCAGCGATCCGGCGAGCCGGTCGTCCCGGACGTCCTCAAGAACGGGAAGTCGACCTTCTTCGGCATCAGCTACCCGATCAACGCGTCGGGCGGCTCCGGCGTCCGCGTCACAGGGCTGGTGGTGACCCCGCCGGACGAGACGAAGTCGGTCACCCTCCCCTGGCCGGGCGCCGGCACGCTGCCCGCCACGAACGGCAACGGCTCCCCGGTGAAGATCGGCCCGATGGGCAGCGCCGGCCAGGGCGAGTGACCCGCATTCGCCTCACCCCCGATGCGCGCGTGGCACTTTGACGACGGCTCCTAGAGCTGCGGCCCCGCCCCGCCCCCGGCGGCGGCCTGGACGTGGGCGGCGAGGATGGTGTCGAGCAGGCCGGGGAAGCGCTGTTCCAGGTCGACGGTGCGCAGCGCGGAGAACTTGCGGTTGGCCTCCTCGCGCTGGCGGATCAGGCCGGACTCGCGCAGCACCTTGAAATGGTGACTGAGGGTCGAGGGGGCGACGTCCACCGGGAAGGTGCCGCAGGCCCGTTCGGGTTCGGCGCGCAGGATGCGCACGATGGTCATCCGGGTGGGGTCGGAGAGCGCGTGCAGGACGTCGAGCAGGTCGATCTCCTCGGTCGCGGGGTGGGCGAGCGCCGGTCGGCGCCGGGTGCTGCGGGGCATGATCCAACCTCCCTGATCTGCGATGTTCGACAATCATCGAAGTTGCGTGGTACCACTGCCGCACGTCAATTTCGTTGTTCGTCGAACATCGTAGCCGAGGGGGACCGACATGCGCGCACTGGTGATGACCGCACCCGGTGGAGCTGAGCACACGGAGATCCGGGAGGTCGAGGCGCCGCGCCCCGGCCCCGGCCAGGTGGCGGTCGACGTCGCCTACGCCGGGCTGAACTTCGTCGATGTGATGGGCCGCCGGGGCGACGCCGGGTACGTCACCGCCTGGCCGTACCGGCCGGGCAAGGAGGTGGCCGGCACCGTACGGGCGATCGGCGAGGGCGTCACCGGACTGGCGGTGGGCGACCGGGTGGCCGCCGCGCCGGTCGGCGGCGGCCTGGCCGAGGTGGCGCTCGCCGAGGCCACGCTCACCGTTCCCGTCCCGGACGGGCTGGCGCTGCGCGAGGCCGCCGCCGCCCCACTGGGCCTGGCCACCGCGCTGCTGCTGCTCACGGACGCGGGCCGCCTCACCGCCGGGGACACCGTCCTGGTGCACTCGGCCGGCGGCGGGATCGGCCACGCCGTCGCCCAACTGGTCCCGCTGGTCGGGGGCGGCGGCCGGTTGATCGGCACGGTGGGCCGCCCGGAGAAGGCGGCGGCCGCCGTCGCCTCCGGCTACCACCACGCCTTCGCCAGGGACGAGGCGCTGTCCGAGGCCGTCCGGGCCGCGACCGGGGGCCGGGGCGTCGACCTCGTGCTGGACCCGCTGGGCACCGAGGCCCTGGCCCTCGACCTCGAACTCGCCGCACCCGGCGGCCGGATCGTCCTGTTCGGCAACGCGGGCGGCGACGCCGTCTCCGATCTACCGCCGCTCAGCCGCCTGATGACCGGGAACCTGTCCGTCACCGGCTTCAGCCACCGCGCCATGGCCGCCACCGCCCCGGAGCGGCTCGCCCGCGCCATCCGCACGGTCCTCGACCTGCTCGCCGCCGGCGACCTCACGCTGCCGGTCACCGAACTGCCCGACCTGGCCGACGTCCCCGCCGCCCACGACGCCATGGCGGAGGGGCGGGCCACCGGCAAGTACGTGGTGCGCGTGGCCGGTTGAGCCCGATCGGGACGGCTCCGCCTGCGCAGGAAGTCGACCGGGCCGACTTCCTGCGCGGAGCCGCAGACCAGGCCGGGGCAGGTCAGGGGTTGTAGAGGCCACCGGCTTCGCCGGGGTCACCGGCGTGGTTGTGGCCCGGCGGTCGGCCCTGGTTCCGCGTCCCGGGCCTGCCGGTCTCGACGAAGCGGCAGGCGGCGAAGTGCACGTCGCCCATGTTGGGCTGCAGGATGGCGCTCAGCAGCACGTCCCCGCTGAAGACGATCGAGTGTCCCGCGAGCCGGGCGTCGGTCAGCGTGGTGACGTTGATGTGGTCCACGTTCTGGGTCTCCGGGTCGAGTTCGACCTCGTAGCCGCCCGCCACCGGGGTGGCGATCGCCGGGTTCCCTTGGATTCTGAGGCCGCTGGGGTAGGAGATGGTGTAGTTCCGCAGGCTCCGCCCGCCCACCACGGTGCGCGAGGCGCCGCGCTGTTGCCCCTGTTCCACGCTGCCGCGCTGATTGGTGCCGTTCTCCACCTGCCCGCCCAGGTCGTCGGGGAGGACCATCCCGTGCTGCGTGTAGAAGTGCACCCGTGTCCCCGCAGGCACCCGGAAATCGCCGTTCGCGGGCCGCCAGGCGCCGTGACCGCTGAGGACGAGACCGCCCGCGCGGGCCGGCGCGGTGTTGTCGGCCTCCCAGTCGTCGGCCGGGTCCTGGTGCGTGATCATGGGCCGGTTCTGCTCGGACGCGCGCTGGATCGCGGCCCGCGGGTTTCCGGTCGCGCGGAGCATCTGCACGACGGCCGCGTTGCCGTGGGTGCCCTGGAGGGCGAGGAGCGACTGAGAGGCGGCCTGCGCCCGGTTCGGGCTCCTCGTCGCCGACTCCGGAGTACGGGTCGGCGTGCGGGCCTTGCCGGCGACACCCTTGGTCTTGTCGTGGGCGTGCATCGTCCCCCTCTCGACTCGAAAGCTCGCTCTCCTGGATATCGGTGAATTCGGCTCTGGCGCCAGGTCCGTACGGGCAGTCCCCACTGCCTGAAGACGCACCGCGCGGTGCCCCGGCGCCCGTGGGGGAGATCAGGCCGTGGGTATGCCCGCCGCGTAGACGCCGACCCGGCTGCCACGGTAGGCGACGCCACCGAAGGCGGTCAGCGAGAGGCCGGTGTACTCGGTGCCGAACTCGGCCGGATCGTCCCGCCATTGAAGCCCGCCGGTGGCGAGGTCGAGGGCGTGCAGTCGGCCGTCGTTCAGCGCGACGTAGACCCGGCCGTCGGCGACGGCCATGGTGCTCATGCCGGCGCCCAGGCCGGCCGGCACCGAGGAGGTCCACCGGCTCCGGCCCGTGGCCGCGTCCACGGCGACGACCCGGTCATTGCCGAGGAGGCAGAGCGTCCCGTCGGCGACGGAGGTGGGCCGGACACCGCAGTGGCCGAGATCGTCGCGCTGCCAGAGCACCCGGCCGGTCGCCGCCTCCAGGGCGGAGACGGACGAGGAGCCCGCGCCGGAGGCTGCCGTGTAGAGGACATCCTGGTGGACTGCGGGCTGTTCGGTGAGCTTGCCGACGGCTGGTTGCTCCCAGCGCCGCTCGCCGCTCTTCGCGTCGAGGGCGGAGATCCCACCCGTGAGGGCGGCGAGATACACGGTGTCGCCGACGACGGCTGGCACGCCGTAGACCTCCAGCGGGCTGCTCCACCGGGCGGCGCCGGTGGCCGCGTCGTAGGAGTGGACGCGGGAGTCGTAGTTCACGAACACGTCCCCGCTGATGGTGGGGCCGTCCATCGCCCCGGACAGGAAGGCCTCCGGCGCCGGGGCGGCCCACCGCACGGCTCCAGTCGCCGCGTCCAGGGCGTGGACGTGGGAGTCGGTGGTCACGCAGACCAGTCCGTCACCTGCGGCTATCGGCCAGCCGAACATGTCGTCGGCGGGTTTGTTCGAGGCGACCTTGCCGCTCCAGCGCGGGGTGCCGGTCCGCAGGTCGAGGGCGCTGACCGTGCCGTCGAAGTCCGCGACGTAGAGGTCGGACCGGGGGGTGGCCGGCAGGGCGACCCGGCTACCGGTGCCGGTCCTGCTCCAGACGCGGTGACTGGTGTCGGCGTCCCGCCTCGCCCACCAGCCGACCCCTCCTGCGGTCACGGCGGCGGCCCCCGCCACACCGGCCACGCTCAGCAGCAGTCGCCTACGGCTGATCGGGCGGCGGACGGGATCGGTCTGCGATTCGTTCGAGGTCACACAGATGGTGACCGCTTGCGCCTGCCGCCGGTTCCACCGCGCGGGCGCGATCTTCACAGCAGGCGCCGAGGAGGGCGGCCAGGAAGTTGAGGGTCAGGAGGCCTAGCACCGGCGGCGGTCCCGCTCACGATCGCAGGGTTCCGAGCCGTCGTTACCCGTCCGGACCCGGTCAGGAAGGAAGCGGTGGCGCGGGGTCGCTTCCGATCAGGTTGCCGGGCTCGTCGAGCCACACGTGCTGTTCGCCGGTCGGCGTCATCGTCATGCCGAAGCGGGTGAGGCCCGGTTTGCCGTCGGCGAGCCATCGTCGGCGGGCGCGGACGATCTCCTCCCACAGGCGGCGCGGCCCGGCCTGCTGGACGGCGTCGGCGGTGTCCCAGTCGTGGTGGCGGACGGACGCCCAGGAACCGGCGCCGTCGGAGAGCTGCATGCGATAGGTGCCGCCGGGGTCCGTGTCGTCCCAGGTGTGTTGATACCGAACGCCGGGCACCCGGAGGCCGACGGCGAACGCCGCGTCCACGTTCTCCAGCGCCAGCTCCGGGTCGATCGGCGACGAGCTCCGGTGGATCGGCTGACCGGTCGGCTCGGTCACCGGGTCGGGGCGCTGGCTGCGGACCCACATGAAGCTGACGTTGTCCACGAACCCGCCGTGGGAGGGCGCCCCCGGCTCGCCGACCACCAGGCGCAGGAGTCCGGCGTTGGCGTAGGGCGTGCCCCAGGGGGTGACGATCACGCCGCCGGGGCGGGTCTGTTCGAGCCAGGCGCGCGGCAGTCGGCGAACCGCCGCCGTGGAATGGATGCGATCGTAAGGCGCCCGGAGGGGCTGGCCTCCAAGGCCGTCGCCGGTCGAGCAGTTGGGATGGAAGCCTGCTGCGGTGAGTCGCCGGGCCGCTGCGGCAGCGACCGCTCGATCGACCTCGACGGTGGTCACGCGGGCGTCGCCGAGCCTGGCGGAGAGGAGTGCGCTCGTCCATCCGGTGCCGGTGCCGATGTCGAGCGCGGTGTTCCCGTCGGCAACGTCCAGGTGCCGGAGCATTCTCGCGACGAGGGACGGCATGGAGGCCGAGGAGGTAGCGATGCCCGGCCCGGTATCGAGGCCGTCATCAATCTGGGTGACCACCACCTCGTCGGCGTTCACCAGGGCCCACCAGGTGTCCGGGTGGTCGGCCCGGGTGATGCGGCCGTACCCGGTCGGGCTGTCGTCGTCCGGGGCCCAGACGGAGTCCGGGACGAAGGAAGAGCGCGGGGCACGCTCGAACGCGCCCCGCCACCCCTCGCCCAGCGCCCCCGCCGATTCCATCCGGGTCAGCAACTGCGCGTATTCGTCCATCAGTTGGCGCTCACTTCTTCAGCGGCTTCACGGGCTTGGTCCACTGGCCGTCGGACTCCTTCGGGGACTGCTTCTTGTCCCCGTCCTCGCCACCCTTGCCGTCTCCGTGCTCGCCCATTCCGGCTCCTCTCGATCGGTGCCGGCCATTCGGGTGCCGGCAAGGTCCTGTCCAGCACGGTAGAGGCCCAACCAAGCTGGCGTGAGCCGCATTTCTCCGCATTTCTCCTGTGCGCGGCGAGGCTTCCGCAGGTTTCTCAGGTGGCTGCCAGTGCCAGCGTCGAGCGCGCACGGGCGATCAGCCGGTGTGCCGTAGGGCCGTACACCGCAGCATCGTGCAGCTTTCCCCAGACCTTCCGGTACAGCGCGATGTCGGCGGGTTCGTCGAGCCGCAGCTCGGCGTTCCACGTCTCGACGATCGCGAGCCTGTCGTCGTAGATCCAGAAACCGTGCTTGGGAATGACTGTCACCGGAGCCCCGAGCGGAACGATTCCCACCTCAACCGTGCCGAGCCCCAGCAGGCCTCCCAGTCGGTCGAGTTGGGCAGCCAGGATGTCGGGCGGACAGATCTGCACGTACAGTGCGGCCTCGGACATGATGAAGCGGAAGCGCTTCCCTCGCTGGTAGAGGGACTCCTGACGCTTCAGCCGGGCACATACTCCTTCCTCGATGTCACGTGGCCCGTCATCCAGATCGGTTGCGTGAGTCAGGACGTGGCGGGCGTATTCCGCGATCTGGAAAATGTCCGGGATGATGGCAGGTTCGTAGCCGATGGTCACCGCCGTCCCCCGGCCGTGCCTGACTCCGGCTTCCTCGCGCACCCGGTGCCCGCCGGCCAGCACCCGCTTCCATCCCCGATAGCGGGACTCCAGGCCTTGCAGCCTGCCTTTCAACTCGACAGCGGCCTCCGGACGCCCCAACGCTTCGGCCCACGCCTGAAGATCCGCGGGAGTGGCCGTCTGCTTGCCGTTCTCCAGCTTCGAAATCTTCGACGCCGACCAGCCCAGTCGTCCGGCGAGGTCGCGACCGTTCACGCCCGCCTCGGTGCGCAACTCCCGTAGCCGCACACCGAGGGACAGCCGGGCCTGCTGAAAATCGGTACTCACCACCCGGAGGCTACCTGCCGACTGAACTCGCACATCGGAACCGCGAAGTGCCTTGCGGCATCGCAGGCTTGGCATGAGGAAAGCACTGCGCGGGTGTCCTCGCGGCCCTGGAGGTGACGGGCGCGGGTTTCGCAGAGGGCGCCGAGGAGGGAGGCCAGGAGGTTGAAGGTCAGGAGGCCTAGCATCGGCGGCGGTCCCGCTCGCGCTTGTACTCGCGGAGGAGGGCGAGGAGGTTGATGAGGGTGCTGGCCGGGATGTTGCCGAGGGAGACGAGGGCGCGGCCGTCGAGGTTGGTCTCGCCGGGCTGGGCGGAGGGCCAGAGGAGTCCGAACTCGCGACCCTCGGTGCGGAGTTCGATGATGAGTCCGGTGATCTGGCGGGCCGTGAGGTGGCGCAGCGCCGGATCGGCCGGGTGGATGGGGTGGTGGGCGCTCACGCGACACCGTCCAGCTCGAACCAGACGATTTTGCCCAGCTTCAGGGGGTCGACGCCCCAGCGGTGGGTGAGGCCGGCGACCAGCTGGAGGCCCCGGCCGGACTCGGCGAGCGGGCAGGGCGTTCGCTGCTCGGGGAGGGCGGAGGAGCGGTCCGCGACGGTGACGCGGAGAGTATTCGAGAGGAAGTGGATGAGGACGACGGGGGAGGTCGTCTCCCCGTGACGCCAGGCGTTGACGATCAGTTCGACGAGGGCGAGCTCGGCGTCCGCGATGGAGGAGGGCGGCCAGCCGACGCGGGTCATGCCGTCGCGGAGGGTCTCGCGAGCGAGGGTGAGGGAGGGGGAGTTGAGGTTACGCACAGGGATCTCCCGGAGAGGCGAAGGGAAATGCCGAGCGGGACACTGACGCCCGGTTCGGTGATCGGTGCATCACCGACTGTAGGGCACTGGTGGTACATGTCAGGGTACTTCTACCCCACTCTTCACTCGATCGATGGATTGCTGGACCCTTCGCGGGATCGCGATGGATGCTTGGGGCATGCCACCACGAACCACCCCGTCAGCCAGGCAGGAACGAGTAGGCACTGAGCTGCGGAAGATGCGCGACTGCGCGGGCCGCACAACTGCCGAAGCCGCCGCGTTGTTCGGATTCGCCCGGCCGAAGATCACTCAGATCGAGAAGGGGCAGTACCCGATCAGCGCCGAGCGGGTACGCATGCTCGCTTGCGACTATGAGGAGAGCGATCGCGCCTTCGTGGAAGCGCTCGCGGCCATGGCCGAGGAACGCCATAAGGGTTGGTGGGAGGACTACCGAGGGTCCGTGCCGCCTGGCTTCCTCAACATCGCCGAGATGGAGTACTTCTCCAGGGGACTGCTCACGTACCAGATCTCGCACGTCCCCGGCGCTATGCAGACGGAGGAATACGGGAGAGCCATCTTCAAGGATGTCCACCCGACGCTCTCACCCCGTCACGTGGAAGCCCGCGTTGAGCATCGAGTTCAGCGTTCGGCGTTCCTGATGAGAGACGGAGCAGCGCCGTACTCCGCGTTGGTCCACGAGGCCGCTCTGCGCATGCTGTTCGGCGGCCGTGACGCCGCAAAGCGACAGATGGACCAGCTACTTGAGTACTCGGAACTTCCCCACGTGACGCTTCGGGTGATCACCTTCAGCACCAATGGCTTCATGGGTGCAGGTCAAGGAATCATCCACGCGAGCGGGCCAGTGCCCCGCCTGGACACAGTTCAGCTCGACACTGCCAACGGCCCGATGTTCCTTCACGAGCAGAAGTTGATGGAGAACTATCGCCACATCATCGACAGGATGACAGAGCGATCGCTCACCGAAAGCCAGTCTCGTGACGCCATCAGGCTTATCAAGAAGGAGATCTAGAGCCATGGAAATACTCGACTGGCAGCGCCCAGAGGCTTGCGGTGAGGGCGCGAGCTGCCCGGAGGTGGCCGTCACCTCCGACGCCGTCTATGTCCGCAGCAACCTCCGGCCCGACGCCATCGCCCAACTCGATGTCACCGAATGGCGCGACCTTCTCTCCGCCATCCGCGCTGGGGAGTTCGAGGTCTGATCCACCGCAGCGGGCGGGCCGTTCGTCGAACGGCCCGCCCTCCGCACACCCGGTCCTGGCCGTCCCCCCTTGAGACCCTTCCGCCCCCGCTGACCAGCCGTCCGATAATCACAAGACGGCCTGATCCCGCCCCTCCCCAACCACCCCCGAACCGACGCCGGTTTGCCGCCGAGGAAGGCCGGGGTAGTGCCGAGGAGTTCGCACTCCCACGGACTCCAAGTCCGGTGCGGGTACTGATCTTTAGACATTGCGAAGGGATCGACATCCATGAACAGGACCCTCCGGAACGCCCTCGTGGCGGTCGCGACCGCCGGCGCCCTCGGCGCCGCTGCCGCCGCCCCCGCCATGGCCGCAGGCACCGAGCAGGCCCAGCCGACCGCCAGGGTGCAGGCGCAGCTCAGCAACCCGAAGACGGTCAAGGCCGACGACTTCAACAAGGCCCGCGACATCCTGATCAAGGCGGGCAGCAAGACGGCCGAGAAGACCCACCCGGCCCACGGCGTCAAGGACGTCCCCGTCTCCCACGGCACGAGCCTGCTCGCCGAGGCCCGTGACGAGTTCCGGGCGACGGACAAGAACCTGCCCGAGAAGGACAAGAAGTCCGGCATGTCGCTCGCCCACTACAAGGCCGTCCACGACGCGGCCAAGAAGATGGGCATCGACACCTGGTGACACCCCACGCCCCGGTAGGCCCTCGCGCGGCGACCCCGCCGCGCGAGGGCCTACCGGGGCCCTGCCCGCTGCCTGGTCGGCCGACCGTCCGAGTCCACGGTGAACACTGCGGCCTCCGTCACCCCGGTCACCGTGATCCGGTCCGGCCCGGACCACTCGACCGTGCTGAACTCGCCGCTCCGGCTGTCCCATTCGCCCAGGTCCCAGTGACGGGCGGACCAGCCGCTGCCGGTCAGCAGCTCCAGGCGGTAGACCGGGTCGATCGAGAAGGCGACGTTCGTCACGGTCAACACGCGGTCCGGATGGTCCGGGTGGACCTTCCGACCGACCGGCTGTCCGTCACCAGCGCCGGTCAGGGACGACATGGACGACATGAACACAATCGGAAACCCGAGGAAGGCGAGCGCCACCAGGACGGCCACGCCGCCGACCTGCGACCACCAGGAGCGGAACTCGAACCCGACCACCGTCGAGACCACGGTCAACACGACCGCGGTGCCGAGCAGCGGCACCGGATGGTTGAACCAGCGCTCGACCTCCACCAGCCCACCCGAGCGCGAGGCCTGATAGCCCGGCAGGTAGGCCAGGAGCGCCGCCAGGGCCACACCTCTGAGCCACCACGCGATCCGCCTGTGCCGTGCCGCCGCCATGTTCGTCTCCCCCCGGCGATCCTTTGCCGGGACTTTACTACCGGGTGCCCGACGGTCGGGACGGCGGTCCCAGGCCCGGGGCGGCTACCGGTGCCGGCCGTGGCACCGAGACGGCCCGGGCGGACATCGCTGCCCGCCCGGGCCTCCCGCTACCGGCCGTACCCCCGTCACCGCCGGTAGAAGACGCTCCTCGACCAGAAGTAGCCGATCAGCGTCAGCCCGGTGCACCACGCCAGCGCGCTCCAGGCGCTGTTGCCGATCGGGGTGCCCATCAGCAGCCCCCGCAGGGTCTCGATGATCGGCGTGAACGGCTGGTACTCGGCGAACCACCGCAGGGCGGTCGGCATCGAGTCGGGCGGGACGATGGCGCTGCCGATGAAGGGCAGGAACTGGAGCGGCATCGGCATGTTGCTGGCGCTCTCCACCGTCTTGGCGACCAGCCCGATGCCCGCCGATATCCAGGTCAGCGCGATGGTGACGAACAGCAGCAGTCCGACGGCCGCCAGCCACTCCACCGGCCCGGCATCGGGCCGGAAGCCCATCGCGAGGGCCGCGCCGATCACCAGGACCAGACCGAGCATGGTCTGTATCACGCTGCCGACCACGTGCCCGGCCAAGAAGGCCGAGCGCGAGATCGCCATCGTGCGGAAGCGGTTGACGATGCCTTCCGTCATGTCGACGCAGACCCCGATCGCCGTGACCAGCGACCCCGAGGCGGCCGCCATCAGCAGGATGCCGGGCGTCACGTAGTCGATGTAGCTGCCGCCGCCGATGCCCGCGCCGAGCGCGCCGCCGTAGGCGTAGTTGAACAGCAGCAGCATCATCACCGGCATGACCACGACCGCGAAGGTCAGGGACGGGTACCGCAGCGCGTGCTTGAGGTTCCGTCGCAACATGGTCAGCGAGTCACTGACCGCGTAGCTCACCGAGGCGCTCATCGGACGCCCTCCCCGGTCAGGGTGAGGAACACGTCGTCCAGATCGGCCGTCTCCACGACCAGCGACTCGGCCCGAATCGAGGCGTTGTCGAGCGCGTCCAGCACCGCCTGCACGGTGACGACGGAGTTGTCCCCCGGGATGTCCAGCCGCAGCGCCTCGGTGTCGACCGCCGCGTAGTCGAACAGCCCGGCGGCGGCGCCCAGCTGGGCGGCGTCCGCGAACTGGAGCCGGATCCGCCCGCCGGGGACGATCCGCTTCAGCTCGTCCGCCGTGCCCTCGGCGACGATCCGCCCGCCGTCCAGGACGGCGATCCGGTCGGCGAGTTCGTCGGCCTCCTCCAGGTACTGGGTGGTGAGGAAGATCGTCACCCCGTGGTCGGCGACCAGCCTCCGGATGATCTCCCACATCGTCCGCCGACTGCGCGGGTCCAGCCCGGTGGTCGGCTCGTCGAGGAAGATCACCCGTGGATCGCCGACCAGCGTCATCGCCAGGTCGAGCTTGCGCCGCATGCCGCCGGAGAAGGTGACGACCGGCTTGCGCGCCGCCTCCGTGAGGTCGAACCGCCGCAGCAGGTCCTCAGTCCGCCTCCGCCCCTCCCGACGGGGGAGGTGGTTGAGGTCCGCCATCAGCAGCAGGTTCTCCTCGGCGGTGAGCAGGTTGTCCACCGCCGAGAACTGGCCGGTGACGCCGATCGCCGCCCGCACCCCGGCGGCCTGCTCGGCCACATCGTGCCCGGCCACCCGGGCCACCCCGCCGTCGGCCGGGATCAGGGTGGAGAGGATCTGCACGGTGGTGGTCTTGCCGGCGCCGTTCGGCCCGAGCAGGGCGAACACGCTGCCCGCCGGGATGTCCAGGTCGATGCCGTTCAGTACGGCCTTGTCGCCGTAGGACTTGGTCAGTCCGACCGCAGAGATCGCCGCCATCACGCCCTCCGGATCACGACGTCGCCGAGCTGGGTGCGGCCGCGGACCTCGACGGTCTCCCGGGCCTCGCCCGGGCCCTCCGTCGCCCCGAGGGCGTTGCGCACGGTGCCGACCTTGCTGTGCACGTCGAGCCAGGCCGCCGTGCCCTCCGCGATGCCGACCTCCAAGTCCCCCAGGGCCGTCTCCATCGTGACCTGGCCGCGCACCACCCGGCCGATCCGGATCGGGCCGTGCGCCGTCTTGGCGTCCACCCCCGCGTGGGCGGTGCCGACCTCGATCCGGCCGAAGGAGGAGTTGGCCTTGAGCGCGCCGCGGACCTCGCGGACCTCCGTGTCGCCGTTGCTGTTCTTGACCGTCAGCGTGCCCCCGACCGTGCCGACCGCGACCCGGCCGAGCCCGGAGACCTCCGCGTCCCCGGCGACCGAGTCCACCCGGACCTCCCCGTGGTCGGTCTTGAGCCGCACGCTCGCGGCCTGCTCGACCTGGATCCGGCCGAGCGAGGTCTTCAGCCGGCAGTCCCCGAGGGGCCCCTCGGTGGCGAAGTTCGCCAGCGGGGCCTTGGCCTCGACCTCGGAACCGGCCGGCAGCTCGACCAGGATGTCGATCGAGCCGATCCGGCCGAACGGGCTGCGCTTCTTCGGCCCCTTGAGCGTGAGCTGCCCGCCGGCGAAGGCGACCTGGGTCTGCTGGACGGCCCTGACGTCCGCCTCCTCGGCGGCGTTGGCGGGCCGGACCTCGATCACGGTGTCGGTGCGCTTGCTCGCGCTGATCCGCACCGAGCCGATCTCGAACTCGAAGATGGCGGAGATCGGTCCGTCGGTCTCGTACGTAGGCATGACTGTCCCGTCCTCTTGACTCTGATGGGTGTTCCCGCTGGTCGGAGCGGGGGTGACGTCGTTGCGGATGGAGCGGATGGAACGGATGGAGCGGGCGGAAGCGTTAGTGGACCCAGCCGGTGTAGCCCTGGCCGCCGCGACGCGCGCGGATCGTCGGCTGGGGGGCCTGCGGGGCGGCCGGGCGGGCGGCCGGCTCGCCGCCCTCCAGCGCGCTGGCGACGGCCCGGGCCAGCCAGGCGTTGAGGGAGAGGCCCTCCTGCCCGGCGGCCTCCTCCGCCCGGGCCTTGAGGTGGGCGGGCAGGCGCAGGTTGATCCGGGCGGTGCCCGTCTCGTCCGACTCCGGCACCACGGGTGGCGCCACTGGCACCACCGGCGCCACCGGTGGCACCACGGGTGCCATGTCGCCGTGGAAGGTGTCGGCGGCGGGCGGTACGGTGACCACGAACTCGGGGTCGAGCCCGCGCAGCCGCACGTCCACCGAGCCGGGGGCGAGGTCGCGGGTGACTTCGCCCATCGCGGCCGAGAGCGCGTTGAGCAGGGTGAGCCGCACGGCCGAGTCCAGCGGCAGCGTCAGCCGCTCGGCCAGCGCGCGGGCTTCGTCCCCGCCCGTGCCCGCGGCCACCGCGAGCTCGTTCCGAAGGTTTTCGACGTACGGCGTGAGGTCCATGGCTTCAGCATGGCACAGCGGTGGTGCCATGTCGAGCCATTAATGGCGCCACTTTGGCACCACGCCCCGAGTGGGAACGGAAAACCGCCCCGCCGGCAGCTGCCGGCGGGGCGGTTCACGGGTGCTTCACGGAGCGGTCCACCAGGGCGGACGCCGGGATTCAGGCCTTCCAGCCCGCCAGGTACGCGTCGATCTCGCCCGCCAGCCGCGCCTTGCCCGCCACGTCCAGGAAGGACGCCTCGACCGCGTTGCGCGCCAGCGCCGCCACCCCGGACTCGTCCAGGTCCAGCAGCCGCGCCGCGACGGCGTACTCGGTGTTGAGGTCGGTGCCGAACATCGGCGGGTCGTCGCTGTTGACCGTGACCAGCAGCCCGGCGTCCACCATCCGCTTGATCGGGTGCTCCTCGATCCGCTCCACCGCCCGGGTGGCGATGTTGGAGGTCGGGCAGACCTCCAGCGGGATCCGGTGCTCGCCCAGGTGGTCCAGCAGCGCCGGGTCCTTCACCGACTGCGTGCCGTGCCCGATGCGCTCGGCGCCGAGCACCCGGATCGCGTCCCAGACCGTCTCCGGCCCGGTGGTCTCGCCCGCGTGCGGGACGCTGCGCAGGCCGGCCGCCCGCGCCCGGTCGAAGTACGGCTTGAACTGCGGGCGCGGCACGCCGACCTCCGGGCCGCCGAGGCCGAAGCTGACCAGGCCCTCGGGGGCCAGGTCGACGGCGAGCCGGGCGGTCTCCTCGGCGGCCTCCAGACCGGCCTCGCCGGGGATGTCGAAGCACCAGCGCAGCACGACCCCGAGCTCCTTCTCGGCGCGCAGCCGGGCGTCCTCGATCGCCTCCATGAAGGCGACGTCCGGGATGCCCCGCTTGACCGAGGAGTACGGGGTGATGGTCAGCTCGGCGTACCGGATGTTCTGGCGCGCCATGTCCTCGGCCACCCCGTAGGTGAGCGCGCGGACGTCCTCGGCGTCGCGGATCAGGTCCACGACGCTCAGGTAGACCTCGATGAAGTGCGCGAAGTCGGTGAAGGTGAAGTACTCGGCGAGCGCCGCCGGGTCGGTCGGCACCTTCGACCGGCCGCGGTGGCGGGCGGCCAGTTCGGCGACGACGCGCGGCGAGGCCGAGCCCACGTGGTGGACGTGCAGCTCCGCCTTGGGCATCCCGGCGATGAACGCCTCGATGCCCCCCTGGCTGCTGGGGTTCCCGATCCGACTTCCGCCCGGCTGGACCACGGTGGTTCCCTACTTCCTCTACGCGCGTACCGACAGGTGCTGGCAAGGATAGGCCGCCCCTGGATCAGCCTCCGAGGGCGGTCGCGACGGCGTGGATGAGCAGCCCGGCCATGGCGCCGACCACGGTGCCGTTGATCCGGATGAACTGCAGGTCGCGGCCCACGTTGGCCTCGATCTTGCGGGAGGCGTCGTCGGCGTCCCAGCCCGCCACCGTCTCGGAGATCAGCGAGGTGATCTCGGCGCGGTAGGTGTCCACCAGGTACTGCGCGGCGTCCTGCAGCCAGCCGTCCACCTTGGCCTGGAGCTTGGCGTCGGTGGCCAGGCGCGCGCCGAAGCCGCTCACGCCGTCGCGGATGCGCCGGCGCAGTTCGCTGTCCTCGTCCTCGGCCGCGTTGACCACCAGGGTGCGGACGGCCGCCCAGGTGGAGGCGATCAGGTCCTGCACCTCGGGCCGGGCCAGCAGCTCCACCTTGGCCCGCTCCACCCGGGCGATGGTCTCCGGGTCGGTCTGCAGTTCGGTCGCGAAGTCGGCGAGGAAGTTGTCGATGGCGCCGCGGGCCGGGTGGTCGGGATCGTCCCGGATGTCGGTGACGAACCGCATCAGCTCCTTGTAGACCCGCTCGCCGACCTGGTGGTCGATGAACTTGGGCGTCCAGCCCGGGGTCTTCTGGCTGACCCGCTGGACCACCTCCTCGTGGTTGGCGGTCAGCCAGCCGTGCGCCCGGACGGCCACCAGGTCGACCACGCCGCGGTGCCCGCCGTCCGCGACCACCTTGCCCAGCATCCGGCCCATCGGCTCGGCCACCGAGGTGGCCGCCGCCCGCCTGGTCACGGCCTCGGCGACGACCGCCTGCACGTCGTCGTCCCGGAGCACCGCGAGCACCCCGCGCAGCGCCGCCGAGGCCTCCTTGGTGACCCGCTCGGCGCTGCCCGGCGCGGCCAGCCACTCCCCCAGCCGCCGGGCGATGCCCAGCGACGCGAGGCGGCCGCGCACCACCTGGCCGGAGAGGAAGTTCTCGCCGACGAAGTCGCCGAGCGAGCGCCCGAAGGCGTCCTTCTTGGTCGGGATGATCGCGGTGTGCGGGATCGGCAGGCCGAACGGACGGCGGAACAGCGCGGTCACCGCGAACCAGTCGGCCAGCGCGCCGACCATGCCCGCCTCGGCGGCCGCCGCCACGTACCCGGCCCAGGCCCCGGCGCCGGCCGCCTTGGCCCAGGTGGCGAGGACGAAGACCAGGGTCGCGAAGGCCAGCAGGCCGGTCGCGATGGTCTTCATCCGGCGGACGCCACGTCTCTTCTGCTCGTCGGCGGCGGTGAACCGGACCCCGGGGCCCGTTCCGCTGAAGGCTTCGTCACTCACCCCGCCAGTCTGCCCGCTGCCCGGTGCGAACGAGGGCGCGCCCCGTGATCACGCGCCCGGTTGCGCGCCCGGGCACGCCTCGCGCGCGACCAGGCGCACACCCCGTACCCGCCCACTCACGCCGCGTGCGGGACACCGCGCCCGCCGACCCGGCACGCCGCGCGCCCCGTCCCACGCGCCGCTCGGGCCCGCCCTCAGGCTCTGTCCCGCAGCCCCTCACGCCCCGCCCAGCACGATCCGCCGCACCCCCTCGACCGCCCACGGCGCCGGATCCGTGCACCGCCGCCCGTCCAGCAGCACCCGCACCCCCGGCAGGTCCTCCGGCGCCAGCCCCCGGTACTCCGGGTGGTCCGCCTGAAGCACCGCCGCCACCACCGGCTCCCCGTCGTACGGGGGCAGCCCGAGCGCCGCCAGCTCCCCGCCCCGGTACAGCGGATCGCTGACGTACGGCCGCGCCCCCGCCGCCCGCACCGCCTCGACCAGCGGGAACACCCCCGAGTACGCGGTCTCCTTGACCCCGCCCCGGTACGCCGCGCCGAGCACCAGCACGCCCTGCCCGGCGATCCCGCCCGCCAGCGCGCCGTCCAGCACCCCGACCGCGTAGCCGGGCATCTCCAGGTTGGCCTCCCGGGCGGCCCGCACGACCGTCGCGCCCGGGTCGTTCCACAGGTACAGCCTCGGGTACACCGGGATGCAGTGCCCGCCGACCGCGATGCCGGGCCGGTGCAGGTGGCTGTACGGCTGCGAGTTGCACGCGTCGGCGATCTCCGCGAAGTCCACCCCGACCCGGTCGGCGTACCGGGCGAACTGGTTGGCCAGCGCGATGTTGACGTCCCGGTAGGTGGTCTCGGCGAGCTTGGCGAACTCCGCCGCCTCCACCGAGGCCAGCTCCCAGACGCCGTTGGGCCGGGGCAGGTCGGGGCGCGGGTCGAAGTCCAGCGCGGCCCGGTAGAACTCGGCGCCGCGCCGGGTCGAGGCGGCGTCCACGCCGCCGACCAGCTTGGGGTAGCGCCGCAGGTCGGCGAAGACCCGCCCGGTGCGGACCCGTTCCGGGCTGAACACCAGCGCGAAGTCCGCCCCGGCGGCGAGCCCGGAGCCGGCCGCCAGCCGGGGCGCCCAGCGGCCCCGGGTGACGCCGACCGGCAGGGTGGTCTCGTAGCTGACCAGGGTGCCCCGGCGCAGCCCGGCGGCGACGGCATCGGTGGCCGCGTCGAGCAGGCCGAAGTCCGGGGTGCCGTCGGCGGCGGTGACCAGCGGGACGACCAGCACCACGGCCTCGGCGGCGGCGACGGCGGCCGTGGTGTCGGTGGTGGCCCGCAGCCTGCCCTCGGCGACCACCCGCTTCAGTGCCTCGTCCAGACCGGCCTCCCGGGGGAACGGCGGCAGGCCCCGGTTGACGCTGTGGACGACCCCGGGGGCGATGTCCGCCCCGGTCACCCGGTGCCCCTTCGACGCGAACTGCACGGCCAGCGGCAGTCCCAGCTTGCCCAGCCCGACCACGCAGACGTCCATCGCCCAGCTCATCCCCGCACCCCGTCCGTCCCCGTCCGTCCCCGTCCGTCCCCGTCCTCCGACGTCCCCAGCCCATCCCCGCACCCCGTCCTCCGACGTCCTCCGCGTCATCCCCGCCCCCCGTTCACCGTGTTGGCGAGCCGGCGCCACGCCGGGTAGCGCCGCAGCCCGCGCCGCAGCTGGACCGGCACGGCGCCGCGCCACAGCTGCTGGGCCAGGTTGAGCGGCGGAACCTCCACCGGCAGCCGCACCGGCTCCTCGCCCAGCAGGAACACCTCGTCCGGCAGGCCCAACCGGGCGTCCCGGAAGGCCGGGTAGCCCGCGTAGTGCCGACGCCCGTCGACGACCACCGGCGGATCGCCGTGCGCGGCCTCGTACCGGATCAGGTCGCGCAGCGCCTCCGGCCGGACGGCGGCGGCGAGTTCGAGCCGCAACCGCTCGGCGACGGGCAGCCGCGGGTAGACCGCGCGGGCACCGAAGCGCTCGACCAGCCGGCCGACCTCGGCGCAGACCTGCTCCTGGACGGCGCCGTCGAGCAGCAGGAAGTCGTCCTGGAGCAGCCGCGGCACGTCCCAGGCGAAGCTGCGGGCCCGGATCGCGTCCAACTCCCCGCCCGGCGCGGCCAGATCGGCGGCGACCTGCTGCAACGCCGCGATCCCGCGCAACCGGTCCAGCGCCCCGGCCCGCTGGGTGACGTTGCCCAAGTCCTCGCGCAGCACCAGGAAGTAGCAGTCGTAGTCGGCGAGGACGGAGACCCGGCCCGCCCGCAGGCAGGCCTCCAGGGTGAACGGCTGGTCCGAGAAGACCTTCAACCCCTCGTCGCGGCGCAGCCCGTGGCGCCGGACGAGGTCCATCCGGAACAGCTTGGTGTCGGACAGCGCCCAGGCCAGCGCCGAGTCGGTGAAGCCGACGGACTCGGCGTTGGCGTGGAAGATCCCCTGCGGCACCAGCCGCCCGTTCACCCCGACCTGCTTGGGCACCAGCACGTCCGAACCCCAGGCGTCGGCCGCCGTGACCAGCCGCTCCAGCGCCTCCGCGCCGAGCCAGTCGTCCGCGCCGAGGAACAGCACGTAGCGGCCGCGGGCCAGCGCCAGGCCCCGGTTGGTGGGGGCCGCCGGGCCGCCCGAGTTGGGCTGGTGCACCACCCGGAACAGCCCGGGGTGGCGGGCGGCGTAGTCGTCCAGGACGGCCTCGCCGCCGTCCGTGGAGCCGTCGTCGACGACCACCACCTCCAGCCGCCCGGGCGCCAGGGTCTGCCCGACCAGCGAGTCCAGGCAGGCGGTGAGGTAGGGCATGGTGTTGTAGACCGCGACCACCACGGTCACATCGGGTCCGGTCATCGAGAAGCGTTGCCCTCCGGTGTGCTGTTCGCCGAGCGATGCAACGTCAACTCGGCCACCCGCCGGGGAGTCACGTGCCCTCCCCGGACGGGTGACGGCGCCCGCACGGGCGTTCAGGTGCTCAGCCCGTTCAGCCCGTTCAGCCCGTTCAACCGGTTCAGCCCGTCCGGCCTGTTGAGGGCGCCCAGCCGGTTCAGGGAGCTCAGCCGATCGCCACCTCCGCGTACATCCGCGCGATCACGTCCTCGATCGCCGGCTCGCGCACCGACAGGTCCACCAGCGGATAGCGCTCGGCCACCGCCGCCACGATCGGCGCGGCGCTCTGCTGCGCCGGGAAGGCCAGCCACTGCCGGGGCCCCTCGACCTTCACCACCCGGGCGCCGGCCACCTCGATCGCGGGCCGGGCCTCGGCCAGGTCGACCACCAGGGTGCGCTCGCTGCGCCCGGTGGCGTGCAGGCCGTCCAGCCCGCCGTCGTAGACGACCCGGCCGTGGTCGATCACCATCACCCGGCCGCAGAGCTGCTCGATGTCGGTCAGGTCGTGCGTGGTGAGCAGCACGGTGGTGCCCCGGTCCCGGTTCACCTCGCGCAGGAACTCGCGCACCCTGCCCTTGCTGACCACGTCCAGGCCGATGGTCGGCTCGTCCAGGTAGAGCACCTGCGGGTCGTGCAGCAGCGCCGCCGTGAGGTCGCCGCGCATCCGCTGGCCGAGCGAGAGCTGGCGGACAGGGGTGTCCAGCAGCCCTTCCAGGTCGAGCAGTTCGACGCAGCGGCCGAGGTTCTCGCGATATCGGCGGTCGGGGATGCGGTAGATCCGGCGGGCGAGTTCGAAGGAGTCGCGCAGCGGGAGGTCCCACCAGAGCGTGGTGCGCTGGCCGAAGACGACGCCGATCCGGCGGGCCAGCGCGACGCGTTCGCGGGCCGGGTCCACCCCGGCGACGCGCAGCCGCCCGCCGCTGGGCACGAGGATGCCGGTGAGCATCTTGATGGTGGTCGACTTTCCGGCGCCGTTGGGGCCGATGTAGCCGACGCACTCGCCGGCCTCGACGGTGAAGCTCAGCCCGTCCACCGCGCGCACCTCGCGCTTGACCCGGCTGAACCGGCCGGTGCGGGCCCGCACGGTGAAGGTGCGGCGGACGTCCTCGAGTTCGATCAGTGCCATGGGGGTTCCTCGCGTAGGTGGGGGTTCAGCTGCCGGTGCCGCGGTAGGCGCGCAGCCCGGCCCGCCAGGCGAGCCCGGCGGCGGCGACGCAGAGCGCGGCGGCGAGCGGGGAGGCGTACTGGAAGGCGGTGGGCAGGCCGAGCGGGTCGGGCCGGCCGAGGATGTGCAGGGCGGGCAGCCAGTTGACGAAGGCCAGCGGGACGCCGAAGACCACGCCGGCCACCAGTTCCTTGGCGAAGATGGTCGGCGGGAAGTGCAGCAGGGTCGCGCCGCCGTAGGTGAAGGAGTTCTGGATCTCCTTCGACTCCCCCCACCAGAACTGCACGGTGGCGCCGCCGACGTAGATCGCGCCGAAGATGACGCTGCCGCAGACGAGCAGGACGGGCACCAGCAGCACCCGGTCCCAGGTCCAGTGCACGTCCAGGGTGGCCAGCGACCAGACGAGCACCGCCACGGCCTGGAGCGGGCGGCCGACCCGGCGCAACGAGAAGCGTTCGGCGCACAGTTGGGCGAGCGCGGGCGCGGGCCGGATCAGCATGGTGTCCAGCGACCCGTTGACGATCCGCACACCGAGGCCCTCGACCGAGCCGACCAGCATGTTGGCCACGCCGAGGGCGAAGGTCGCGGTGGCGTAGAGGAAGGCGATCTCCGGCAGGCGCCAGCCGCCCAGCTGGTCGGTGTGCCGGAACATCAGCACCAGCACCACGAAGTCCAGCGAGTGCGTGACCAGGCTGGCCGCCAGGTTCAGCACGAAGGAGGCCCGGTAGGCCATCATCGAGCGCATCCACATCCGGGCGCACAGCCACCAGGAACGGACCGCCCACGCGGTGCGGGCGACGATCGGCTCAGCCACCCTGCACCACCACCCTGCGGGTCGCCAGCCACTGGGCACCCCGGCCCGCGGCGAGCAGGGCGACGGCCCAGGCGAGCTGGAAGCCGAGCGCGCCGAGCAGACCGGCGCCGGTGGCGCGCTCCAGGAAGACGTCGGTGGGCACCTTGATCAGCGCCGCCCAGGGCAGCACCGGGGCGAGGTCGCCGAGCAGGCCGGGGAAGAGCGCGATCGGCAGCAGCATCCCGGAGAAGAACATCGAGACCACCAGCGTCACCGAGCGCAGCCCGTCCGAGTCGTGCAGCCAGAAGCCGGTGATCGAGACCAGGAAGCGCAGCCCGAAGCTGACCACCTCCGCGAGCAGCACCGAGAGCAGGAAGAACGCCCAGGTCACCGGCTGCTCGGGCATCCGGATGCGGAACACCAGCGCGCCGACCAGCAGCGGCAGGGTGCCGCGGATCAGCAGTTGGAAGGCGGCCCGGCCGAGGTCGGTGGCCAGCCACCAGCCCTGGAAGTCGACCGGGCGGTAGAGGTCGACGGCGATGTCCCCGCTGCGGAAGCGGTCCTGGAGGTCGTCCTGGAAGCCGCCGCCCCACACCGCGACGGTGACCAGCAGGGACTGGCTGACCCAGATGTAGGTGACGGCCTGGCTCTGGTCGTAGCCGCCGAGGCTGGGGCGGGCCTGCCAGAGGGCGAGGAAGGAGGAGGCCAGGATGATGCCGAAGACGGTGTTGGTGAAGGTGCCGGCCAGGGTGGCGGCCCGGTAGGTGGAGTAGCGGCGGAAGGCGCCGCGGGCGACGGCCGCGTAGAGCCCGAGGGCGGGGAGGGGTCCGGTGGGATCGGGAGGGCGTGCGACCTGCTCCTCCACGGGTGCGAGGTTCAGCATATTGTCTCCTTGTCGACAAATACGGGCAGCTGAATGCCCGCCGACGTCCGCGCACACTCCAGTGGCTCCGACCGGCCGAACCCGGGGGTACCGGGCCGAACGGGCGGAGCTGACGGAACTGGGTGCGCTATGCGGTTTGCACCTTTCACCGTACCGCCGACGATCAGCCGCCGCACCCGGTTTCCCCGAGCACGCCAACCCCCGACCGCCCCCCGATCACTCCCTGATCGCCCGTCAAATAGCACATAATCGCGGCATGACCTTGAGCACCCGACGCCAGGCCAAACGAGCCGCCCGCCGCGCGGCCCGCCGAGCCCTCCCCCGCTGGCGCCGGCTCCTGCCCACCTGGCGCGTCACGCTCGGCACCCTCACCGCCGTGCTCCTGCTCACCGTCGGCGCCTTCGCCGTGCTCTACGTCATCGTCCCGGTGCCCGACCCCAACGCCCACGCCGTCGCCCAGAACAACATCTACCTCTACGCCGACGACACCACCGAGATCGCCCGCACCGGCGCCGTCAACCGCACCGACGTCACCATCGACCAGATCCCCCCGCAGACCCAGCACGCCGTCGTCTCCGCCGAGGACCGCACCTTCTACCGCAACCGCGGCATCGACCTCAAGGGCATGCTCCGGGCCGGCTGGAACACCCTCACCGGCAAGGGCACGCAGGGCGGCTCCACCATCACCCAGCAGTACGTCAAGAACTACTACCTGACGCAGGACAAGACCATCGAACGCAAGGGCCGTGAACTCTTCATCGCCCTCAAGGTCGACCAGCAGCGCGACAAGCCGGACATCCTCGCCGGCTACCTCAACAGCAGCTACTTCGGCCGCGGCGCCTACGGCATCCAGAGCGCCGCCCACGCCTACTACGGCGTCGACGTCTCCGCCCTCACCCTCGCCCAGGGCGCCTACCTCGCCTCCCTCCTCCAGGCCCCCAGCAGCTACGACGTCAAGACCGCCACCCCCGCCAACCGCGAGAAGGCCATCGCCCGCTGGCACTACACCCTCGACGGCATGGTCCAACTCGGCTTCCTCACCGACGCCGAACGCACCGCCACCACCTTCCCCGACCCGATCGACCCCCAGCCCGCCACCGGCCTCGCCGGCCAGGCCGGCTACCTCGTCGGCGTCGCCGACGACTACCTCGTCTCCGCCGGCATCATCGACGCCGCCACCCTCAAGGCCGGCGGCTGGCGCATCACCACCACCTTCGACAAGCCCAAACAGGACGCCTTCCACCAGGCCGTCCAGGACGAACTCACCGACGAACTCGACCCCCGGACCCGCCCCGCCACCGACACCGACGTCCGGGTCGCCGGCGCCTCCGTCGAAACCGCCACCGGCCGCGTCGTCGCCGTCTACGGCGGTCCCGACTACGCCAAGCAGCCCTACAACGACGCACTGCGCCAGGACAACCAGATCGGCTCCACCTTCAAACCCGTCGACCTCGCCGCCGGCCTCATCGCCCAGCACACCCTCGACGGCCGACCGATCACCCCCGACACCCGCTACGACGGCACCAGCGAACGCCCCGTCACCGGCGGCCCCACCCCCTACGCGCCGCCCAACGAGGACGACGTCGACTACGGCAACATCACCCTGCGCTACGCCATGGTGAAGTCCGTCAACTCCGTGTACGCGCAGGAGGGCGTCGACGCCGGCCTCACCCGCGTCCGCGACACCGCCGTCAAGCTCGGCATCCCCGACACCGTCCGCGGCATGGACCCGGCCAACACCTCGATGACCCTCGGCACCGCCACCCCCAGCGCCCTCGACCTGGCCGGCGCCTACGCCACCCTCGCCAACCACGGCCAGGCGAACGCCCCGTGGTCCGTCCTCAAACTGGAACGCGTCCACACCGGCGGCACCGTCGACGTCCCCAAGATGCCCGACCACACCCCCGTCGACGCCATCGACCGGTCCTACGCCGACACCGTCACCGACGTCCTGCGCGACGTCGTCAGCCCCCGCGGCACCGGCGCCGCCGCCCTCGACCTCGGCCGCCCCGCCGCCGGCAAGACCGGCACCACCGACTCCAACCTCTCCGCCTGGTTCGCCGGCTACACCCCCGAACTCGCCACCACCGTCGGCCTGTTCCGCGAAAACCCGAAGACCCACGCCAAGGAGCCGCTGGCCGGCACCGCCGGACTCACCCGGATCAACGGCGGCACCTTCCCCACCCGGATCTGGACCGCCTACATGACCGCCGCCCTCGACGGCACCGACACCCGGCCGTTCGACCTCCAGACCGGCCGCGACACCCCCGCCCCCAGCTTCAGCCCCACCAGCAGCGCCACCACCACCCCCAGCCCCACCGCCACCACCCCCACCACCGGCAGCGAGGAACCCCCCGGCAGCACCCCCGTGCCCGACACCCCC
Source organism: Kitasatospora sp. NPDC086801 (assembly GCF_044745805.1). NCBI lineage: Bacteria > Bacillati > Actinomycetota > Actinomycetes > Kitasatosporales > Streptomycetaceae > Kitasatospora > Kitasatospora sp. NPDC086801. Next base: position 138,036 of record NZ_JBIVAX010000017.1, read on the forward strand.
ACCCACACCCCCAGCGCCCCCGCCCCCACCGGCGAACCCGCCCCCGGCCCCACCACCCCCAGCCCGCAGGCGCCCCGGCCCACCACCACCCAGGAGCAGTCCAGCCCCAGCCCCCGCCCCACCCAGACCCGGCCCACCCACCCGACCACACCGCCCAGCGCCACCACCGCCGCCACCAACCCGGTGACGAGCGCGACACCGCCGGCGCAGTGAGCCGGCCCGGCGAGTCGTCCCGCCGGACGGTGAACCACCCCGTCGGCCCGGCGAGTCGTCCCGCCGGACGGTGAGCTACCCCGCCGCCAACTCCCGCTCCAGCGGCGTCCGGAACCGCGGCGTCACCCGCACCTCCCCCAGCCAGCCCGCCAGGCGCGCCGCCTCCGCCGCGATCGCCGCCCCGGCCTCCGCCCCGACATCACCGAACAGCCGCCACACCACCTCGCCGTCCGGCCGCTGCGCCCAGCCGCCCACCACCCGGCCGCACCACCACACCGTCGGCCCGGCGTTGCCCGCCCGGTCGAACAGCGCCGGTACGTCCTCCGGCCGCAGGTACCAGTCCCGCCCCCGCCAGCCCATCACCGTCGGATCCAGCGCCGGCAGCAGCGCCGCCCACGGCTCCGGCTCCGCCACCGGCCCGGCGTCCCCCGGCAGCACCAGCGCCGCCGCCCCGCCCGCCAGCTCCACGTCCTCGGCGCCCACGTCCGCCAGCGCCCGGCGGGTGTCCCCCAGCGTCCAGCCCGTCCACCACTTCACGTCCTCGACGGTCGCCGGCCCGTACCCGGCCAGCCAGCGCCGCACCACCTCCGCCTTCGCCTCCCGCACCGGCACCTCCGGCCACTGCGGCACCGGCGCCCACGGATAGACGTTGCTCAGCCACGACCCGCGCGGTCGGCCCCGCCGCACGTGCCCGTCCGCGGCCAGCAGCCGCAGCAGCCGACTGCCCACGCTCTGCTTCGCCTCGTACGGCTTGCCCGCCGACATCACCATCGTCTCGCGCAACTCCGGTACGTCGTCGCCGAGTTCCTTCGTCGTCGCCTCGCCGCGCCGGGCCACGGCGGCCAGCACCGCGCGCTCCGCCCCGGCCAGCCGCGCCTCGTCCCAGCCCTCCGCGTGGTCCCGCAGGTGCTTGAGCAGCGTCGCCCGCTCCTTCGCCGCGATCGCCCGCGCCGTCGACGAACTCACGTGCGGCGCGAAGCCCTCCGTCACCGCGAACAGCGTCCGCCGCATCGACAGCAGCTTCACCAGCGTGACGTCCTCGTACAGCGCCCGCTCCACCTCCGCCGCCGACGGCTCGGCCAGCCGCGCGCACGCCGACAGGTACACCGTCGCGGGGTCCGACGCGTGCAGTCCCACCACCGCGTCCGCCACCTGCTCCACCCGCGCCACCCGCACCGACGGCGCCAGCAACTGCCGCCGCCCCACCCGGGCCCGCCGCTCACCCTCGCCGATCACCGGCACACGCCTCGTCATGCCCGGACCCTAGCGCCCACCACCGACAGGCCCCGGCGACCAGCGCCGACACCCTCCGGCCTTCCTCAGGCCCCCTCAGGCCCCGACGCAAGGAGCCGGCCGGGGCAGCGCCCCGACCGGCTCGCAACACGTCCGTCCTCAGGCGCGTCCGCCCTCGGACACGCCCGTCCTCAGAGGTAGAGCCCGGTCGAACCCTCCGTGTCGCCGAAGCGGGTCGCCGCCACCGCGTGCAGGTCACGCTCGCGCAGCAGCACGTAGGTGGCGCCGCGGACCTCGACCTCCAGCTTGTCCTCCGGGTCGTACAGCACCCGGTCGCCCGGCTCCACCGAGCGGACGCTCTGGCCCACCGCGACGGCCTCCGCCCAGGTACAGCGCTTGGACAGCTCGGCGGTCGCGGGGATCAGGATGCCGCCGGTCGAGCGGCGCTCGCCCTCGCTGCCCTCGATCCGCACCAGCACGCGGTCGTGCAGCATCCGGATCGGCAGCTTCTCGCCCAGCCGGTCGTGCCGCGGCACGTCGTACTCGGGCGCCGCGGAGGCGGCCTGCGGGGTCGGTTCGTCGTTCGTACTCACGGTCCCGAAGGTACCGCCCCCGGGCGCGCGGTGTGACGCTGGCCCGGCATGCGGGAAGCCGCGGCCCCCGGAGGGCCGGGCACACCGAAGGCCGGACGCCTCCCGCGCCCGGCCCTCACCCCGCGCCCGTTCAGCCCTTGCGGCGCTTACGACCGGAAGCCACCAGCAGCAGCACGCCCACGCCGACCAGCGCGGCCGGGACGATCCGCTCCTTGCGCGGCTGCCCCTTCTCGTCCACGAACTGCGCCCGCACCTTCTCCACCACGCCGTTGGCGGCCACGTACGCCCGGCCGGCCTTCTCCTCGACGGCGGCCGCGGCCTTCGCCTTCACCTGGGCACCGATGGTGCTCGGGTGGACGCGCACGGCCAGCTCGTCCAGGGTGGCCGCCAGCTGGGTGCGGGTCCGGGCGATGTCCGCCTCGATCTGGGCGGTCGTCCGCGCCGACTTGTCCTTCGTGCTCGCCTCGCCCACTCGGGCCACCCCATTCACTTGCTGATGTTGTCCTGTGCGACTGACCCAGTCTGTCAGTTGCCGAGCACGGCCGCGCGACCCCACCCACCATCGGAGGTAAGTTTGCCGTGGTACGACCGCCCGCCCCAGCAACAGGAGATTTACCCGTGAGTGAGCGTCTCCAGCCCGGCGACACCGCGCCCGCCTTCAGCCTGTCCGACGCCGACGGCAACCAGGTGTCCCTCGCCGACCACCTGGGCCGCAAGGTCATCGTCTACTTCTACCCGGCCGCGCTCACCCCCGGCTGCACCAAGCAGGCCTGCGACTTCACCGACAACCTGGAGGTCCTCGCCGGCGCCGGCTACGACGTCATCGGCGTCTCCCCGGACAAGCCGGAGAAGCTCGGCAAGTTCCGCGAGGCCGAGAACCTCAAGGTCACCCTGGTGTCCGACCCGGACCACCAGGTCCTGGAGGCCTACGGCGCCTACGGCGAGAAGCAGAACTACGGCCGCACCTACGTCGGCGTGATCCGCTCCACCGTGATCGTGGACGAGCAGGGCAAGGTCGAGCGCGCGCTGTACAACGTGAAGGCCACCGGGCACGTCGCCAAGCTGCTGCGCGACCTCAAGGTCGAGACGGCCTGACGCTCGACGGCCTGACGCTCGGCACCCCGGCACCCCGGCGAACGAAGCGGTGGCGGCACACCCCCCGACCGGGTGCGCCGCCACCGCCGTCTCTCACCTCAGGGTGCCTTCAGCAGGGCCCGAGGTCGCTCCAGACGCCCCACGCGCCGCCGGCCGCGGGGTCGTCGCCCTTGGTCCACCACTTGTTCTGGTAGTAGTGGCCCTTCCACGACACCTTGGTGGTGGCCGCGTAGGTGGTGCCCGCGTCCCAGCTCGGGGCGGCCGTGCAGGCCCCCGAGGTCGGGGTGGCGGTCGCGGTGGCCGTGGCCGTCGCGGTCGGTGACGCCGTGGCAGTCGGTGACGCCGTGGCGGTCGGGGAGGCCGTCGCCGTCGGGGAGGCGGTGGCCGTCGGCGAAGCGGTCCCGGTCGGCGTCGGGGTCGGGGTCGGCGTGCCACCGTCCACCGCTCCCCGGGTCAGGTCGCCCTTGAGCCCGTACAGCGTGCCGTTCACGTTGACCGTCCAGTTCGACGGGGTCGAGACCGGCAGGTAGTAGACGAAGTCCAGGTCCACCGAGGCGCCCGGAGCCAGCGACTGCCAGCCCGGCAGCTTGACCGACACCCGGTTGTAGGTGCCCTTCAGGCCGCCCACGTTGCCCGGACCGGGGTTGTCCTGCCTGATGACCTGGAGGCCGAAGCCGGACTGGTCCTTGGCGTTGCCCGGAGCCGAGTTGCCGTAGTCGAACTGGAACTCGGTGCCGCCCGGCAGGGTCGTCGTCGAGTTGTTGACGATGTGGATCTTCGGGTTGATCGGGTAGTTCGAGTCGCCCAGCGCGAAGTTGGTGAACGACACGTCGATCGGCAGGGTCTGCTGGGGCAGCGTGATCGTCGAACGGGTCGCGCCGTACGGCGTGGCCGCCTTGAACTTGTCGTACATCAGCGAGGTCAGCGTCGAACCGGGCACGTACTCGCCCTTGCCGCCGTTGGCGGTCGCGTCCCACTTGTAGTCGCCCGCGAGCTCCCAGATCATCGCGCCGCCGGCGCCCTGGTTGACGATGTAGTCCGCCTTGGCACCCACCGACTGCTCGTCCTCGGTGGAGAGGAACACCTTCTTGGCGTCGTTCCACAGCCACGGCGCCACCAGGCTGCTGCTGTAGTTGCGGGCGTAGGTGCCCTGCAGCGCGGTGTCCGTCACGCCGTACTTGGCCAGGTAGTCGGGCAGGATGCCCTTCTCCAGGTTCTTCGCGTGCCACATCGGGTTCGACCCGGCCGGGGACTCCTTGCCCGCGTCGTCCTTGTCGTTCCAGATGTTGTCGATGCCGACCGCGCCGTCACCGCAGGAGGTCAGGCCGGAGCCGACCGGGCAGGTGGTCGCCGCCGCGGTGCCCCAGAGGCCGTTGGTGCCGCCCGTGACGTTCTTGAAGCCTCGGGTGTAGTACGGCAGGCCGACGTTGATCCGGCCCCCCGGCATCGCGCCGCGGAAGTAGTGGTACGACCAGTCGGCGTTCAAGTAGCCGATGCCGCCGTACTGGCCGGTGCCGTACACGTTGGCCGCCGCCAGTTCGCCGTCCTTGCCGTCGTCGTACAGCGAGGCGTTCGGGCCGACGTACTTGTTCCAGGCGCCGTGCAGGTCGTACGACATGATGTTGACGTAGTCCAGGTACCGCGCCACCTGGAAGGTCTCCATGCCGCGCAGCAGGTAACCGGACGACGGGGCCGCGACCGACAGCAGGTAGTGCCTGCCGTCGGCGGCGCCGGCCCGGTCCAGGTTCTCGCGCAGCGTCTTCATCAGCGCCGCGTAGCCCTTCGCCAGCGAGCCGCGCTTGGAGTTGGCGAGCTGCCAGTCCAGCGGGTTGCCGGCGTCCTTCATCGAGGTCGGGTACTCGTAGTCGATGTCGACGCCGTTGAAACCGTACTTGCGGATGAAGTCGACGGACGAGGCGGCGAAGGTGTCGATGCCCGCCTGGTTGACGCTGCCGTCCGGGTTGACGGTCATCGAGTAGAAGCCGCCGGAGTTGACGCGCTTGCCGTCGTCCCCGAAGTAGCCGCCCGTCTCGGTCCAACCACCGACCGAGATCAGGGTCTTGACGTTCGGGTACTGCTTCTTGAACTTCGTCAGCAGATTGAAGTGGCCCTGGTAGGGCAGCGTCGGGTCCAACTCGGCGCCGGGCACGCCCGGGAAGGAGATCCCGGTGGCCTCGTTCGTCGGGCCGTCGGTGCCGACGGAGAGCTTGTTGTCACCGCCGACGTGGCCGAACGCGTAGTTGAGGTGGGTGACCTTGTCCCAGGGGACATCGTTCACCAGGTAGGGCTGGTCGCCGTTCTTGCCGGTGCGCCAGCCGGTGAAGTAGCCGATGATGCGGCGCTGGTGGTCCGCGCCCATCTTCTCGCGGCCACCGGTGTCGTAGACCGAGCAGTACGGGACGTCCACCCCGGGCGTCTGGTACAGGCCGTCGGGGCGACAGGCCCCGTTGTCGACGGTCGCGGACGCCTGCGAGGGCGCCGCGCCCAGCGTCGACAGCAGCAGACCGGCCAGACCGGCCGCCGCCAGCGCGACCGCGCCCGCCCGGGCAGCAGGGCTCTTGCGGCGGAGTGCGGCGGTGGGACGCCGCTCCGCCGTGTTTCGGATCAACACTCGGTCCTCCGGGAGAGAGTGTCGGCGCGTGCCTGTGGGGGAGCACGCACGTGGGGGATTGCAATTGGCGCTGAAGTTATGTGGTCTGAACCACATAGGTCAATAGGTCTGTACCAATTGGTCATCAAACCCCCAACTCCGCCGGTCACCCCACCGACGACAACACGTCACCCCCTGGCCGAAACCCCGTCACCCCGCGACCGAACGCCCCCCGCCGAACCCGCCGAACCCCTCGACACCACCGCCCGCCCGCGTCCGGGACGGTGCCGCACCGGAAAGGACGGTGCCCCGGCACGGGCGAAGCCCTAGACTAGAGGCCATGCGGCCTTGGCGGAATCGGCAGACGCCCGGGTTTTAGGTGCCCGTGGGAGAAATCCCGTGAGGGTTCAAGTCCCTCAGGCCGCACTAGCCTTAGATTCGAAGGCCCGCCCCGGAATGATCCGGGGCGGGCCTTCGGCGTTCTCCGACCGGCCGTCAGCCCAGGAGGTCCTTGACGACCGGGGCGAGGCCGCGGAAGGCCAGGCCGCGGTGGCTGATGGCGTTCTTCTCGGCGGGGGTGAGTTCGGCGCAGGTGCGGGTCTCGCCGAGGGGCTGGAGGATCGGGTCGTAGCCGAAGCCGCCGTCGCCGGAGGGGGCGGTGCGCAGGGTACCGAGGAGGCGGCCCTCGACGACGCGCTCGGTGCCGTCGGGGAGGGCGAGGGCGGCGGCGCAGAAGAAGTGGGCGCCGCGGTGCGGGTCGGCGATGTCGGAGAGCTGGGCGAGCAGCAGGTCGAGGTTGGCGCGGTCGTCGCCGTGCTTGCCGGCCCAGCGGGCGGAGAAGATGCCGGGGGCGCCGTTCAGGACGTCGACGCAGAGGCCGGAGTCGTCGGCCACGGCGGGCAGGCCGGTGGCGCGGGCGAGGGCGTGGGCCTTGAGGAGCGCGTTCTCGGCGAAGGTGACGCCGGTCTCCGGGACGTCCGGGATCTCGGGGTAGGCGTCGGCGCCGACGAGTTCGACGTCCAGGCCGGCCTCGCCGAGGATGGCGCGGAGTTCGGCGACCTTGTGCTGGTTACGGGTGGCGAGGATCAATCGGGTGGACATATCGCCCACCCTATCGGCAGCCGTCCCGGCGTCAGCCGGTGCAGACCGAGGTGAGGTTGCCGGCCGCGTCGCCGAGCGGCTTGAGGTCGGGGACCTCCTTCTTGTCGACGGCCTGCTGGACCTTGTCGGCCTGCTTCTGCAGGTCGGCGACGGCCTTGGCGACGTCGGTGTTCTTGGAGTTCTTGCCGACCTGGTTGAGGTCGTTCCTGAGCTTCTCCAGCGCCTTCGCGGCGGCCGCCGAGTCGTTGCTCGCGTTGCCGTAGGCGCTGGTGACGTCGGCGAGGTCGCCGGTGATCCTGACCGCCGTGTTGCCGCAGTCGATCGCCTTCTGCGCCGCGGAGCAACTGACCATGCTGAGCGGGAGGATCGCGATCAGGCCGGCCACGGCGAGGGCGGTGGGGCGGGCGATGCTGGACGGCATCCGGTCCTCCTGTGGGGCGCGCGGGTTCCGTGGGACGGGACGCGCGCCGGGGGGTGCGCGGTTCCCGCAGCAGGGGTGCTGCGGGAACCGTACGGGCTCCGGGCCCGGCGTGTACAGCGGCCCGTACGGCGGCGGGTACATCCCCGCGGGCCGAACCGGTTCAGGCCTCCAGGGCCTTGCGCTGGATCTCGTCGAGCTCGGCGCAGCCCAGGGTGCCGAGGTCGAGCAGGCGGTCGAGCAGGGCGCGGTCGAAGGGGGCGCCCTCGGCGGTGCCCTGGACCTCGACGAAGCGGCCGTCGGAGGTGCAGACGATGTTCATGTCGGTCTCGGCGCGGACGTCCTCCTCGTACTGGAGGTCGAGCATCGGGACGCCGTCGATGATGCCGACGCTGACCGCGCTGACGCCGCCGGTGATGGGCTGGCCCTTGGCGCGCAGGAGCTTGCGGTCACGGGCCCAGGCGACGGCGTCGGCGAGGGCGACGTAGGCGCCGGTGATGGCGGCGGTGCGGGTGCCGCCGTCGGCCTGGAGGACGTCGCAGTCGAGGACGATGGTGTTCTCGGCGAGGGCGCGGTGGTCGACGACGGCGCGCAGCGAGCGGCCGATGAGCCGGCTGATCTCGTGGGTACGGCCGCCGATCCGGCCCTTGACGGCCTCACGGTCGCCGCGGGTGTTGGTGGCGCGCGGGAGCATGGAGTACTCGGCGGTGACCCAGCCTTCGCCGCTGCCCTTGCGCCAGCGGGGGACGCCCTCGGTGACGCTGGCGGTGCACAGCACCTTGGTGTCGCCGTAGGAGATGAGGACGGATCCTTCGGCGTGCTTGCTCCAGCCCCGTTCGATGGTGACGGGGCGGAGCTGGTCGGGGGTGCGGCCGTCGATGCGTGACATAGGCACTGAGCGTAGTCGCTCGGAGCGGGTGTTCCGGTGGCGCCTCGGCCCGGTTGCGCCGGCCCGCCGGGGTGCGCCTCGGCCCGCCGTTCCGGGGTGGGGCGGCGGGCCGGGGGTGGGGTGAGCCTGGTGGCTCAGCTCACATCATGTCCTCGATGTCAGCGGCGATCGGGTCGGCGTCGGTGCCGATGACGACCTGGATGGCGGTGCCCATCTTGACGACGCCGTGGGCGCCGGCGGCCTTGAGGGCGGCCTCGTTGACCAGGGAGGCGTCCTTGACCTCGGTGCGAAGGCGGGTGATGCAGCCCTCGACCTCTTCGATGTTGTCGATGCCGCCCAGACCGGCGACGATCTTCTCAGCCTTGCTGGCCATCTGATTTCTCCCTCTGTCTCGGCCCGCCGGCCGCTCTGCCGGGTGCCGTCCTGCGCTGTGCTGGGGTGTCCGCCGACCGGTGGCCGGCGTGGTCGGTACCGGTGCTGACGCGGGTTCAGCCGCGGTCGCGCCGCCGGGCAGCGCGACCAGCATCACCCGCTCCGGTCCGATCTGCCACGTTAGTCCACTTTTGGCCCACTCCGGCGCGCACGGTCCCGACCGCCACCAGAGGATGACGAGCAGCGGGCTCATGCCCGGCGTGCGGCCTGCGTCCCAAAGTGGTCTACACCAATATATGTGTACTCCGATGAACGCAGAAAGGACCCCGGGTGTTCCAGGGCCCCGCCCGAGGGTCCCGCCGGGGGCCACCGGCCGGCAACTGCTCTCGGAGGGCGAAGGATGAGTTCGGCAGGCGCCACGGCCCCGCAGCACGTGTGGTGGCACACCTTCTACGGCGGCCTCCAGAAGATGGGCCGTTCCCTGCAGCTTCCGGTGGCGGTGCTCCCCGCGGCCGGCATCCTCAACCGGCTCGGCCAGCCCGACGTCTTCGGCCAGGACGGCCTCGGCTGGAACGACGTCGCCAAGGTCTTCGCCTCGGCCGGCGGCGCCCTGCTGGACTCGTCCTTCGGACTGCCGCTGCTGTTCTGCGTCGGCGTGGCGATCGGCATGGCGAAGAAGGCGGACGGCTCGACCGCACTGGCCGCCGTGGTGGGCTTCCTCGTCTACTACAAGGTCCTGCACGCGTTCCCGGAGAGCTGCAAGAACGGGACGGTCCTGATCAGCGACGCCTGGACCGGCCAGTGCGTGGACTACAGCTCGGCCAAGGCGGCCGCCGCGACGTACCAGAACCCGGGCGTGCTGGGCGGCATCCTGATCGGCCTGATGTCGGCCTGGCTCTGGGTCCGGTTCCACCGCACCAAGCTGGTCGACTGGCTGGGCTTCTTCAACGGCCGCCGCCTGGTGCCGATGATCACCGCCGTGGTGGGCCTGGCCGCCGCCTGCGTCGCGGTCTGGGTCTGGCCGCCGATCGGCCGGGGGCTCAACGACTTCAGCCAGCAGCTGGCCGACCTCGGCGCCGGCGGTGCGGGCGTATTCGGCCTCTTCAACCGCGCGCTGCTGCTGATCGGCATGCACCAGCTGCTGAACACCTTCGTGTGGTTCCAGTTCGGCGAGTTCATCAAGCCGGACGGCACGATCGTGCACGGCGACATCCCGCGCTTCCTGGCGGGAGATCCGACGGCCGGCCAGTTCCAGTCCGGATTCTTCCCGATCATGATGTTCGCGCTGCCCGCCGCCGCACTGGCGATGGCGCACGCGGCGAAACCACACCGCCGCAAGGCCATCACCGGCATGATGGTCTCGCTGGCCCTGACCTCCCTGGTCACCGGCGTCACCGAACCGCTGGAGTACTCCTTCGCCTATGTCGCGCCGGCCCTGTACGGCGTGCACGCGCTGCTGACGGGCGCCTCGATGGCCGTCACCTGGGGGCTCGGGGTGCACGACGGCTTCAGCTTCTCGGCCGGCCTGATCGACTACGTGATCAACTGGGGACTCGCCACCAAACCGTGGCTGATCATCCCCATCGGGCTCTGCTTCGCCGTGGTGTACTACGCGCTCTTCCGGTTCATCATCGTCAAATTCGATCTGAAAACACCCGGGCGGGAGGACGAGAGCGAGGTCGAGGACGTCACCAAGCTCTGAAACCGAGCGCCACCGGGCCTGATCCGCACTGGCCCCCGGACCCGACCGCCCGGGGGCCTTCGGCATTTCCGGAAAGGACCAAATACCCGGTCGGTAAAACAATTCCGATATCGGGCCCGAGGATTCCCGGCCGGGCCGTCCACTGAGCTCTCCGCCGGGCCAGCCGGGGCCTGGGCGACCCGCACCACCCGGCCGCGGCGCCTTCGGGCGGGGGCGGGCCGGGGGTGGGCCGGGGGCGGGGAAAGGCCGCCGCCGCCCGGCGGGGGCGGCGTTCCGCAATCAGCCGCCGCCGTTTCCGGTCGGCCCCGGAGGCGCGGCGCGGAGGGCGGAAAGCCGCGGATGACCCGAAGACGGGCGGGGTGGGGCCCGGATTCCTCCCGCCCGCCGGCCGTCCGTGATGTCCGACACCCCACCGACTCCCGGCGGACTCCCCGGCGATCCGCCGCCGGCACCCCGCCGGCACCCCGCCCGCGCCACGCCGGCTCCCCGGCGGGCCACCCCGGGGACCGCGACCCCGACCCCCGCCCGGGGCCCCGGCACGCCCGCCCGCGAACCCCGTCGGCCCGGCGCCCGTTCGCGCACCCCGAGGCCTCGTCGGGCCGCCCCGGCAGGGCCGGGCCTTTTTGTTGCGCAAATAGCCAAAATCCCAATCCCGGCCGGTAATCATGATCGCCGCCCGCAACTAGGTTTCGATTTCATAGCACTTCCCGGCGGTAGCGCTTTCCGGGGTTCCCCCCCTTCTCCACCCGTGCTACAAAACTGGTCTACACCACACGTGGTGTAGACCAGTTCGCGGTTCGGCCCCCTGTGCCCCTCCCCCGACCGCCATGCCGTTAGGAACCCACCCCAATGAGTCAGTCAGCGCAGGCACCGGCGCCCGCCACGGCTCCGGCCACGCCAAGCCCCGTCAAGAAGTTCGGCCAGAACCTCCTCCAGGGCCTGCAGAAGATCGGCCGCAGCCTCCAGCTGCCCATCGCCGTGCTCCCCGCCGCCGGTCTGCTGATGCGCCTCGGCCAGGACGACGTGTTCGGCAAGGACGGCCTCGGCTGGGACAAGGTCGCCGCGGTGTTCAACACCGCCGGTAGCGGGGTCTTCGACAACCTGCCGCTGCTGTTCGCGGTGGGTATCGCGATCGGCTTCGCCAAGAAGGCGGACGGCTCCACCGCCCTCGCCGCCCTGGTCGGCTTCCTGGTCTACAAGAACGTGCTGACCGCGTTCCCGATCGCCGAAGGCCACATCGCCGACGGCAAGTGGGTCGCCCCGACCTACCAGAACCCGGGTGTCCTCGGCGGCATCGTGATCGGCCTGCTGGCCGCCGTCCTGTGGCAGAAGTACCACCGCACCAAGCTGGTCGACTGGCTCGGCTTCTTCAACGGCCGCCGCCTGGTGCCGATCCTGATGGCCTTCGTCGGCACCGGCATCGGTGTCCTGTTCGCCCTGACCTGGGGCCCGGTCGGCGACGCCATCAAGAGCCTGAACGACACCCTGATCGGTGCCGGCGCGCTCGGCGCGGGCGCCTTCGGCCTGGTCAACCGCGGCCTGCTGCCGGTCGGCATGCACCAGTTCGTGAACTCCTACGCCTGGTTCCAGACCGGTGACTTCACCAAGGCCGACGGCACCATCGTGCACGGCGACATCCCGCGCTTCTTCGCCGGCGACCCGACCGCCGGCCAGTTCATGTCCGGCTTCTTCCCGATCATGATGTTCGCGCTGCCCGCCGCCGCACTGGCCATCGCCCACACCGCCAAGCCGCACCGCCGCAAGGCCATCACCGGCATGATGGTCTCGCTGGCCCTGACCTCCTTCGTCACCGGTGTCACCGAGCCGATCGAGTTCGCCTTCGTCTTCATCGCCCCGGCCCTGTACGTCATCCACGCGGTGCTCACCGCCGTCTCGATGACCGTCACCTGGGCGCTCGGCGTGCACGACGGCTTCACCTTCTCCGGCGGCCTGATCGACTACGCGCTGGCCTGGAGCAAGGCCACCGACCCGTGGCTGATCATCCCGATCGGCCTGGTCTTCGCCGCGCTGTACTACTTCCTCTTCCGCTTCGCGATCACCAAGTTCGACCTCAAGACCCCCGGTCGCGAGGACGACGACGAGATCGAGGACGTGACCAAGGCCTGAGGCCCCGCCCGTCCGCACTCCACGACCCCGCCCCGCCGCTGCTCACCCAGCGGCGGGGCGGGGTCGTCGCGTATCCCGCCCGGGGCCATCGCGCGTTCCGCCCCGGGGGCGTTCTGCACCCCGCCCCGGGTCGGCGGGAACGGCGGTTGACGAACCGGCGGAAGCACTGGTCAACTGAAGCGGTGAACGCCTCCTGCCCGCTGGTGACCCGCAGCCACATCGACTTCGGTCGCGTGTGGTCCGCGGCGTGTCGCGGCTGAGCCGACCGTTCCCCCCGCCGCCCGGCTGACCTCCCGCCCGGCGCCGCTCCTCCCCTCCCGCCCGCGCGGGCCCCGCCCGCCTCCGGGCCGTCACCGCGCACCCGCGCGCGGCCGCACGCACCCGCACACCCCTTGTGCGGGTTCGCCGGCGTCGCCCGCACGCGGCCGTACGCGTCCGCACGAGGAAAGTCAGGCCTCACCATGCCCCGCCAGCTGCACCTCTCCGCCGCCCTGGACAGCCCCGGCCACCTCGACGCCGGGCACTACGCCGCCCTCGCCCGCCTCGCCGAGCGGGCCACCCTCGACTTCGTCACCCTCGACGACTCCTTCGCCCCCGAACCTCGCCGCCCCGACGCCCTCGCCACCCTCGCCCGGATCGCCCCGCTGACCGAGCGGGTCGGGCTGGTGCCCACCGTCACCACCACCCACACCGAGCCGTTCCACACCTCGATCGCGGTCAACACCCTGGACTGGGTGAGCCACGGCCGGGCCGGCTGGCTGGTCGGCGTCTCCGCCACCGAGGCCGAGGCCAAGGCCTTCGGCCGCCGCCCGACCGCCCCCGCCGACGCGCTCTGGACCGAGGCCGCCGACGCCGCCGAGGTCGCCGCCCGGCTCTGGGACAGCTGGGAGGACGACGCCGAGATCCGCGACACCGCCACCGGGCGGTTCATCGACCGCGACAAGCTGCACTACGTCGACTTCGAGGGCCCGCACTTCTCCGTCCGCGGCCCGTCGATCACCCCGCGCCCACCGCAGGGCCGCCCGGTCGTCGCCGTCCCGGTGTCCGCCGTCGACCTCACCCCGTACGCCTCCCCCGGCGGACGCGCCCGGGTCACGACCGCGATCCGGTACGCCGACGTCGTCCTGCTCGACGCCCCCGACCACGCCGCCCGGCTGGCCGCCGCCACCGAGCTGCGGCTGCGCGCGGGCGAGCACCTGCGCATCCTCGCCCGGACCGACGCCGCCCTGCCCGACACCGCCGCGGTCGACCGGCTGCTCGCCGACCTCGCCGGGATCGGCACCGGCGTCGACGGCTTCCACCTCGTCCCCGCCGAGCCCGGACGGGACCTCGCCGCCCTCGCCGAACGGGTCGTCCCGGTGCTGCGCGCCCAAGGACTGTTCCGCGCCGGGTACGCCGCCGGCCGCACCCTGCGCGACCACCTCGGCCTGGCCCGCCCGGCCAGCCGCTACGCCGCCACCACCGCCCCGTCCGATGCCGCTCTCGCCGAGGTGACCCGATGACGGACCGTCCGCTCAAGCAGATCCACCTCGCCGCGCACTTCCCCGGCGTCAACAACACCACGGTGTGGAGCGACCCGGACTCCGGCAGCCACATCGAGTTCGCCTCCTTCCGCCACCTCGCGGAGACCGCCGAGCGCGGGAAGTTCGACTTCTTCTTCCTCGCCGAGGGCCTGCGGCTGCGCGAGAACAAGGGCCGCATCCACGACCTGGACGTGGTCGGCCGCCCCGAGTCGATCACCGTGCTGAACGCGCTGGCCGCCGTCACCACCCGCCTCGGGCTGGCCGGCACCGTCAACGCCACCTTCAACGAACCGTACGAACTGGCCCGCCGGTTCGCCTCGTTGGACCACCTCTCCGGCGGGCGGGCGGCCTGGAACGTGGTCACCTCCTCGGACGCCTTCACCGGGGAGAACTTCCGCCGCGGCGGCTACCTCGACCGCGCCGACCGCTACACCCGGGCCGCCGAATTCGTCCAGCTGGCCCGGGAGTTCTGGGACGGCGGGGCGGAGACCGTCCGGCACCGCGGCCCGCAGTTCGAGGTCGAGGGCCGGCTCTCGCTGCCCCGACCGCCGCAGGGCCACCCGGTGGTCATCCAGGCCGGGGACTCCGACGAGGGCCGGGAGTTCGCCGCCGCGACCGCCGACGTCGTCTTCAGCCGGCACTCCACCCTCGCCGACGGCCAGGCCTTCCACGCGGACGTCAAGCGCCGACTCGCCGCGTACGGCCGCAAGCCGGACGAGCTGAAGATCATGCCCGGTGTCACCTTCGCCCTCGGCGACACCGACGCCGAGGCCGCCGAACTCGCCGCCGGGATCCGCCGGGCCCAGGTCGGGCCGCAGACCACGATCGCCTTCCTCGAACAGGTCTGGGGCATCGACCTGTCCGACCACGACCCGGACGGCCCGCTGCCCGCCGTCGACCCCGACCCGGACGGCGCGCTGGCCCAGGGCCGGGTCCGGATCGGCGACCCGCTGGCCGTCGCCGCCCGGTGGCGGGCGCTGGCCGCCGAGAAGAAACTCACCAGCCGCGACCTGGTGATCGAGGTGACCGGCCGGCAGTCCTTCGTCGGCTCCCCCGCGACGGTCGCCGAGCAGATCGACTTCTTCGTGCAGAACGACGCGGCCGACGGCTTCATCCTCGTCCCCCACCTGACCCCGGGCGGCCTGGACGCGTTCGTCGACCGCGTGGTGCCGCTGCTCCAGGAACGCGGGGTGTTCCGCACCGACTACAGCGGGACGACCCTGCGCGACCACCTCGGCCTGCCGGTCCCCGGCCGGCACTGAAACCGGCCGAGGCTGAAACCGGCCGGGGCTGAAACCGGCCGGGGCTGAACCCAGTTGGATCCACCCCCAGCCGGGCCGCGTGCACGCCGGCCTGGAAGCGGCTCTCCGCTCCCAGGCCGACGGTCGGTTCGGCGACCAGCCGGCGCACCGCCCGCGACGGGGTGCCGCCGGCGCTCGCCCGCCTGCTCAGATCCGGTACACCGCACCGGCCCGGGCGACCTCGACGGGGCCCGGGTACGCGGCGGCGGCGTCGCGGCGGTTGTGCTCGGCGTCGGTCCACGGGGGGATGTGGGTGAGGACGAGCCGGCGGACGCGGGCGGCGGCGGCGTGCTCGCCGGCCTCCCGGCCGTTGAGGTGGACGGCCTGGTAGGTGTCCCGGCCGTCGATGTAGGCGGCCTCGCAGAGGAAGAGGTCGGCGTCGCGGGCGAGTTCGACGAGTTCGGCGCTCTCGCCGGTGTCGCCGGAGTAGACGAGCGCGCGGCCGTCGTGTTCGAGGCGGAAGGCGAAGGCGTCGACGGGGTGGTTGACCTGGGCGACCTCGATCCGGAACGGGCCGAGGTCGAAGGCGCCGGGGGTGAGGGTGTGGAAGTCGAACACCTCCTTCATCCCCGGGTTCTCCGGCATGTCGTAGGCGCGGGCGAGCCGTTCGGCGGTGCCGGCCGGGCCGTAGACGGGCATCGGGTCGGGGCAGCCCTCGGCGCGGTAGTTGCGGGCGACCCAGTAGGCGCACAGGTCGACGCAGTGGTCGGCGTGCAGGTGGCTGAGCAGGACGGCGTCGACCTCGTAGAGGCTGACGTACTTCTGCAGGGCGCCGAGGGCGCCGTTGCCGAGGTCGAGCACGACGCGGTAGCCGTCGGCCTCGACGAGGTAGCTGGAGCAGGGCGAGTCGGCGGACGGGAAGCTCCCCGAGCACCCCACCACGGTCAGTTTCATCCGAGCCCCTCCGCCCCGACACGTCCTGGCTGCTGCTGGAAAACGGCAGGCCGGGCCGGTGAAACCGGCCGGTAGCACTGCTTCGCGTGTCGAGAGTAAGGGCGGAGCGGCACTTTGCCCCCGTCCCCGTGCCGGGCTGTGGCTGGAATCACCAGAACGCCGGGGCGGGGGCGGTGCCGTCCGTTCGGGTGCCGCCGGGTCAGCGGTGGCGGGGGCGGTTGCGGGCCCAGGCCCTGATCGTGTCGGGGTACCAGCGGGGGTGGCCGCTGCCGTCGAGGACGTCCGGGTCGGGCAGCAGCCCGTGCCGCCGGTAGTTGCGGACGGTCTCGGGCTGGACGTTGATGTGGCGGGCGATCTCGGCGTAGGACCACAACTCGGAGCTTCTCCCCACGAGGCACCTCCGGAGGGGCGGGGGCGGGCTTTCGTGAGGCAGCCTGTCCGGGTGTCGGCGACTCTTCGCCGCAGAACGGGCACCGTGGTCATTCCGTGACGAACCGGGAGCATGGTGCGGACAAATACCCGGCTGTCACGGCACTCACGGTGGTGGGGCCCGCCACGGGCCCGGTACGGTTCGCGCCATGAACAGTACGACCGGGGTCTGGGTGGTCCTGGCGGTGGCGGGCGTCGCGCTGCTGGCCGCCGTCGTGGGGGCGCTGGTCCGGCGCACCCGCCCGGCGCCGCGCCCGGCCGGGCCGACGGCCCCGCGCCCGCGCCCGGCGGCCAAGGGCCGCCCGGGGCCGCAGCCGCAGGAGGTCTGGTGGGCGGAGGTGCCGTTCGAGGACGGCCCGGGGTCGAAGGACCGCCCGTGCCTGGTGCTGCGGGTGCACGGCCGCACCGCCACCGTCGCGAAGATCACCAGCAAGCACCACGCCGACCGCCCGGGCGTGCTGCCGCTGCCGCCCGCTTCGGTGGGCGACCGGCAGGGCCGCACCAGTTGGCTGGAGACCGACGAACTGCGCGAGGTGCCGCTGTCGGCCTTCCGCCGCCGGGCCGGCACGGTGGACCGGCGGGTCTGGTCCCGCGCGCAGCAGGCCCTGCAACGCGGCTAGGGCTAGGGAGGGCTAGTGCAGCGCTGCACTGATCCTGCGAGGGTCAGGATCGCCCCGGCCGTGGTGGCCGGGGCGATCGATGCCACATCGTGGGGCGTCAGTTCTCGATCAGGATGGCCGCGAAGCCGGACAGTGCGCTGTTGATCTCCGCCAGGTCGAAGGCAGCAGGATCGAACTGGTCGGCGGTATCGAGGCCGAGCCATTCGAGGCGTTCGTCGTGCTCTTCATGGCCGGGATCGGCGAGGATCTCGATGAGGTACTCGTACCCCCACATCCCGCCGCAGTCCTCGGGCGGGCAGGCACGGCGGCCGGTGAGGCAGCGGGGGTAGGCGATACCCGGTTCGGCGTCGGTGACGGCCTCGACGAGGATGTCGTGCTCCCAGTCGTCACCGAAGTCGTAGGTGTAGCCGAGCCGGTCGCCGACGCTCGGGGCGGCCTGGTCGAGCCGCCTGGACACCGCGCTGCGGATTCCCAGTTCCCGGTCGGCCACCCCGTACCGGTCCTGCGGGGTCTCGAAGGCCCACATGTGGCAGTCCTCCCAGCCGAAGGCTGCCTGGATGAGGTGGTGGAGCTGCTGCAGCGTGGTGCCCGACGGCACTTCCAGGCGGCGCCAGATCGGGGGCCGGGAACCACGCAGGGTGACCTTGATCGTGTGGACGACGTTTCCGGGTGTCGTCCGGGAGCGGGAGATCGGCTTCGCGCGCCGGGTGTTCGCCATGGCGGTCATCCTGCCACCGGCCCCGGCCCCCGCGGGGCTGTCCGCCGCCGACCCCATCCGTCCGCGCGACAATGACCGACGCTCGTCGAATCCAGGGGTGGGGTCATGTCGGCGCACAGCCCGTTCACAGTGGTCTGGGACAAGAACCAGCGGGCGGCTCTGGAGCAGTTGGTCCACTCGCGCACCGCCCCTCTGCGGCGCATCCAGCGAGCTGCGGTGGCCCTGGCCGCCGGCGACGGTGTCTCCAACGCGGCCATCGCCCGCAGCCACCGGTTGCACATCGCTACCGTCAGGCGCTGGCGCAAGCGGTTCCACCACGAGGGCATGGCCGCTCTGGAGGACCGCAGCAGGCCCGGCCGCCCACGCCGGTACGGGCCCGAGGTACACCTTGCGATCGTCGCCACGGTGACTTCCGTCAAACCGGCCCCCGACAGTCAATGGACCCACAGGTCGATCGCCAAGTCCCTTGCCGCCCATGGGATCTCCGCCTCCCAGGTCGGGCGAATCCTGGCGGACCTGGACCTCAAACCCCACCTCGTGCGTGGCTGGCTCACCCGCCCCGACGACCCGGACTTCCACGCCAAGGCCGCCGAGGTGTGCGCCCTCTACCTGCACCGCCCGCCGGGGTCGGTCGTGCTCAGCGTGGACGAGAAGACCGCCATGCAGGCCCGCTCGCGTCGCCATCCCACCAGGCCGGCACGGCCCGGTGACGCCGAGCGCCGCGAGTTCGAGTACCGGCGCCACGGCACCGCGTCCATCGTCGCGGCCCTGGACGTGCACACCGGACAGGTCCTGGTCGAGGACATCGCCCGCAACGACTCCGTCACCTTTATCCGGTTCCTTCGGCTTCTGGACGGGAGTATCGACCCTGCCCTGACGATCCATCTGGTCCTCGACAACGGATCGTCACATGTCTCGAAGGCCACGCGGGCCTGGCTCGCGGCCCACCCGAGGTTCATCGTCCACCACACGCCCAAACACGCCTCGTGGTTGAACCAGGTCGAGATCTTCTTCTCGATCCTGGCCCGCCGACTACTACGACGCGGCGAGTTCACCTCCCGGGACGACCTCATAGACCAGGTCCGCGACTTCACCCTTGCCTACGACAACGAAGCCCGCCCCTTCCGATGGACCTACGACGGCACCCCGCTCAAGGCCACCTGACCCTCGCAGGATCAGTGTGGCGCTGCACTAGTAGTGCTTGGTCAGGTCCGTGTGGGTATGCGGATGTCGCGATGGCAGGTGGGGCAGGCGCCGGCCCAGGTGGCGAGGAGTAACTGCAGCTCCCGGACGACTTGGTAGAGGCTCAGGCCGGCGCCGTGTCTTTTGGGGCGGTGGCCAGTCTGCGCAGGGTGCAGAAGGCGTGGGCGAGGGAGACCAGGGTGACGTGGTGGTGCCAGCCGTTGAAGGTGCGGCCCTCGAAGTGAGCCAGGCCCAGGGCCTGCTTCATCTCGCGGTAGTCGTGCTCGATGCGCCAGCGCAGTTTGGCCAGCCGGACCAGGGTGGTCAGCGGGGTGTCGGCGGGCAGGTCGGAGAGCCAGAACTGGACCGGTTCGGACTCCTTGGCGGGCCATTCGGCCAGCACCCAGCACTCGGCGAGTTCCACGCCCTCGGTGGCGTCGCGGATCTCCCGTCCGGCGGGGCGGATCCGCAGGGCCACGAAGCGCGAGTACATGCGCTTGTGGCCGGTGCGTCCGGTGCCGGGGCGGGACCCTTCGCGCCACTGCACAGGCTTGGC
>NZ_JBIVAX010000018.1:0-149374 GCF_044745805.1 Kitasatospora sp. NPDC086801
CGGAACCGGCCACACGGCAGCTGGGGCAAGCGCCGCAAACCGCGGAAAGCGTAGGCACCAGCAGCCCAAAGAGCGATCTACAGCTGGAGTACTAGACGACGCAGTTTCTTTCCGCCCGCCTTCGGAATCATCCGCTCGCGGACTGGCAATGGATGAAACTGCTGCGCTTTCAAATCTTCGCGGACCTCGGCCAGGAACTCGCCGACGCCTTGCTGTTCGATGCAGTAAGCGCTCTTCCCGTCTACCCCTGCCGACCGGGCACCTCTGTTGCCCCGCACTCGTTCCCAAGCGATCAGGAGAAATGCGGGGTCACAGACGAGATTGAACAAATCACGAAACTGCCTGTCTGAATCGTCGGTCGCCCAACGGTGCAGCTTGGCCTGGATCTCCCGTACCCTGCGCTCCGCGCCGAACGGCGTGAGCGACGGCGCGTCGGTATTCACCGGCGGCCTCCGAGTATTCCAGCATCCGCCCTGCTGACTTGCTGGCCCCCTTGGCCATGTACGCGCCTTTCGCGCGCGCGGACTACTACGGGGCCTCCGCCCCACACTGCGGCCGACAGCCGACGACGGGCCTGCCCTTCGATGTCCTGGCTGGAGCATCGTGAGGGCAGCCGCAGGTGGTTCCCACGTTCACCACTGACCGTTTGACGAGGGAGGTGCCCAGCTATACCCCGGCAGCCTCGCCACGAGTACGCCGCAGGCTTTCCTCGTGGCCTCCCCACCGGCCTATCCATCCCGGCTTCGGAGTCACCCGCCGCATGATCACGGCAGGTGTGCGCTGCGGACCGGCCCATATCCACCAGGTTGGAGCCGGCTCGACGCTTACGGAGCTTCACGCGCTGGTTCCTCTCGTACACCTTCTCGTCTTGCTTGCCGGACCCGCCCCGTCTGGTAGTTCCGGAGCGTCCCGGCGTTGTCAGGACTGCTTTCCACCCCTCCCGGCGACTCCCGGGTCAGGCTGTCCTCAGCTTCGTGGCCTTGCTGCGACAAGGCCACGGCGGCGGTCTTTCACCTCCGCACGGTCAAGTGGCGCCTCGTGGCGCACGAACAAGTCATCGAACCGGCGACCTGGATCGGCCGCCGCCCAACGGTGAAGCTTGGCCTGCATCTCCGATACCCTCGCTCCCGGCCCGGCCGGACCAGAACAAGGAGCACCGCCATTCGGCGACGCGTCTTCCGGCATTGCAGCGTCCTTCCCTTCTCGAAACCGCTGCCGCCCTTCCCCATGCGGCCGGCTTTCCCGACCTCGGAGTACTACGGCGGCTCCGCCCCGTCCCGGACCGATCGGCGGTCGACGCGCCCAGCCCCAGCCTCGCCGCTGGAGGCGACGCGGAGGGCAAGACCCGGGACAGTTCCCGTGTTCACTGTGGTTCGCTCGACGAAGTAGGAGCCCGACTATGCCCCTGCGGCATCGCTGCGAGTACGCCGCAGACCTTCCTCGCAGCCTCCCTGGCAGCTCATGCCCACCACCTCGGGAGTTCCCCGCCGCCCATGGCGACGGGTGCGCGCCGCCCCCAGCCCAGATCCACCAGGTTCGAGCTGGTGCCGCATCAAGGGGGTGTCACACGCCGGTTCCTCACGTACTCCTCTCCGTCCCGCTCGCCGAACCCGGACCGTCTGGCAGTACCGACCCGTCCCGGCTTTGTCAGGGCTGCTCCCACCCTCCCCGGCGTCACCCGGATCAGGCTGCCCCCAGCTCCACCGCCCTGCTGCGACAGGATCAGCGGCGAAGGTCTCTCACCTCCACTCGAACCACAGCACCTCACGGCGCACCCACGACCTCCGCCACTCGACCGCAACTCTCCTCCTGGAACAGGGCGTCGAACTCATCGTCATCAAGGAGCTCCTCGGCCACGCCCACATCGGCGTCACCGCCACCGTCTACGCCCACGTCCGGCTCCGCCTTCAGCGCGACGCCATCGACCTCCTCAGCCACGTTCTCCGCACGCCCGCCGAGACCGCTAGCAAGCCCGATGACGGCGGCGACCCACCTCTTCGTGCAGCACCCATCCGCTGACGTTGCCGTCAACTACTGCCGTCAGACCCACCCAGCGAACCCGAGAAGCCCCACCGGAGCCATGTCCGGTGGGGCTTCTCAGCGTCGTCAAAATCTCTCGACGCGTACCCAGGAAATCGTACGAGATCTACGGAAAACTCGGCAGTTGCTGCCGATGGACCGAGGAGATAGCACTCTCCTGAATCTCAATTCTCCCGGCCCTTACTTGAGCCAGAAGCCATTCCCTCAGCTCGCAGTACTCGACTGTTGACGGAATATCAACAGCCAGAAGATTCCCGAAGGCGTTCGCCAATTCCCAGCTACAGCCAGCGACCTGAAGCCTGGACTCGACAATTTCCCTTTCAGTGCCCTGGAGAAGGATAATCCGGACCGTCGAATGCCCTGACTCCGACGTGAAGTTCTCAAAAACGAGCTCGCGGCGCTCATTGTCCGGACGTACTTGAATGAGGTCGCCAAATGAAATTCCACGTACAAAGAACGGTGTATTCACTACGCGGATCTCGAGCTTGGTGGTCGTCTTCTCGCCCCAGAGCCGCTCCACTGAGACCGGAGGCCAGTTCGGGCGCTCCTCTTCAAGGTCGAACGCAACCTTGAAGAGCTTGGCGCCGCTCGCAGAGGTGGGTTGCCCATTCGGCTCGCTCACGCTTAATCCTCCAGGAACTCTCTGAGTTCATTGTCCCACTCTTCAACCGTCTTCGCCGACTTATCCCTGTTGCACGCCCTACAGGCTACACACCCATTATGAGCGGCCCCACATCCACCCTGCGATTTCGGTAGCTCATGGTCGATCTGCGCGTCATCCGGAAGACCCTTGATCGCCTTTCCGTCGGGTCCTCGCGAAGCTCTGCGCTCTACAGTCCGGCCGCAGTAATCACACTTGAGAATCCCGCCATTCTTCGCCGAGTTCGCATCGTAGACTTGCTGCCGTCCGTTATCCGTGAAGTCAAGACCAGCGCGATCGTCTGCGGACCCGCCGCAATTGTGAACCAGGACCGGCGTGGTCCCCGCCAGCACATAGTACGTGTGGAGGTCTGCGATGGTGAGGTCGTAAGCGGTCTGTGGGGCGGTGTCGTAGTTCCTTACTGTCAGAACGGTGATGGTTTGGCTGTCTGCTGCGCGGACCTCGTCGCCGGGGTGCAGTTCCGAGGCGTTGGTCCACCGGTGGGTGGTTTCGTCCCAGAACGGGTGGTGCTGGGTACTGGTGAGGTTCTCTGTCTTCCCAGATTCACCCTCGGAGCTACTGACCTGCAGGGTCAGGTCGGTGAAGTGCTTGTCGTCCGGCGTGCGGATTGTGCGGGTGACGGGCTTGAGCTCGGTGTTCCCGGTCGTCGGGTCCGTTGCTTGGACCTGGTCGCCGAGCTGGAGGTTCTCAATGGCTTGGGTTGTGTCATCGGCCAGGAGGACTTGGGTGCCTGGGGGGAAGCTGTGTGCAGCGGCGATCAGGCTGCTGATGTCGCATGCCGCGTTCGCGGTGTCTTCGAGTTTTTGCTCTGCGTTGTAAACCTTTTCGGCTGTCTTTGCGGCCTTTCCGGTAAGGCGGGCGCCGGGGATGAGGCCTGCGGCGTTCTGGGCGGCGCTCAGGTAATTGCCGTCGTAGACGTCCATGGCGGCGGACCCAACGGCGCCTATGACGTTCAGCCCGGGGATGTACTGGGCGGCATCAAAGGCCTGCTTGATGTTTCCCTTGAGCGTGCCACCGCGATTGATGACGAAGACGTGCTTGCTGACGACATTGGGGTGGTCCTTGTCGCCGCTCCACTGGTTCCAGTAGTTCTCGGTCCAGGAGCCGTCTCTTTCGAGCTTGAACGTCTCGGTGGTGACGTTGCCCTTGTCGTCGGAGCAGGTGCCGAATCCACCGCAGACGCCCTCAGGGCGAAGCCCGCTGGGGTCGGAGAGGTTGACGGGGTTGTTGTTGCTGTAGGCGTAGCCGTTCCACTGTTGGGGGTCGGCCTGGTCGAGGATGGGGTCGGGGCTGATGAAGCGTCCGCGGACGGGGTCGTACTGGCGGGCGCCGAGGTTGGTGAGTCCGGTGGTGTCGTCCTTTGTGCCGCCGACGAAGCCCTTGGTGCCGGCCCACTGGTTGGTGCCAGGCTGGGTGCCGCGGGGGTTGCCGAAGGGGTCGGTGGGGCGGCGGGTGACGGTCTGGGTCGCGTTGGTGTTGACCTGGACGCCGTTGGTCCCGTGCGGGTCGGCGGCCTGGATCAGGACGGTTCCGCCGCCGATGGCGGCGGTGACGCGGGTGTAGGTCAGGCCGCCCGGGGCGGGGATGGAGCGGACGTTGCTCGTGGAGCCGCTGGCCGTGTCGAGGGTGAGCTCGTCGGTGGGCAGGTTGAGCGTGGTCTTGCCGGGGTTGCGGCGGATGAGCTGGTTGCCGTCAGCGTCGTAGAGGTAGGTGGTGGCGCCGGCCTGTCCGGTCTTGGTGAGGGAGCCGAGCTTGTCCTCGCCGTTCCAGGTCAGGGTGGTGGTGCCGCTGGTGTCGGTGATGGCGGTGGTGTTGCCCTTGGCGTCGTACTGGTAGCTGACGGCCTTCGTACCTGCCGGCCCGCTGGTGCTGGAGGTGAGCAGGGCGTGGGGCCCGCCGGTTCCGCCGCCGGTGTTGGGGGCGCTGGTGGGGGAGTTGGTGCTCTTGGCGGCTCTGAAGGTCTGGGTGGTGGTGGTGTCGTTGAGGCTGTTGCCGGTGATGTCGTGCTGGACGTATCCGGTGCGGTTGCCGGTCGCGTCGTAGGTGTAGGTGTTCCAGTAGGGCGCCGGTCCGCCGACCGTGCGGCCGCCGGGCTTGACGGTGGCCGGGCCGTTCGCGTTGTTGCAGCCGCCGACACCGGGCACGGTGGTGGAACTGCCCGTGCCGTGGACGGCGCCCGAGGAGTCGGTCCAGTCGGCGGTGGTGGAGGTGCCCGCGGTGTCGGTCCAGGCGCCGGTCAGCCGGTGGAGGTGGTCATAGGTGAAGCACTGGGTGTCGGTTGCGGAGGCGTCCTGGATGTCGGTGGCCGAGGCGATCCGGCCTGAGGGGGTGTAGGTGTAGCTGGTCTGGTCGACCGAGACGGTGCCGACCTGGCGGTCGAGGAAGTTGTTGATGACCCGTCCGGTGGCCCAGTCGTACTGCTGAGTGGACACGACCTGTGTGCCGTACTGGCCGACCGTCGTCCGCACGGGGCGTGCGAGGGCGTCGTAGTCGACCTGGGCGACGATGGCCTGCTCGAGGCTGGCGGATCCGTAGAGCAGACCGGTGATGGTCCGGGCGTAGGTGATCGATTCGGCCGGGAGCCCGCCGGCTGCGGGGACGTCGGTCCCGGTGACGGTGCCGAGGACCGGGCTGTAGGTGTTGGTGGTGGTGTAGGTACCGGCGAGTGCTCCTTCCACGGGTGGGATGGTGATGGAGGTGCCGAGCGGCCGGTAGGCGGTGTCGTAGCCGGTTACGGCGGTGGTGTAGGCGGCGCCACCGCTGCCGCCGACGTAGCGGGTGGAGCCGGTGGGCTGGCCCTTGACGAGGGTGTCGTAGGTCCAGGAGGCCAGCTGGTTCGCGGGTGTCACGCCGCCGTTGAACGTGCCGGTCTTACGGCCGAGCAGGTCGTAGGTGTAGGAGAGAGTGTTGCTCCTGGCATCGACGGTGTGGTCGACGCGCGAGTTGACGTCGTAGAACGTCTTCGTCACGCCGGTGTCCGGGTCGGACGCCGAGACCTGGCGGCCGCGCAGGTCGTAGGTCTTGGACCAGGTGTTGCCGCTGCCGTCGGTGTGCGACGCAAGTTGGCCAGTCGGCGTGTAGGCGTAGGTAGCGATGTCCGCGTCGGCGCTGTTGCCGGTCGCGGTGGGTGTGCGGTACTGCCAGAGGGCGATGGTGTGGCCCCGGGCGTCGGCCACGGACGAGGCTGGCGTGCCGCCGCTCGGCGGGGTGGTGTCGGTTCGGTCCGCACCGGGGTAGGCGGTGCTGGTGGCCCACTGGAGGTTGCCGTAGGAGCGGAACTCCGCGCGCGTGATCCGCCCGCTGCCGTCGTAGGTGTTCCAGGTCTGGCCTGGTATCTGGCCGTCACCTACCGGGAGGAAGATTGATTCGGTGGGGAAGGAGCTCTTCTCGTAGTACGGCGCCGAGGTCTTGATGACCCAGCCGTGCGTGTCGTAGACGGTATCGGTGATGAGGCGCCCGGTGGGCTTGGCGGCGCTGGTGCTCTGGCTCTGGCGGGGGCGGCCCAGGCCGTCATAGATGCTGATGTTCACCGTGTAGGTGGCCGCGTCGTCGTTGAGCGACTCGGTTTTGACGGTGGACGGTCCTGCGGTGCCCTTGAGCGAGTACGTGAACTGCCGACTCGGCAACTGATCGGTCGGACGGTCCGGCGCCCAGGCGGCGGTGAGCCGGCCGAGAGCGTCGTACTGCCCCTTGATGACCCGGCCGTTGGCATCGGTGCTGGTCAGCGCGGATCCGCGGGCCGGGTCCTCGGTGGTCGTCGTGGTCCAGCCAGCTCCCAGGGGGCCGGTGGTCTGCACCTGGGTCGGCAGGGCACCGGTGGCTGGGGTGAGAGCGGTCTTGGTTACTGCGGGCGCGGTTGAGGGACCGCTCAGCTGAGCGCCGACGGCGTTGTAGGTGGAACCGTCGGTGGTCGCCGTCGTCAGGCTGCGCCCGTAGGCGTCAAAGGTCGCGCTGCCGGCGTGGGCGTAGACGGCGTTGTCGCCCTGGTCGAAGTGGTCGAGGACATGGTTGCCGGTAGGGTCACCGGCCGCGCCAGCTTGGCCGAAAGGCTTGCCGTCATAGAGCGTGCGGCCGCTGGACAGGGTGGTGGCCGAGGTGGCTTTACCTGTGCAGGATCCCTGGAAGGCGGTCTTCTCCGAGACGAGTGTGAGCAACTGCGGGTTGTCGCTGGCCGCGTAGCTGGTGATGGCGCAGGTTTCCGGGGTGGCGGCGGTGCCGTCGCCCTTGTCGTCGACCTTGATGACGCGGTTGCCGTTGGCCGGTTCCGTGGTGGTAACCGTCGTGGTGGTGCGCCAGCTGCCGTCGGAGAGCTTGGCCTTGGTGAGCGAGGTGGTCTCGGAGTCAGGACGCCAGGCGTAGATCTTCGGCGCGCCCGCGCTCTGGGCGTGGGTCGCCGAGACCGTCTGCCCGTTGTAGGTGCTGCCGGACACCGCTGTGACCGTGCCGTCGGCCTGGTCGTAGACCTCGGTGGCGACGACGCGGCCGGCGAGCTGGGCGCTGTCGGTGACGGTGCCGCCGAGCGGGCTGGGGACCTGGACGCTGCGTTGGGTTGTGCCGTTGGCGAGGTAGTCGTCGTTCATGCCCCGCAGGTAGGTGACCTTCTGCTGGGTCTTGGGGGCCTCGCTGGAGCTACCGCTGCCGGTGGTGGTGGCCACCGACTGGTAGCCGCGGAAGTTGTCCCAAGTGCGGGTCTTGGGGTCGGTGAACTCGGCGTCGTTGCGGTGCCAGGCCGCGCCGCCGTTGTAGGTGTACTCGGTGGTCTTGCCGATGTTGGGGGTGCTGACGAGGTCCTGTTCGACGACGGTTTTGACGAGGGGCTTGTCGAACCAGTCGTTGACTGGGTCCTTGGAGGACTGGCCGGGCAGGTACCACTTGACGGGTGTGCAGGCCATCGTGTTGCTGTCCTCGGAGGACGGCATGTGGTTGTTGACCCGGGAGCACTCGGGGTCGTTGTAGATGACATTGATGCTGCCGCCCATCTCGGTGGTGATGCTCTGGATGCGCGGGCGCATGAACATCGGCGAGGCGGGGACGAGGCCGTCGACGCGGTTGGCCCGCATCTGGTACTGGAACCGGACTGGCGGCAGATCCTTGATCTCCGCCTGTCCGTTGCTTGGGACGCGTTGGACCGAGTCGAGCTGCAGGAGGCGCTTGGTGCCGTCCTTGGGGTCGGCGAGTTCCTGGTTGAGGTTCCAGGTGTCGACGGTGCGGTAGGCGGCATTGACCAGGACCTGGGTGCTGATCGTGGTCAGGCGCTTGGTGGTGAAGAACGTGGCTGCGGTGTTGACGCAGGTGTTGTCGGTGCAGATCTGGTCGACCGGCGTATCCGGCCACGCGTTGGCGTTGGAAGCACGCTTGCTCTCGGAGCAGTCGTTCGAGGCGTCGGGCATGCAGCGTTCGGCGGTGGTGAAGACGATCTTCGCCGCCGGCTTGGTGCTTCCCTTGGCCGCCTTCTGCTCGTCCAGGCGCTGGCCGTAGGCGATCTCCTTCAGGTAGCCGGCCCGCTGGTAGTCGGCGAGGGTGCCGCTGCCGCTGCTCTGGATGGTGCCGCGCTTGTACTTGTTGCCCTCGGCCGCGTACTTGTACGTGGTCAGGTTGCCGTGCGGGTCAACGACGTAGTCGAGCTGCCAGCGCCAGGCCATCTGGCACCAGGACTTGTTGCCGCTGCCGGAGTTGTAGCAGGGGTCGCCGCTGTTCGGCGAGTACACCGGCACCGTGAGGACGGAGTTCGCGGCCGGATCGCTGCCATCTCCGCCCGGCAGGTGGTTGAGACCGAGGTAGTACTGGACACCGTCGGACGTGGTGATCCGCCAGTACTCCATGCCCTGGTAGTCGACGTCGCCCGCGGTCTTCGAGGCTCCGGTGAGCTGCTCGACCTTGGTGCCGTCGTCACCCTCAAGATGCCAGATGCCGGTGGCGTCATCGCGCACGATCTTGCCCGAATGGCCACCGAGGGAGAGGGTGGCGTTCTGCCCGCCCCAGCACTGGTCTCCCGAGCCGGTGATGCCGGCCTTGTCGCAGCTGCGGTAGGACCGTTCGATGAAGCCGGGCTCGTAGCCCCAGCCGTCACCGATCCATGAGGGCTGCGCGTTGGTCGAGGAGGTCTTGCCGTCCACCTCGGCCGAGTTGTAGCCGAGTGCCACGGCCGGAGCCGCGTCGCCGAGTGCGGGTGGAACCTGGATCGGGTAGCTGTAGGTGAAGTTTCCCGAGTTGGAGCCGGCGGACCAGGCCGACGACGGGGACAGGGACGTCGCGGTGTAGTTGCCCATGGCGCCGGAGGGCGAAGGCGCCGCGGCGAGCACCACCGAGCCGCTGCTGCCACCCTTGTCGGCGGCGGACACCGACTGTGCGGGCGCTGCCGCCGCGGTGAACGAGGCCTTCACAGCGCCGCTCTGCCCCTGCTGGGGGACTGCCCTGGGGGGCAGGGTGACGTTAGCGGTGATCGTGCCCTGCCCATCGACCTTCGCCTCAACCGAAGTTTGGGTGCGACACTCGGGCAGATCCGGCGTGGTCAGTGCGCAGGCCGGCAGGGCGACGAGGTGGGCCCGGTCGGACCACCCGGCCGCCTGCAGCGCCTTCAGGTCCAGGGTGACGCTCGCGGCACGGCCTTCGCCGCTGGTGGGCGCCTCGGCGTCGCTCAGGGCGATCAGCGGGCCGGTGACGCCTGCCGCCTTGCCCGTGTCCGGTCCGGTCACCTGAACCGTGACCGCACGCGCGCTTTCGCCCTCGCCAGTGCCCGGAGCGATTTCGACGGCCAGTGGCCCCGCCTTCGCGCCGGTCGTGCCCCCGGAGGCGGGCGATGCGCCGCCGGTGGCGGCGCGCGCGGCCTGCGCTTCAGGACTGTCGGCCCCCAAAGCCACCGTCGCGGTGCCGGTCACCAACGGCACCGTCGGCTCAGGTTTCCAGTCAGGAGTCTCGGGCGCAGGCTTGGACGCCGTCGGCTTGACGTCCTGCCCCGCGATCGAGACGGTCGAGTCACCCAGCGGTGTGTGCGGGGGCGTCCAGACCTTCCCCTTCGGCGCGGGGTAGGTCCACGCCACAGCGGGCGGCGCGGTTATCCCGGTCATTGTCAGGGCGACCATCGCCGCCACAGCAGGCGACCGCCACCGGTTGCCTGGTGATCTTCCAGCCCGTTTCCGGGCAGGCCAAAGCATCGTCACATCTCCTCATGATTATCGACATGGCATCAAATTGGCATAGCAGGGCCATGATTGATGTGACGATATGTGAAGCCTCGGACACTGGGACGGCCGTCCAGCGTCGTGCATGAGATGTTTATGAAGTCTTGATCTCGCAATCTGACGCGAAATCAGACATGTCGGCGCAAGTCGGTGATGGGTTTGACGTATACGCAGGTCAGGCCACATCGTTCCCATCCGAACGCAGACACACGGCAGTGTCTGCCGACCGGGAGGGACTCACCGAAGATCCATGTCCACCACGTCACGGACAATCACGAGCACGCCACCGCCACTGTCGATACGCAAACGCGCCACTCGCCTGACCGCGCTCGGAACCGGTTGCATTCTGAGCCTCGGCCTGCTCGCTGCGCCGAGCGCCCTGGCCGCCGAGCCCGCCGCCACGCCCACCCACGGCCCGGTCGGCGGGTGGGCCCCACTTGTTCCGCCTACACCCGCCCCGCCTCGTACACCTCTGCAGCAGGCGGTGCTGGACTCCGTCGCCAAGGCCAAGTCCACGGGCAAGCCGGTCGTCATCGACGCTCTGACCGACGTGGCGTCGAAGACCGTCGTCAACCCGGACGGCAAGCTGACGACCACTGACAATGCCCAGCCGGTCCGCGTGAAGCAGGGCAATGGCTGGGCCGACCTCGACGCCACTCTCCGTCAGAACTCCGACGGCACCGTAAGCCCCGCAGTTGCGAGCACCGCCCTGGCCCTCTCCGGCGGCGGCAGCGGGCCGATGGCCACCGTGTCCACCGCCGACGGCAAGAAGCTCTCCGTCGGCGCACCGTTCGCGCTGCCGAAGCCCGTCCTGAACGGGGCGACCGCCACCTACGCGAACGTGCTTCCCGGCGTCGACCTCCAGCTGACCGCACTGCCCATCGGCGGCTGGCGCGACGTGATCGTGGTCCGCACGCCCGAGGCCGCCGTCAACCCCGCACTGAAGACCCTGCGCTTTCCGATCACCGCCCAGGGTCTGACGGTCACCTCCGACGACCAGGGCCGCATCGACGTCAAGGACGAGAAGGGTGCCCTGCGTTTCCGCTCGCCCTCACCCTTGCAATGGGACTCCTCCACGCCGCCTGCCGCGGGCCCTGCCGCCGCGTCCAAGGCCGTGAAGTCCGCCGTGGCAGCCGCAGCCGCGCCCGCAGCAGACCCAGCACCCGCGGCCGGCATTCGTTCGTCCGCCGAGGAGCCGGGCGACGGGGCGAACGTGGCCGCGATCTCCACCAAGGTCACCTCCTCGGCCATCGAACTGACGCCGAACCAGGATGCGCTCGGTTCCGGCACCGGCCCGTGGTACCTCGACCCGTCCCTGGTGGCGACGAGCTCGGTCCAGGGAGCCGTGGAGGTCCAGGAGAACCACAAGACGGCGGAGAACTTCAACAAGAAGAGCAAACCTGGCCACCGGCTACTGCGGCTACCACAGCAGCGACCCGAGCCTGGACTGCGGTGACCTTGGCCGCCAGCGCGCCTACTTCCAATTCGGCATCAACCCGGCGCTCTACACCAAGCCGGGCGGTGCCGAGAGCCCGCCGACCATCTTCAGCTCCACCCTCAACTTCCAGGTCACCAGCGCCTCCAGCCCCAGCACCAACACGCCCTTCGCCGTGTACTCGGCGCCCAAGCCCATCCACGAGCACACCAACTGGAACGACCAGCCCTGCGGGGACAGCAAGACCGTCGTCATGGAGAACTGCCCGACGGTCAACGGCCAGTGGCTCACCGGCACCGGCCCGCTGGCCGTCGACGTGACCGACATGATGAAGCAGGCGATCGCCGGCCAGTGGCCGTGGTGGACCGTCGGCATCGCGCCGATGAACAACGAGTACGACAAGACCTTCCGGCACTACATCGCCAACAACCCGTACATCACCACCACCTACGACATCAACCCGACCGTCTGGTACCCGCGCGCCAGCCCCGCCCCCGGCTTCGCCTGGAACAACAGCACCGCCGAGTGCACCACCGGCGGCGCCCACCCCTGGGACAACCCCGGCTGGATCGGCAGCAACCAGAACATCTACCTGACCGCCAACAGCTACTCCCCCGCCGGCCAGTCCCTGTACACGAGCTACCGCATGTGGGACGACAACGACGGCAACTTCTCCTTCACGGACGGACGGTGGGGCCGCAGCTACAACGACCCCGCCGAGTCCGTCACACCCGGTTCGCTCAGTGACGGCCACCAGTACGGCTGGTACGCCCAGTCCGGTGACGGCACTCTCAGCTCACCCGAGAGCGCCTGGTGCTACTTCCGCGTCGACCGGACCAACCCCCGTGTCAGCATCAGCTCGTCCGACTTCCCGCCGTCCGGCACCCCGAACCCCACCCCGGCCAAGTACATGAACGACTGGGGCAGGTTCACGATCAACGCGGAGGACCCGGCCCCGGGCGCGGGCCTGCAGGCCTCGGGCGTCGCCTGCGTGCGGGTGAGCACCGACCCGACCCCGGTCGTCGGCTGGAAGTGCGGCCAGAGCGGCACGCTCTCGCCAGGACAGCCCTACGACTACCAGCCGCGCCAGTGGGGCACCAACACCCTGTACGCGTGGGCCATGGACAACGCCGGCAACTACAGCCAGCCGGCCCTCTACAACTTCTACGTGCCCTGGAAGCCCGGTACCCAGCCGCTGTTCGGTGATGTCACCAACGACCAGCAGCCGGACATCGTCCTCGCCGACAAGAACGGCGATCTGCGGATCATCGGCGGCACCGCCGACCCGACGAACTCCCTGGTCGCGCCCGCCGCCGCGGCACCCGGCAACCTCAAGTACGGGGCCACCTGGGCCGACTACCAGATCAGCCACCACGGCGCCCTCACCGCCGGACTGCCCGTCGACCAACTCGTCGTCCACTACACGGGCGCCGCGGCCGAGCTCAAGAAGATCCTCTACGTCATCCCCAACGACGGCACCGGACGCTTCGACCAGAGCCAACCCCTGGCGCCCAGCCGCCCCACCACCTGCAAGGTCTACGGCACCACCACGCCGTGCGACGGCTACAACAGCGGCGACTGGAGCAACGTCTCCCAGGTGATCGCGTTCGGCACACCCAAGGGTGAGGCCGTCGGCCCCAAACCGGGCGACCCGACGAAGACCGTCTTCACCACCCAGACGTCCATCATGACGCTGGAGAACAACAACCTCTACGTCTTCAACCCCGTCGGCAACCTCCTCAGCAGCACCACCCTCATCCCCACCCTCTCCGGCAGCTGGAACGACCTCGAACTCATCAACCCCGGCGCCGCCAACGGGCCCACGACCAACCCCGCCACCAAGGCGACCACGAACCAGACCACGCTCTGGGCACGCAACCGCACCACCGGCGACATCTACGCCTACCCCCTCGGCTTCAACGCCGACGGCACCGTCGACTACTCCGCCCTCACCAAGCCCGACGCCGGCACTCCCATCCTGACCGGCGCCAACTGGAGCGCCGCAGCCCAACCGAAGATAGGCGCCGCGGACCTCAACAACGACGGCTACCCGGACCTCTGGGCCATCAACAACAGCAACGCCATCACCGTGTTCCCCGGCAAGAGCAGCACCGGTGCGAAGAACAAGGTCGACGGCTTCGACAACTGGCAGTTCCTCGGCTACGCCGACGCCAGCGTCTCCGTCCACCCCAACACCGTGAACTGGCAGTGCATGGATGCCGAAGGCGGTCCCCGAGACGGTGCCGAAGTTGCCATTTACGGCTGCTGGCAGACCGCCAACCAGCGGTTCAGTTTCGCCACCGACGGCACCATCCGCGCTGGCAGCTGGTGCCTGTCCACCAAGGACAACGCACTCGGCAACGGCACCCGCGTCATCCTCACGACCTGCACCGGCAACACCGGCCAGAAGTGGAGCATGCGCCCCGACGGCCGCATCTACCTGCCGGCAACCGTCGATCCGGCCAACAACCCCGGCGGCCAGTGCCTCGAACTCCCCGGCTGGGCAACCGGCCAGGGCACCCGCCTCGGCATCTGGACCTGCCCGGGCCTGCAGGCCAACCAGCAGTGGACCATCACACCCGAACGCACCCCATGAGGCCTCTGGCATCAAAGCAAGCTGACTTGGCCTAGCACTCGCAGGGCGGAGCTCCGTTGGGGCTCCGCCCTGTGGCGTTTTCCATGCCCGGCGGTGCAGGGGGTGCGGAGCAGCGGAGCGGTGGGGATCGAGGTGGGGGAGGCTGCTGGGTGTTGTGGGTTGGTGTTGGGTGAGGCGGCCCCCGGTGTGGTGGGGGCCGCCTCGGTGGGGTGGGGGGTGGGGTCAGGGGGTGGGGCGGAGGGTGGCGGTGGTGGTGCGGGCTAGCCAGACGCCCAGGAGGGCTTGGAGGAGGCCGATCAGGAGGGTTGCGGCGATCGTCAGGGAGGCGAGGGCCGGGAGGCCGGCGAGGGCGGCGAGGGTGCGGGCGGTGCCGGCCACGGCTTCGCCGGTGGCGGCGCGCCACAGGAGGGGGGCGGCCCAGCCGGCGAGGGCGGCTGCGGTTGCGGTCAGGACGGCGGTGCGGGCTCGTTGGCCGCGCAGGGCCGTGGTGGTGCCGAGGGCGAGGCCGCAGAGGAAGGGGAGGTACCAGAGGGACCAGAGGGAGCCGAGGGCTATGACCACGGTGGCGAGGAGGGTGAGGAGGAGGGGGGAGAGGAGGGGGGTGGGGGAGGGGTGTTGGGGTTGGGTCATGGTGGTCACGCTCCCGGTCGCAGGGTCCACACCTTGGTGGAGGCGGGTTGGTCGGCGGCCATCAGCAGCGCCGGGTTCCGGCCCTCCCACCAGTACGGGATGAAGTTCCGGTACCAGGGTGAGGCGGGGTTCTCGCTCTGGCCGCCGGGGTAGACGGCCTGCGCGGTGGCGGTGTCCGGGCCCTTCCAGTCGACGACCATGCGCCAGCTCGGGCCGAAGGTGGAGTTCATGCCGCCGTCGGCCGCGTTGACGGTCCAGCGGTCGCCTTCGGCGGGCTTGGGGCCGTAGCCGAGGGCTTCGGCGCCGGTGAGGGAGGGGATCTGCCGGGTGTGGACGCGGTCCCAGGTCCAGGTGGCGGGGTCGTTGCCGAGGTCCTGGGACAGTTCGGAGACGGCTTGGGCGAACGCGGTGCGCATGGCGTCGGTGGCGGTGCGGGTCGGGCCGCCGGGGGAGGTGAAGGCCGGGTTGGTCGGGTCGTGCAGGGTCCAGGCTTCGAGGTTCTCGTCGAGGCTGGGCAGCGCGCTGGAGACCTTCAGGAACAGGCGGTCGCGCTCGACCGGCACCTTGGCGTGGTCCCACCAGGGCTGGAAGGTGGTCTCCAGGTAGTCGTTCCAGAAGGTCCACCAGATCGGGCCGCCGGCGACGCCGGGCTTCATGGTGTGGTCCCAGCGGTTCAGGACGTCGAGGGCGGCCTGTTGGCGGGGGTCGAGCTTCTGGTCGGCCAGGGCGGTCTTCAGGTGGGGCAGGATCACGGTGGCGAGGTAGTCCGTGACGTCGTTCTGCAGGGTGGTGAAGTCCGCGCTGGTCATCGCCTGGTGGCTCTCCAGGTACTGGTAGATCCGGTTGGCCCGGTAGCCGTTGTCGAAGGCGTTGAGCGTGGTGCCGATGTAGTACGGGTAGTCGGCCGTGACGGGGCGCTGGTTGGCGGTCGCCACCACGTGGTTCGGCGGGTTGTAGACCTGGGGGGTGGCGTCGAAGGGGATGGCGCCGACCACGTCGTACTCGCCGGTGCCGGGCAGCGGGAACCAGGGGTCGCCGCCCTTGGTCAGGGGGAAGTACCCGGCGGCGACCACGCCGATGTTGCCGCCGCCGTCGGCGTAGGCGAAGTTGAGCGTGGGGGCGTGCCAGTCGGCGAGCGCGGTGCGGAACTCCTGGTAGTCGCGGGCCTTGTTGACGGAGAGCAGGACGGCCAGGTCGGGGGAGGGGATGTTGCCCATCCAGCTGACCGAGGTGGTCTGTCCGGCCCGGGTCAGGACCGGTCCGTGCACGGTGAGGTCCACGGCGAGGTGTTCGGTGTCCCCGCCCCGGACCGGGATGGTGTACTCCACCCGCTGCATCGGGTGCCACGCGTTGTTCCAGAAGTACTGGCCGGGGTGGTCGGGGCTGGTCTGCTCGCTGTAGAAGACCGTCGACTGGTTCTGGCCGTCGGTCAGGGACCAGGAGATGTTGGCGTTGCGGCCGATGAGCACGCCGGGCATGCCGGCCATGCTGGCGCCGGTGACGTCGGTCTCGGGCGAGGACAGCGCGATCTGGTACCAGTACGAGGGCAGGGTCATCGGCAGGTGCGGGTCGCCGGCGAGCATCGCGTTGCCGCCCGCCACGGCCGGGCCGTTCGCCGCCCAGGCGTTGCTGTCCGGGAAGGTGTGGACCTGGGTGGCCGGAAGCGCGCGGATGGTGTCCAGCAGGGTGTGGGCCGCGGTCGCCTCCCCGGCGGGGTCGGGCTTCCCGGTGGGGGCGACGGGCGCGGGGCGCGGCTCGGACCGGTTGGCGGCGGCGTGGTCGTCGGGCCCGGCGGTGTTGACGTTCGCGGGCAGCGGCGCGATGCCGAGGTCGCGGTACGGTCCGACGTCGTACGGCCGCTGGTCGTTGGGCGCGTGGACCGGGAACCAGTCCATGGTGCGCTGCTCACCGAGGGACTCCCGGAAGATCGCGTAGTCCAGCGGGGTGCTGGTGAAGTCCATGCTCTGGGTGAGGAGTTCCTGGATGACCAGGCTGTCGACCGGGGTCCAGTCGGCCGGGTAGACGCCGGTGAGGGAGAAGATGGCCGGCCACTGCCCGTTGTGGCGCAGCTCGGAGATCCAGGCGTTGACTCCCCGGGTGTAGCTGGTGAGGGCGCGGCCCGCCGGGCTGTCGGGCGCGGTGGCGGCCCAGGTGGCCTCGGCGGTGCGCAGGAGTCCCATCTGGAGTTCGAAGCGGTCGGACTCGACGCTCCCGGGCCCGTTGAGTTCCGCCAGGCGTCCGCGCCCGGCACGCCGCTCCAGGTCGAGTTGGGCGAGCCGGAAGCGGGCGTGCAGGTAACCCTGGGCCTGGAACAGGTCGGTGTCGGAGGCGGCCTTGACGGCGGGGACGCCGTTGTCGTCGAAGGCGACCGTCACCGGCGCGTTCAGGCCGGCCAGGGTGAGGGTCTCGGTGTGCGGGAGTTCGGCGCCGGCGGCGGAGTCCCACGCACCGGCCCCGGGGACGAGGGCGGTTCCGAGGGCCGGGACGGGCCCGATGCCCAGCGCGAGCAGCGCGAGGACCAGGCCGGAGACGACGGCTGCCACCGCCGCGTGGGTGGCTGTGCGTATGCGCCGCGGCACGTTGACTCCAGGGGGTGCGAGGTTGGGCGGGTGTGGTGGGGGTGGGGGCAGAACCAAGGACGGGGCTCAGGCCCATCAGGACCAGAAGTCGGCCATCCGGCGGTGGACGGCCTCGATGGCGGCCCGGAGCTCGGCGTGTCCGGCGGCCGAGCCGTAGACCGTGCCGAGCCGCCACTCGGTGCCGGCCCGCCAGTCGGCCCGCCAGGACGGGTCGATCGTGGCGTCCACCAGGTCCACCCCGGGGAGGTGGTGGAGGTCGTCGAGCACCTCGCCGGGGCCGGGGGCGAGGCCGTCGGCGGGCGGGGAGAGGAAGTACTGGAACGCCACCTTCGGGCAGCCCGCGCCCAGGGCGAGCACCGGCTCGGGCGGGTCGAACGCGCCGAGCGCCAGCCGGAGGGCGAGGAGGAGCAGGTCCGTCCCGGCGGAGCGCTTGAGGACGTCCGAGACGTGCCCGCCCAGGCGGCCGTTGACCTCGATCAGCCGAGGCCCGTCGGGGGTGAACTTGATCTCGGTGTGGGTGACGCCCTCGCGGATGCCGAGGGCCCGCAGCGCGCGTTGTTCCAGGGCCACGACCTCTGCGGCCACGCCGTCCGGGAGCAGGGGCGGGGTGAAGTAGCCGGTCTCCCGGAACGGGGGCGCCAGCGGCAGCTTGCCGGTGACCGCGACGGTGCGGATCTCGCCGCGGCTGATCGCGGACTCGACCGAGACGTAGTCGCCCCAGAACTCCCCCACCACGGTGGGGTCGCTCGCCAGGTACTCCTCCAGGACGAACACCGCCGGGGTCGTTGCGCCGTCGGTGAACTCGGCGTACCGGTCGGTGAGTTCCGTGGCGTTGCGGACCAGGCAGGTGTCCACGCTGCCGGCCCCCGAGCGGGGCTTGAGGACGGCGGGCAGCCTGGTCGCGGCGAGGGCCGGGCCGAGGTCGGCGGCGGAGTGGACCGCCCGGCAGGCGGTGGCCTGCACGCCCGCCGCCGCCAGGGCCTCGCGCTGGCGGAACTTGTCGACCAGGACCTCCACGGTGGCCCGGTCGTGGAACGGCACGCCGCACCGCGCGGCCACCGCCGCCGCCGTCCGGAGCAGGTGGTCGCTGAAGGTGATCACTCCGGCGGCGCCGAACTCGGCGGCCCGGTCGCACAGTTGCTCCTCGGTCAGGCCGGCCGTGTCCACCACGGTGGCCGACTTCGGCAACTGGGCCAGGTCGGCGGCCACCTTCGGGTCGCCGAGGTCGCCGAAGAAGACCACCGTGCACAGCCGCCGCCCGGCGGTCAGGACGCCGCGCGCGGTCGCCGAGCCCCGGCCGTAGACGACCAGCAGCACCGGGGGCGCCGGGGGCGCCGTAAGGACCGGGGGCGTCGGGTTCGAGCCGCCCATGTCAGCGCTCCTGCGGCTGGTGCGGGCCGAACGCCGCGCGCTCGGCGGCGACGGACCGGTGCTCCCAGGCCTCCCGGTCGCGCAGGTAGAGCGGCCGGTCGGCGACGATGGCCCGGGTCTCGGCCGAGCCGGCCGAGAGCCGCCACCGCACCGAGCCGGTGACGTGCGCCGAGCAGACCTCGATGAACGCCTGGCTGGCCCGGCGCAGTTCGCCGAACCAGCGGCCCTCCAGCGCCTCGCGGACCCACAGCTGCTCCTGGTTCAGCTTCTCCCGCAGCAGTTCGGCGGAGAGGACGGCCGTCTCCAGGTGGCGGCGCGAGCGCAGCAGCAGCCACGCGGCGGGCATCTCGCGGATCTCCAGCACCTTCGGCCCGTGGCCCAGGTGTTCGAGCCCGCTGTACCGGCCGAGGCCGTGGGCGCCGACCAGGTGGTTGAGGGTGTCGATCAGCTCGGTCAGCGGCAGCCGCCGGCCGTCCACCGCGACCGGGCGGCCCGCCTCGAAGGCGACCTCGACCGCCTCCGGGGCCTCGGCGGGGCGCAGCGCGCTCCACTGGTAGAGCCGCTCGGGCACGGCGTGGTCCTCGGGGTCGTCGAGGATCCCGGACTCGAACTCCCGGCACCACAGGTTGGAGTCGCCGCTGACCAGCCGCTCGCTCAGCTGCTCCAGGCCGGCTTCCTTGAGCTCGCGCATCTTCTGGTCCCGGTCCACCGGATCCAGGTCGTACGGGCTGCCGTAGCGCCCGGCGAAGCCGAGCAGTTCGAGGGCGCCGTTGAGTCGGCGCAGGGTGTTCTGGGAGCGGTTGGCGGTGTGCAGCACGGTGGTGGCGCCGAGTTCGCGGGCGGTGTCGACGGCGACCTTGGCGATCAGCGGCCGGCTGAGCGAGGAGCTGACCGGGTGGGTGTCGAGGTAGACGGCGTGCGCGGCGATGGCCGGGCGGACGTAGTCCTCGGCGAACTCCTGCCGGCCGTCGACCAGGTGCAGCCGGATGCCGAGCCGGTCGGCGATCCGCTGCTTGTGCTCGCTGCTCTCGTCCTCGCCGAGGTCGACGCTGACGGCGTGGACGTTGCGGGCGCCGGCCCGGACCAGGCGGTGCAGCAGGTAGCTGCTGTCCAGTCCGCCGCTGAACAGGGTGACGACGGGGGCCGACGGGTCGCGGGCGATGGTGTCGAGCTCGCCGAAGGAACGGACGACGTGGGGTGTCACCGCGATCCCTCCGTTCCCTGCTCGGCCAGGGCGGCGGTGAAGGCCGTCACCGTGGGTTCGTCGTACATCAGGTGCATCGGGACCTCGACGCCGAGCAGTGTCTCCAGCCTGCGCGTGGCGCGGACCACCTTGAAGGAGTCCCCGCCGATGTCGAAGAAGTCGTCGTCCGGGCCGATGGCGGGCAGTCCGAGGACCTCGCACCAGACCTCGGTGACGGTGGCGGCCACGCTGTCGCCGGGTGGCGCCTGCGGCTCGTCGGTGACGGTGGGCAGGACGGCGCCGGCCCGTTCGGTCAGCAGGGCGCGGTCCAGCTTGCCGTTGGCGGTCAGCGGCATCGTCTCGACGGTGGCCAGCGAGGCCGGGACCATGTACGGGGGCAGGGCGGCGCGCAGCGTCTCGCGCACGGCGGCGGTGACGCTCGCGGGTTCGGCGCCGGGTGCGAGCACCAGGAAGCCGACCAGCCGGGCGTCGCTGCCGCGGCCGTGGGCCACCACGGCGGCCTGCCGGACCTCGGGCACCCGCAGGGCCGCGGACTCGATCTCGCCCAGCTCGATCCGGTAGCCGCGGATCTTCACCTGGAGGTCGACCCGGCCGAGGAACTCCAGGCCGCCCACCGGGTGGGTGCGGACCAGGTCGCCCGAGCGGTAGAGCGGGCCGGGGCCGTCGCCGAGGTGGTCGGGGACGAAGCGCTCCGCGGTGAGCTCGGGGCGGTTGAGGTAGCCGAGGGCGAGGCCCTCGCCGCCGATGTAGAGCTCGCCGGGCTCGCCGTCCGGTACGGGCTTGCCGTCCTCGTCGAGGATCCACAGGGTGGTGTCCTCGATGGCCGGGCCGATGTAGACGGTGTCCAGGCCGGGGTCGCGCGGGGGCACCCAGGCGGTGCAGTAGATGGTGCACTCGCTCGGCCCGTAGAGGTTGGTGAGCGGCGCGGTGGACTGGGCGTGGAAGCGGCGGACCAGCTCGGGCGCGAGCGGCTCGCCGCCGGTGAGGACGCTCCGCAGGCCGTCGAAGCGCTCCTCGGGGCCGCGGGCCAGCAGGAACAGCTCCAGCAGCGAGACCACGCAGTAGAAGACGGTGATGTCGGCCGCGCGGATGGTCTCGGCGAGGTAGTCGGCGTCGCGCTGGCGGCCGGGGGCGGCGATGACGACGGTCGTGCCGGTGATCAGCGGCCAGTACACCTCGATCAGGAACATGTCGAAGCTGCACGCGGTGTGGTGCAGCATCCGGTCGTCCGGGCCGAGCCCGTGGCTGCGCTGGAGCGCCCGCAGGCGGGTGGTCACCGCGCGGTGCGGGATCAGCGAGGCCTTGGGCCGGCCGGTGGAGCCGGAGGTGTAGATGACGACCGCGGGCTGTTCGGCGAGGTCGGCCGCCGGCTCGAACGGGACGGCCGGGCGGGCCGCCGCGCACTCGTCGACGGTGACGACCTCGGTGCCGGGCAACTCGGGGAAGCGGGAGCGCAGTTCGGGGGTGGTGATCAGCAGCCGGGGCGCGCAGTCGGCCAGCATGTCGAGGGTGCGGCCGACCGGGTCGTTGACGTCGAAGGCGACCTGGGCGGCGCCGGCCAGGATCACCCCGGCCACGCTGACCACGAAGTCGGCCGAGCGCTCCAGGTAGACCGCGACCCGCTCGCCCGGGCGCACCCCCCGCTCGCGCAGCAGCGCGGCGACCCGCACGGTGCGGTTCCTGAGCTCGCCCGCGAGCAGCACCCGGTCGCCGTCGACCACGGCGGGCTGCGCCGGATCGGCCTCCCACCGGGAGAGCAGCAGGGTGTCGAGCCGTCGTTCGCCGTCGTCGAGAATCGTGGCCGTAGGGCTAGCCATGGAGGGTGTCCAATCGGTGTGGTCGGTGCAGGGGCGCCCCGGCGGCCGGGGCCGGCCGGGACGCCGGTTGGTTCACTGGTCGGCGTCGGCCGGGGCGTCGGCGTCGGCCGGTGCGTCGGTGCCGGCCAGGGCCGGGCCGATGGCCGCGGTGAGGTCGCGGACCGTGGAGGAGTCGAAGAGCAGCTCGATGTCGAGCGAGCAGCCGAGTTCCGCCTCCAGCCGGGAGACCAGTCGCAGGGCGCGCAGCGAGT
This sequence comes from Kitasatospora sp. NPDC086801, assembly GCF_044745805.1. Classification (NCBI taxonomy): domain Bacteria; kingdom Bacillati; phylum Actinomycetota; class Actinomycetes; order Kitasatosporales; family Streptomycetaceae; genus Kitasatospora; species Kitasatospora sp. NPDC086801. Next base: position 21,766 of record NZ_JBIVAX010000018.1, read on the forward strand.
CGCCGCCCAGCTCGAAGAAGTCGTCGTCCGGATCGACCTCCGGCAGCGCGAGGACCTCGCGGAACAGCCGGGCCACCAGCGCCTCGTGGTCCGCCGTGCCGGTCGGCCCGCCGGTCGGCGCGGCCTCGTCGGCGAACCCGGCCGGGGTGGGCAGGGCGAGCAGGTCGGTCTTGCCGGCCGGGGTGAGCGGCAGTTCGGCGAGGACGGTGACCGCCTCGGGGACCATGTACGAGGGCAGCGAGCGCCGCAGTCCGGCCTGGATCCCGGGGGCGTCGAGCGGGGCGCCCCGGTCGGCGGGCACCACCCAGGCGACCAGGCGGCCCTCCCGTACGGCGACCGCGGCCGCCGCCACCTCGGGCAGGGCCAGCAGGACCTGCTCGATCTCGCCGGGCTCGATCCGGTAGCCGCGCAGCTTGAGCTGGCGGTCCATCCGGCCGAGCAGTTCGATCCGCCCGTCGGGCAGGCGGCGGGCGTGGTCGCCGGTGCGGTACATCCGGCCGCCCGTGAACGGGTCGGCGACGAACCGTTCGGCCGTCAGTTCGGGCCGCTGCCAGTAGCCCTGGGCGACGCCGTCGCCGCCGATGCACAGCTCGCCGACGCAGCCGACCGGCAGCAGTTCGCCGTCCACGGTGTCCAGCACGTGCAGCACGGTGTTGGCGATCGGGCGGCCGACGGTGACCAGGGTGGTGTCGGCGGTGATCCGCTCGACGCTGGAGTACACGGTGGTCTCGGTCGGCCCGTACATGTTCCACACCGACTCGCCGCGCTCGGCCAGCGGCCCCGCCAGGTCCGCCGGGAAGGCCTCGCCGCAGCTGTAGAGCCGGGGCCGCCCGGCGCCCTGCCAGTCGGAGTCCAGCAGCGCCCGGTAGCGGGACGGGGTGGCCTGGAGCGCGGTGATGCCGTGCTCGACGCTGTAGCGGTCGAGTTCGCGGCCGCTCAGCCCGAGGGCCTGGCCGCCGACGTGCACCGTCGCGCCGACGGCGAGCGGCACCAGCAGCTCGGCCAGCGAGGTGTCGAAGCTGAGCGTGGTGAGGGCGAGGAAGCGGGTGTCGCCGTCGAGGCCCGGGTGACGGCGGGCCAGGCTGTCCACCAGGTTCGCCAGCGCCCGGTGGCCGACGGCGACGCCCTTGGGGCGGCCGGTGGAGCCGGAGGTGAACATCAGGTAGGCGAGGCCGTCCGGGGCTGCGCCCGGCAGCTCGGCGGCGGCGGGGTCGGTGGCCTCCTGGAGCGTCAGGTCGAGGTCGGCCAGGTCCAGGGAGGCCAGGTCGACGGCGGTGCCGTCCCAGCCGGCCAGCGCGGGCGCCCCGGTCGCGTCGGTGAGCACCACGGCCGGGGCCGCGTCCGCCAGGACGAGGCCGATCCGCTCCACCGGGTGGGCCGGGTCGAGCGGGACGAACGCGGCCCCGGCCCGGGCGACGGCCAGCATCGCGGTCACCAGGTCGGCGCTGCGGCCCAGGCAGACGCCCACCCGGTCGCCGGGGCGCACGCCGCGCGCGGCCAGCTGCCGGGCCAGGGCGTCGGCCCGCCGGTCGAGTTCGCGGTAGCTGTACCGGGTCTGCTGGTCGACCACCGCCGGGTGGTCCGGGCGGCTGCGGACCGCGTCGTCGATCAGCCCGGACAGCAGGGCCGACGGCTCGCCGCGGTCGATCTCGCTGCCGTTCCAGGTGTCGAGCTGGCGGGCGCGGGCCGCCTCGGGGACGGCCAGCAGCTCGCGGACCGGGCGGCCGGGCTGCGCGGCGATGCGGGTCAGCACCGCGACGACGTGGTCCAGCAGCGCGCGGGCCTCCTCTGGGGTGATCCGCCCGGCGTCCACCACCGCCTGGAGCTGCATCTCCGCCGAGGCCCGCACGACCAGGGTGACCGGGTAGTTGGTCCGGGTCTCGTAGCGGACGTCGCTGACCGTGACCGCGCCGTGGGAGAGCACCGCCTCGGTGCGGTCCGGGTAGTTCTCGACCACCACGACGGTGTCGAACAGCGGCACGCCGGGCGCGGTGTCGGCCCAGCGCTGGATGTCGGTCAGCGGAGTGTGCTGGTGGTCCAGCAGCGGGTGGCGGGTCGCGGCGTGGCGGGCCAGCCACTCGTCGCCGGGCAGCTCCCGGTCGATCCGCACCCGCACCGGGACGGTGTTGATGAACATCCCGAGCATCTGGTCCGCGCGGTCCAGGTCGACCGGACGGCCCGAGACGGTCACACCGACCACCACGTCGTCGCGGCCGGAGCAGCGCGCGACCGTCCCCGCCCAGGCGGCCTCGACCAGGCTGCTGAGCGTGGTGGCCCGGCCGGCGGCCAGCCGCCGGAGCCCGCTGACGGTCTCGGCGGGCAGCTCGGCCCGCACCGTGCGGAAGTCGCCGGACGGCTTGGCGCCCGGGCGCACGCCCGGCAGGCTCAGCGTCGCCGGCTCGCGGTAGCCCGCCAGGTAGCCGGTCCAGAACGCGCGGTCGCGCTCGGCCTCCTGACGGCCCAGCCAGGCGATGTACTCGCGGAAGGCGGGCGGCGCGGGCGGCTCGGCGGCGTCACCGGACAGTCCGGCGGTGACCTCGGCCAGCAGCAGCGCGGCGGACCAGCCGTCCAACAGCAGGTGGTGGTACGTCCACACCACCAGGTGCTCGTCGGGCAGGCGCAGCACCAGCAGCCGCATCAGCGGCGGCCGGGCCAGGTCGAAGCGCTCGCGGGCGCGCTGCTCCAGCTCCTCGGCGACGGCGCGCTCCCGGGCCGGCTCGTCCAGCCCGGACAGGTCGCGGAACTCGATCGGCAGGTCCGCCTTGGGCAGCACCACCTGGTGCGGGGTGCGGATCCGCTCGCGGACGAAGGCCGTGCGCAGCACCGGGTGCCGGGCGATCGCCCGCTGCCAGGCGGCGCCCAGCTCGGTCAGGTCCAGCTCGCCGCGCACCCGGAAGGTGGTCAGCTCGACGTACAGGCCGTGCTCGGGGGAGGTGGTGCTGTGGAAGAGCATCCCCTCCTGGGTCGGCGAGAGCGGGTAGATGTCCTCGATGTCGTTCACTTGGTGTCCTCTCCTGACCGGAACAGGGCGAATACCCGGGCCAGGTCGTCTTCGCTGAGGTCCGCGTCCGAGAACGCCTCGCCCGACCCCTTCGCGGGGGCCGGATCGGGCACGGGGGGAGCGGTGGGCGGGGCGGGGGTGTCGGACGCGGGCCCGGCGGCGGGCGCGCGGTCCGCGCGCAGCCGGGCGGCGAGCTGTCCGACGGTGGGGTGGGCGAAGAGGTCGCCGGGGGAGACGGTCAGTCCGAGCCGCTGGAGTTCGGCGGTGATCTGGACGATCAGCAGGGAGTCGCCGCCGAGTTCGAAGATGCTGTCCTCGGGACCGATCTTCGGGACGCCCAGCAGCCGGGACCAGACCGCGGCGATCCGCTCCTCCAGCCCCTCCGGTTCCTCGGAACCGGTCGCCGGTGCGGACGGCGCCGTGGCGGCCGCCGCCCGAGGGGCGGTCCGCCCGACCGCGCGGGGGCTGACCAGCACGTGCGGGAGGTGACGGTTGGCCAGGATCCGGTCGAAGGCCAGCAGGCCCTCCCGGGTCGGGATCCCGCCCTGCTCGGGCTCGCCGGCCGCGGCGTGCCCCGCGTCCGGGCCGGGGGCGGCCGGGGCCGGGCGCAGCACGAAGCCCTCGACGAGCACGGCTGGAGCGCCGTCCGGCCCGGCGACGACCACGTCGACGACCAGCGTGTCGCTCGCCCCGGCGTCACCGGAGCGGTGGTCGACCCGCACCACGGCCTCGGGGCCGAGCGGGCCGAGCACCACCAGGCGGCGGTACGCGACCGGCAGGTGGCTGCCGGTCCGGGCGGTGACGGCGCCGGTGGCGGTGTCCAGCAGCGCGGGGTGCAGCGGATGCGCGGTCAGGTCGCCGTGGAACGCCTCGGGCAGGCGCAGCCGCAGCATCGCCCCGCCGCGCCCGTCCTCGCGGACCTCGGTGACGCTCTCCCAGCGCGGGCCGGTGCGCAGCCCGCTGGCGCCGCCGACCTGTTGCCCGGCGGAGTGGGGCACCGGGGCGCAGCGGGCGGCGAGCCCGTCGAGGTCCAGGCGCTCGGGGGAGTCGCCCCGGTACGGCGCGATCCGGCCCTGGGCGTGCGGCCTGGACGGCACGGCGCTGGAGCGCACCTCCCACAGGTGCCCGCCGTCGGGCGCCGGACGCAGCCGCAGGGTGACCTCGGGCGGGGCGTCGGCGGGCATCCGCAGCGGGTGGGTGAAGACCGCGTCCAGCTCGACCGGCCCGTCCCCGACCGTCAACCGGTGCCCGGCGACGGCGAGTTCGAGCAGCGCGGTGCCGGGCAGGACCGGGACGTCACCGATCCGGTGCTCCTCGGCCGGCCAGGCGCTCTGCCCGGTGCGGCGCAGCCGCAGCTCCACCGTGCCGTCCGGCTCCGCCCGGCGGGCATCGAAGAGGGCGTGGTCGAGCACCTCGCCGCCGTCGAGCCAGTCGCGCAGTCCGGACCGCAGCGCCATGCCGGTCTGCGACCAGCGGTCCCAGCCGATCGACACCCCGGCCCGGGTGCCGGTGGCGAAGCTGTCCAGGAAGGCGTTGGCCCCGGTGTAGTCGGCCTGGCCGACCGCGCCGGTGACCGCCAGCACCGAGGAGCAGAGCACCAGCACCGGCCGGTCCACGGCCGTCAGCCGCTCCAGCAGGACGGTGCCGAGCACCTTGGGGGCGAGCACCCGCGCCATCTCCCCGGGGCTGCGCAGGGCGGTGACGCCGCCGCCGGGCACCCCGGCGGCGTGCACCACCCCGGCGATCGGGCCGTACGCGGCCCGGACCCGGTCGAGCGCGGCGCCGAGGGCGGCCTCGTCGGTGACGTCCGCCTGGACGAGGCAGAGCCGGGCGCCGTGCGCGGTCAGCCCGGCGAGGGCCTCGGCCAGCTCCGGCGGGCAGCTCGCGGCGGGCGCCGCGCCCCCGGGGCGCAGGCTCTGCCAGCCGGTGCCGTCGGGGACCGCGCGGCGGGTGAGCAGGACGAGGGTCCGGTCGGCGTCCTCGGCGAGGCGGCCGGCCACGGCCAGACCGATCCCGCCCAGGCCGCCGGTGACCAGCCACACGCCGGACGGCGCGGCGGGCTGCGGCCCGGCCGGGTCGGTGAGGACGGGCCGCTCCGGGGCCGGCACGAGGTGCGCCCGGCCGCGGACGGCGGTCAGCGGTGCCGGAGCGTGCCCGGAGCGCAGCTGCGCCACCACGGTCTGCGCCGCCACGGCCAGCTCGCCGGGCTCCCGGGTCGGGCAGTCCAGGTCGAGGGCCTGCACGGTGACGCCGGGCAGCTCCTGCGGCAGCACCCGCACCGCGCCCAGCCCGGCGGCGGCCTGCGGGGTGCGGGCGGGCTGCCCGTGCACCCCGTGGGCGGCGTCGGTGACCAGCAGCATCCGCAGCGGCCGGCCGGGGAACGCCTCGCCCAGGGCCCGGGCCAGCTGGACCGGGACGGTGAGGGCGCGCAGCGCGCCGTCGGCCGCCTCGCCCGGGGTGGCCGAGCGCAGCGGCGGGGTGTCCAGGGCCCAGCAGGAGAGGACGGCGTCCGGCGCGGTGCCGCGCGCGGCCAGGGCGGCGGCCAGCGCGGGGAAGGCGGCGGGGTCGTCGGCGTCGAGCGTGAACGGGGTGCCGTGCGTGAGCGCGGTGGACGCCCCGGCGCGGACCAGGCTGACCTGGGCACCGGCGGCGGCGAGCTCTCCGGCGACGGCCTCGGCGAGGCCGGACTCGTCGGCGAGCAGCAGCACCGACGGCGGGAGCGGCCCGGTGCCGGACGGCGGCAGGGCCTGCGTCCAGGACACGACGTGCAGCCAGTCGTCCACGCCGCTCGCACCGTCGGAAACCTGCGCGGGCCCGGTGGGGCCCTGGACGGTGACGGCGGCGGGCTCGGCGGCGGCGGGCTCGAACCAGTGCCGGGTGGGCTCGAACGGGTAGCCCGGCAGCGAGACGTGCCGGCGCCCGGCCCGCTCGCCGAGGGCGGACCAGTCGACCTCGGCGCCCCGCTCCCACAGCCGGGCCAGCGCGGTGAGCCGGGCCGGCGGCTGGTCCGGGGCGGGCGCGGCGCCGCCGAGGGCGGGCAGCGCCGGGCGTGCGGTCCCCAGGGTCCGCACGGCGAAGCCGCTCAGCCCCCGGCCGGGGCCGAGTTCCAGCAGCGGGCCGTCGCCCGGCAGCGCGGTGAGCGCGTCGGCGAACCGGACGGTGTGCCGCAGCTGGCGCGCCCAGTACTCCGGCGACGCGGCCTCCTCGGCGGTGAGCTCACGCCCGGTCAGGCCGGAGACGAGCGGCACGGCGGGCGCCTGGACCGGGACGGCGGCGACCAGCCGCGCGAACTCCTCCAGCAGCGGCTCGGCGTCCCGGGAGTGGAAGGCGTGCCGGACGGCCAGCTGCCGGGCGGCCACGCCGCGCGCGGCCAGCCGCTCGGCGAGCCGCGCCACCGCCTCGGGGGCGCCGGCCACCACGCAGCGGTCGGGCGCGTTGACGGCGGCCAGCTCCGGCCCGGCCGGGTCGTCCAGCAGGGCGCGCAGCTCCGACTCGGGCAGCGGGACGCTCAGCATCGCGCCGGGCGCCATGGTGCCCATCAGCCGGCCGCGTTCGGCCACCAGCCGGGCGGCGCCGGGCAGGTCGAAGACCCCGGCGGCGCAGGCGGCCGCGAACTCGCCGACGCTGTGCCCGGCGAGTGCGACCGGCCGGATGCCGAGCCCCGTCCACCACGCGGTGAGCGCGTACTCCACCGCGAACAGGGCCGGCTGGGCGGTCTCGGTCCGGTCGAACAGGTCCGGGTGGGCCGGGTCGAGCAGCAGCTCGCGCAGCGGCGCCGTGGTCCACGGCCGCAGGGCCTCCAGGCAGCGGTCGAGCGCGGCGCGGAAGAGCGGCTCGGCGCGGTACGGCTCCGCCGCCATGCCGGGGTGGCCGGCCCCCTGCCCGGGGTAGAGGAAGGCCACCTTCCGACCGGTTCCGACGGCCTGGACGGCCTGGGCGGCGGGGGACGTCTCGCCCGAACGCCCGGTCAGGACGGCGCGCCGCCACGGGTGGTGGCGCCGCCTGGTCTGGAGGGTGAACGCGGCGTCGCCCGCGCCGGGCGCACCGGGGGCGGCCAGGGCCGCGCCGATCCGCTCGGCGGCCCGGTCGAGCGCCCGCTCGCTCCTGGCGGACAGCGGCAGCAGCTCCCACTGCGCGGGCTCGGCGGCGGGCGGCGCGGGCAGCGGCGGCGCGTCCTGGAGGATCAGGTGGGCGTTGGTGCCGCCGATGCCGAAGGAGCTGACGCCCGCGATCCGGGCGCCGTCCCGGCCGGACCACGGCTCGGCCTCGGTCAGCACCCGGAACAGGCCCGGGGCCAGTTCGGGGCTGGGGCTCTCGAAGTGCACGGTCGGCAGCAGCGTGCGGTGCTGGAGCGCGAGCACCGTCTTGATCAGCCCGGCCATCCCGGCGCAGGTGTCCAGGTGACCGACGTTCGACTTGACCGCGCCGAGCACCCGGCGGGAGTCCGGGGCGTCCGCGAACACCCGCCCCAGCGCGGCGAGTTCGATCCGGTCGCCGAGCGCGGTGCCGGTGCCGTGCGCCTCGATGCAGGAGACCTCGCCGGGCGTGACCCCGGCCACGGACTGCGCCGCCGAGACGACCCGGACCTGTCCGTCCAGGCTCGGCGCGGTGAAGCCGACCTTGCGGTTCCCGTCGTTGTTGACCGCCGAACCGAGCAGCACGGCCCGTACGGTGTCGCCGTCGGCGACCGCGTCGGCCAGCCGCTTCAGCACCACCACGCCGACGCCGCTGCCGAAGACCGTGCCGGTCGCGTCGGCGTCGAAGGGGCGGCAGTGCCCGTCGGCGGAGAGGATGCCGCCCTCGGCGTGCAGGTAGCCGAGCCCCTGGCCGATCCCGGCGGAGACGGCGCCGGCCAGCGCCACGTCGCACTCGCCGCTGAGCAGCGCCTCGGCGGCCAGGTGGACCGCGACCAGGGCGGAGGAGCAGGCGCTCTGCACGCTCAGGCTCGGGCCGGTCAGGCCCAGCCGGTAGGAGGTCTGGGTGGCGAGGTAGTCCTTGTCCCCGGCGGCCAGCCACTGGACGTCGGCCCGGTCGGCCAGGTGGGCCGCGTTGGGCAGCAGGTGGTGCGTCAGGTAGGAGTTGAAGCCGGCCGAGGCGTAGACGCCCACGCCGCCCTCGACACCGTCCGTCGGCTGACCGGCGTCCTCCAGCGCGGTGACGGCGCACTGGAGGAACAGCCGGTGCTGGGGGTCCATCAGCTCGGCGTCGCGGGGCGGGATGCCGAAGTACTCGGCGTCGAACTCCGCGAGGCCCTCCAGCACGCCGCCCGCCCCGACGAACCGGGGGTCGGCCAGCCGTTCGGCCGGGACGCCCAGGGCCGCCAGCTCCTCGGGGCTCCGGAAGGTGATGCTCTCGCGGCCAGCGACCAGGTTGGCCCAGAAGGCCCCGGCGTCGGGAGCTCCGGGGAACCGGCAGGCGAGGCCGGTCACGGCGATCGCGTCCGGCAGGTCCGGCGGTGCGCCGGCCGGGCCCCCGGGGGCGTGGGTGGTCATCGGGCTTTCTCCTCATGGGTGGTGATGCGACGCGGCTCGCGGGGGTCCGGCGGCCGACACCCGGCACGGGTACGGGGTACGGGGTGTCGGCCGCCGGACGTCCGGGTCAGCCGGTCGGGCCGGTACCGGAGCCGCCTCGGCGGGCGGCGCGGCGCCGTTCGTGGTGCTGCCGGCGGTCGCCGCCGGCGGGCTGCGCGGTGTCGGGCCCGGCGGTGTCGGGTCCGGCCGTGTCCGAGGCGGGCTCGGGTGCTGATGCAGCCGGTACCGCCTGCGGCGCCGGGGCGCCGGCCGGCCGGTCCAGCAGCTCGGCCAGGTGACGGATGGTCGGCCGGTCGAACATCTCGACCACCGAGAGCTCCTGCCCGAAGTCCTCGGCGATCCGCCGCTGGACCCGGACCAGGTGGATGGAGTTGGCGCCGGCCTCGAAGAAGTTGGTGTCGACGCCGACCTCCGCCCCGTCCATCACCTCCCGCCACAGCTCGGTGAGCCGCTCCACCGCGCCGAGGGTGCCCGATCGGGGCGCAACCGGTTGCGGAGCCGCAGTGATCCGGGGTGCCGCCGGTGCCGCCGCGACGGCGGGGGCGGGGGTGACTACGACGGCGGGGGCGGGCACCGCGGCGCCCAGCCGGGCGAGCGCCGCCCGGTCGACCTTGCCGTTGGCGGACAGCGGCAGCGCCCCGACCGCCCGCACCTGCTGCGGAACCATGTAGCCGGGCAGCCGCTCGGCGAGCGCGTCGCGCAGCGCGGCCGTCCAGTCGGCACCGCCGTCGGGCTCCTCGGCGGCCGCGTTCAGCGGTCGGCCGCCGACGAGCGTGTGCAGCACGCGCTGGCCGTCCTCCAGCCGCAGCGCCTCGCGCAGCGGCTCCGGGAAGACGTCGCCGATCGGGCAGAGCGCCACCGCGCAGTCGGCGGCGCGGTGGCGCAGCAGCTGCGCCATCGCCCCGGCCTCCAACAGGCAGAAGCGGTCGGCGAGTTCGCCGTACACCGGGGCGATCGCGGCGGTCCGGGAGACCAGGAAGACGGCGAAGCCGGCCTGGTCGAGCAGCGGCCCGTTGGCCTCGCTGTAGAGCGCCCGGTCCAGCGCCCGCGCCGAGCCCGGTGCGCCGTCGAGGGCGACCAGCGCCGGCCCGGCCGGGTCGACGTAGTAGGTGCCGGCCGGCAGGCCCGCCACCTTGCCGGGGGCGACGGCCAGGTAGGTCTGCACCGGGTACAGGCCGCCGGCCGAGCCGTAGGCGTACCGGGGCACGCCGTCCTCGTCCTGGCGGGCGAGCACGGTCAGCAGCGCGTGCAGGTCGGCCAGCCGCACCGGGGCGTCGGCGAAACCGGTGGCGGCGCCGCGCAGGGCGGCGGCCCGGCGCAGGTCCAGGGTGTCGGTCGGCAGGGCGAAGGGCAGGACCTCACGGCCCGCCAGGTCGCCGCGGCGGCCGGGCTGGCGCAGGCGCGCCTCCAGCCGGCGGACCCGCTCGGCGTCCAGCGCCGGGGCCGCCGCAGGGGCGGGGGCGGGGGCCGGGGCCGGGGCGGCGGGCTGCGGCGGGGCGGCCTCGCGGACCACGAAGGCCGCGAGCCGGGCGTCGAGCCCGTTGCCCTCGACCAGCGCCGCCGCCTCCCGGACGCCGTCCATCCGGACCAGCGCCGATTCGATCTCGCCCAGCTCGATGCGCATGCCGCGCACCTTGACCTGGCAGTCCTCCCGGCCGAGGAACTCCAGCTCGCCGTCGGGCAGCAGCCGGGCCAGGTCGCCGGTGCGGTACAGGCGCTCCCCGGTGACCGGGTGGGTCGGGAACGCCCGGGCGGTGAGCTCGGGGGCGTTGCGGTACCCGACGGCCAGGCCCACGCCGGTGATGAACAGGGCGCCGGCGACGCCGACCGGGCGCGGTCGGAAGGCCTCGTCCAGGACGACCATGCCCTGGTTCCGCATCGGCCGCCCGTACGGGATGCTCGGGCGGCCCGGCTCGACCGCGCCGATCGGGTGCAGCACGGACCAGATCGACGCCTCGGTGGCGCCGCCCAGGCTGATCACCTCGGCCTTGGGCGACAGCGCGCGGACGTGGTCGGGCATGCCGACGGGGATCCAGTCGCCGCTGAGCATGACCAGGCGCAGCGACTCCAGGTCGGCGGCCGGGTTGCCGCCGGCGTACGCGAGCAGCATCTCCATCAGCGCGGGGACGGAGTTCCAGACGGTGACGCCGTGCTCGGCGACCAGCCGGGACCAGCGCGCGGGGTCGCGCTCCTCCCCGGGCCCGACCAGCACCAGCGCGGCGCCGGCGGCGAGGGTGCCGAACAGGTCGTACACCGAGAGGTCGAAGCCGAGCGAGGAGAGGCCGAGGACGCGGTCGGCGGGGCCGACCCGGAACCGGTCGTTGACGTCCACCACGGTGTTGAGCGCGCCGCGGTGGTCGATCATCACGCCCTTGGGGTCACCGGTGGAGCCCGAGGTGTAGATGACGTACGCGAGGTCCGCCGGGGTGGTGGGCGCCGGGGCCGGCTCGGCGCCGGCCGGGGCGGCCAGCGCCTGTTCGAAGCCCAGCAGGGTGACCCCGGCCGGCACCGCGCCGGCCGCGTCCCAGGACTCCCGGGCGAGCAGCGCGGTGGCGCCGGCGTGTTCGAGCGAGCGGGCGACGCGGGCGGCCGGCAGGCCGGCGTCCAGCGGCAGGTAGGCGCCGCCGGCCCGGATCACGCCGATCGCGGCCGCGACCTGCTCCCAGCCCCGGTCGGCGCGCACGCCGACCAGGTCGCCGGGGCCGACGCCGGCCCCGCGCAGCGCGTGGGCCACGGCGGCGGAGGCGCGCTCCAGTTCGCCGTAGGTCACGGTGCCGGTGGCGGAGACCACGGCGGTCCGCTCGGGGGCGGTGCGCGCCTGGGCGAGGAACGGCTCGTGCAGCAGCCCGTCGGGCCGCGGGCCCTCGGTGGCGTTGAGCGCGCGGTAGGCCTCGGCGTGGGCGTCGGGCAGGGCGGCCAGGTACGGGTCCGTCCAGGCGTCGGGCCGCTCGGCGAGGGCGGTGAGCAGGCCGGTGTAGGCCTCGAACATCGCGTCGAGCAGGCCCTCGGGGAAGAGCTCCTCGACGGCGTCCCAGGTCAGGCGCAGCCGGCCCTCGTCCTCGGAGATCTGGTGGTCCAGCCAGACCTGCGGGGTCTGGGTGATGGTGTGGGCGACCCGGGCGCCGAGCTCCCGCAGGACGCGGCTGCCGCCGACCTCGCCGGCGCCGAGCTCGCTGGTGAAGACGACCGGCATGGCGGCCTCGGCCACCCCGCGCCGGCGGGCCAGGTCGCCGCCGACCCGCACGCCGCTGACCAGCTGGTGGTCCAGGTCCTCCCAGAGCCGGTCCTGGAGCCGGCGGGCCCGCTCGGCGAAGGAGCCGGCCGTCGCGCCGTCCACCTCGAAGAGGCTGAGCGCGGTGAAGTCGCCGACCATGGCGGCTAGGTCGGGGTGGTCGCCGACGCGGTTGAACAGCGTCAGGTTGAGGGTGAAGCGGTCGGCCGCCGCCCAGGTGCCGAGCACGGTGGCGTAGGCGGCCAGGGCGAGCGCCGAGGGCGTGACCCGGCCGGCGGCGGCCCGGCTCTTCAGCCGCTCCCACAGCTCGGCGGGCAGGTGCGCCTCGCGGCGGTGGAACCTGGTCTGCGTCAGCTCCTCGGGACGCCGCGCCAGCGGCAGCGCGGGGGCGGGCGGCAGGGTCTCCAGGCGGCCGTGCCAGTAGTCGAGGTCGCGTTGCAGCGCGGGGCCCTCGCGGCGGGTCCGCTCGGCCAGCACGTAGTCGCGGAACGAGAGCTCCATCGGGCGCGGGTCGAGCGAGCCCTGGTAGATCGCCAGCAGCTCGCGCAGCAGGATCTGCACGCTGCCGCCGTCGGCGATCAGGGTGTCGATGCTCAGGTGCAGCCGGGCGTCGGTGCCCTCGGTCCGGCTGGCGTGCAGCTCGAACAGCGGCCAGGTGTCGGCGGGCAGCACCTGGTGCGACATCCGGGCGCGGGTCCCGGCGAGGGCGGCGGCCCGCTCGGGCTCCGGCAGGCCGCGCAGGTCCTCGACGGCCAGCCGGTACGCGGGCACCTCGGGCAGGATGCGCTGGGTGCCGTCCTCGGCGAAGACCAGGCGCAGCGCGTCGTGCCGCCGCACCAGGGCCTGCCAGGCGTCCTGGAGGCGCAGCGGGTCGACGTCGGCGACGTCCACTTCGAGGTAGAGGTGGCAGGCGATGTCGCCGCCGACGGCGCCGCTGCGGCCGATCCAGTACGCGCGCTGCACGTCCGTCAGCGGGAAGGGCTCGTGGCGGTGGGCCGGGTCGGGCAGCAGCTCGACCGGCTCGGCGGGCGCCGCGGTGGCCCCGCCCGCGCCCAGCGCGTCCACGGCCCGGGCGAGGGCGGCGACGGTCGGCGAGTCGAACAGCGTGCGCAGCGGCAGCTGGACGTCCAGGTCGCGGCGGATCCCGGCGACCATCCGGGCGGCCAGCAGGGAGTGGCCGCCGAGCTCGAAGAAGTCCTCCTCGGTGCCGACCTCGTCGAGCGTCAGGGCCTCGCGCCAGATCGCGGCGATCCGCTCCTCGGTCGGCGTGGCGGGCGCGGTGCGGTCGCGGCCGGCGGCGGGGACGGTCTCGGGGGCGGGCAGCGCCGTGCGGTCGACCTTGCCGTTGCTCGTGAGCGGCAGCGCGTCGAGCGGGATGAACCGGGACGGGATCAGGAAGCCCGGCAGCTGCCCGGCCAGGGCGGCCCGCAGCTCGGCCGGGGCGGGCGGCGCGGCCGGGTCCTCGGGCACCAGGTAGGCGGCCAGCGCGGCCCGGGCGGTGCCCAGGCCGTAGGCGGTGACGACGCACTGGCGGATGCCGGGCAGCGCGGTGAGCGCGGCCTCGACCTCGCCGGTCTCGATCCGGAAGCCGCGGATCTTGACCTGGTGGTCGTTGCGCGAGAGGTACTGGAGGCGGCCGTCGGGCAGGGTGCGGACGAGGTCGCCGGTGCGGTACAGCCGGGCGGCGGGGTCGGCCGAGCCCGGGCCGGCTGACTCGGAGCCGGCCGGCCCGGGGCTTGCCGAGGCGGGGTCGGTCGCCTCGGGGTCGGCGACGAAGCGTTCGTCGGTGAGCCGGGGCAGCCCGAGGTAGCCGGCCGTCACCCCGGCGCCGCCGATCAGGAGTTCGCCCGGCACGCCGACGGGCACCCGCCGCCCGTACGGGTCGAGGACGCGCACGGTGGTGCCGGGGATCGGGCGGCCGATGGTGACCACGTCCTCGGTCGGGTCGACCTCGGCGGTGGTGGACCAGACGGTGGTCTCGGTCGGCCCGTACAGGTTGCGGATCCGGCCGCCGAGGTGCGCGGCCAGCCGGCGCACCAGCTCGGCGTCGAGGGCCTCGCCGCCGAGCAGCAGCTGCCGCAGGCCGCGCAGGGCCTGCGGGTCGGCCTCGTCGAGCAGGGTGCGGGCCCGCGAGGGGGTGCACTGCAGGTGGGTGACGCCGTGGGCGCGCACCAGCGCCGTCAGCTCGGTGTCGGCCGCGACCGCGAGGGCGGCCGGGGCGGGGGCCGGTGCGGCGGCCGCGGTGCGGCGCAGCTCGGCCAGCCGGGGCAGGGCGGCCAGCGCGACGTCGGTGTCGACGCCGAAGTCGACCAGGCAGCCGATCTCGTCCACGCCGATCGCGGCCAGCCGGTGCACCAGCGGCAGGCACTCCTCGGCGGTGCCGATCAGCGCGCCATGGCCCAGGTAGCGGGCGCAGGCGTGGTCGAGCAGGGCCTCCTGGTCCTCCGCGGTGAAGTCGCTGCTGCGCACGTCCATGCCGAGGCTGCGGGCCAGGTTCTCGATCAGGCCGACCGAGCTGCGCAGGTAGTCGCGGAACGGCTGCCAGGCGTGCGCCCGGACGTCGGCGGCGTCCGCGCCGACGTAGCTGTGCAGCATCAGGGTCACGTGCGGCTCGCCCGGGTGGCCGGCCTCGTGCCAGGCCTCCCGGTAGAGGGCGATCTTCTCGCCGAGCTCCTCGACGCTCTGGCCCAGCAGGTGGGTCAGCAGCCGGGCGCCGACCCGGCCGGCCGTCCGGCAGGTCTCGGGGTTGCCCGAGGAGGTGAGCCAGTACGGCAGCTCGGCCTGGACGGGGCGGGGCAGCACCTGGACGTCGACGGTGCGGCCGCCGGGCCCCTCGAAGGGGAGCCGCTCGCCGCGCCACAGCCGGCGCACCTGCTCGATCCCGCTGACGGTGAGCGCCTGGCGGTCCTGGTAGGCGTCCTTGGCGAGGACGAAGTCGTCCGCGTGCCAGCCCGAGGCGAAGGAGAGCCCGACCCGCCCGCCGGACAGGTTGTCGACGACCGACCACTCCTCGGCCACCCGGACGGGGTGGTGCAGCGGCAGTACCACGCTGCCGGCCCGGATCCCGATCCGCTCGGTGGCCTGGGCGATCGCGGCGGCCAGCACCGAGGGGGCCGGGAACGGCCCGCCGAAGGCGTGGAAGTGCCGCTCGGGCAGCCAGACGGCGGAGAAGCCGTTGGCGTCGGCGAAGCGGGCGCCGTCCAGCAGCAGCCGGTACTGGTCGGGGCCGGGCTCGGCGCCGGCGGTGTCGCTGGCGAAGTAGAAGAGGCTGAACTCGGGGACGGCCGGGGCGCCCTGCGCGCCCTGCGCGGCCGGGGCGGGGGCCGCCGTCCCGGGGTCGGGGTTGACCACGACGCGGTGGCCCCGGCTGAGGGTCCAGAGCAGTTCCAGGACGGAGATGTCGAAGGAGACGCTGGTGACGGCCAGCCAGGTGGCGGGCTCCCCGTCGTCCGCCAGCACGCGGTCCATCGCCGCCAGGAAGGCGGTGAGGTTGCGGCGCAGCACGACGACGCCCTTGGGGCGGCCGGTCGAGCCGGAGGTGTGGATGACGTACGCGGGGGCGTCCGGGTCCACGGGTGCGGGTGCGGGTGCGGCGGCCCCGGCCCCGGCCCCGGCCCCGGCCCCGGCCCCGGCCTCGGACGCGGCCGGGGCGTCGAGGTCGAGCAGCGGGGCGCCGGCGGGCGCGGCGTCCCGGGTCGCGGCGTGCACCACGACCACGGCGGGCTCGGCGTCCTCGACCACGTGGCGCAGCCGGGCCGCCGGGTAGTCCGGGTCGAGCGGCAGGTAGGCGGCGCCGGCTCGGAGCACGGCGAGCATGGCGGCGGGCAGGTCGGTGCCGCGGCGCAGGCACAGGCCGACCCGGTCGCCGGGGCGCACCCCGGCGGCCTGGAGCCGGGCGAGCAACTCGTCGACCCGGGCGTCCAGTTCGGCGAAGGTGAGGGCCTGCTCCGGGCGGCCGCCGGGCAGCACGGCCTCGGCGTCCGGGCGGGTGCGCACGGCCTCGGCGAAGGCCGTCACGACGTCCGGCGTGTCCTCGGGCAGCGCTGCGCCCTCGCCGGCGGAGAGCAGCAGGGCCTGCTCGACGGGGGTGAGGGCGAGCAGTTCGGACAGCCGCAGGCCGGGATCGGCGGCGCCGCGGGCGAGCACCCGCTGGAGGGCCTCGGTCAGCGTGCGCACGGTGTCGTCGTCGAACAGGTCGCGGCTGAACTCGCAGACGCCTGCCGTGAGTTCGCCGTCGCGGGCGAGTTCCAGGCTCAGGTCGGTGCGGCACAGGCCGTTGTCCAGCTCGACCGGCTCGACCGTGACGCCGGGCAGGGCGATGTCGGGGGCGGGGACGTTGCGGTAGCCGAATTGCACCTGGTAGAGCGGGGCGTGGCTGAGGTCGCGGTCCGGGCGCAGCTCGCGGACCAGGCGCTCGAAGGGCACCTGGGCGTGGGCCAGCGCGCCGAGCGAGGTCTCCCTCACCCGGTCGAGCAGTTCGCCGAAGGTCGGGTCGCCGGAGAGGTCCGAGCGCAGCACCAGGCTGTTGACGAACATGCCGACGAGCCCGGCGAGTTCGGGCCGGTCGCGGCCCGCGGTGGGCACGCCGACCACGACGTCCTGCTGGCCGGAGTGGCGCATCAGGACGGCCTGCCAGGCGGCCAGCGTGACCATGAAGGGGGTGGCCCGGGCCGCCCGGGCCGCGCCCTCCACGGCCTCGGTGGTGGCGGCGTCCAGGGTGAAGTGCACCCGGCCGCCCCGGTGGCCGGGCACGGCCGGCCGGGGCCGGTCGGTGGTCAGCTCCAGGACGTGCGGGGCGCCCTCCAACCGCTCGCGCCAGTAGCCGAGCGGCTCGGCCAGCGCGGTGTCGGTGAGTTCGCGGCGCTGCCACTGCGCCCAGTCGGCGTACTGCACGGCGAGCGGCTCGGGGGCCGGGCCGCCCTCGCGGAAGGCCCGGTAGCGGGCGCAGAGCTCCTCCACCAGCACCGCGCGGGACCAGGCGTCGCCGACCAGGTGGTGGTTGACCACGACCAGCAGGGCGCGCTCGGGCGCGGAGCGGATCAGCAGGGCGCGCAGCAGCGGGCCGTGCTCCAGGTCGAACGGCAGGGCCGCCTCCCGCTCGGCCAGCGCGCGTTCCTCGGCCTCGCTCCAGCCGGCCTCGCTCCAGCCGGCCTCGCCGCCGGCCGGCTCGACCACCCGCAGCACCGGGGCGGTGCGCTCCAGCACCCGCTGCACCGGGCCGTCCTGGCCGGCGGCGATGACGGTGCGCAGCGCCTCGTGCCGCTCCACCAGGCCGGTCAGCGCGGCCTCCAGCGCGGCGACGTCCAGCGGGCCGCTCAGGCGCAGGCCCACGTACTCGTTGAACACCCCGAGCCCGGGGGTGAGCTGCTCCAGGAACCAGAGCCGCTCCTGGCCGAAGGACAGCGGCGCCGGCAGCGCCGGGTCGCGCGGCGGCACGGCGGGGGCGGTGGCGGCGGGGCCGGCCGTGGCGGCCGGGGTGGTGCCTGCGCGGCCCCGGGCGCGCGCCTCGAAGGCGGCGCGCTGCTCGGGGGTGAGCCGGGCGAGGCGGTCCTCGCGGCGGCCTGCGGGGTTGGTCACTGGTTCTCCAGGTCGGCGAGGATGCGGTCTTCGATCTCGGTGGCGAGGTCGGCGACGCGGCCGCCCTCGAAGAAGACCCGGGCGGGGACGTCGACCTCGAACTCGGCCCGCAGCCGGGCCGCGATCTGGGCGGCCAGCAGCGAGTGCCCGCCGAGCTCCAGGAAGTCGTCGTCCACCCCGACCCGGTCGAGGCCGAGCAGCTCGGCGTAGATCTCGGCCAGGCGCTCCTCGGTCGGGGTGGCCGGGGCGGTGTACGGCGTGGCGAGCTCGGGGCGGGGCAGGGCCGCCGTCCGGGGGGCCTCGGCGGCCGGGGCGGCGGAGGTGCGCAGCGTGCCGTCCGCGATCGCGGCGCCGGCCCGGGCCACCACGGCCCGTCCGGGCGGGCCCTCCAGCAGGGCGGCGAAGGCGCGGGCGCCCTGCTCGGGGGTGAGCGCGCCGGCCAGCATGTCGGCCTGGAAGGCCCGCAGGGCCTCGGGGACCTCGGCCCGGCTGGCCATGCCGACGCCGGCCCACATGTCCCAGTCGACGGCCACCGCGTGGCGCTCGCCGCGCGCGGCCTCGGCCTCCGCGACGGCGGCGAGGTAGGCGTTGGCGGCCGCGTAGTCGGCCTGGCCGTAGGTCGGGATCAGGGTGGCGAGCGAGGAGCAGAGCACCAGCACCTCGGCCTCCCCGGGCCGCAGCGCGGCGAGCAGGTGGCGCAGGCCGGCGGTCTTCGGGGCGAGGACCGTGCGCATGCTGTCGTCGGAGCGCAGCTCGATGGAGCCGCCGCCGGGCACGCCGGCCGCGTGGACGACGCCGTCGATCCGGCCGAAGGCCGAACGGGCCTGTTCCAGCGCCCGGTCCAGCGATTCGGCGTCGGTGACGTCGGCCTGGACGGCCAGCACCTCGGCGCCGCTCTCGCGCACTGCGGCGAGCGCGGCCTCGTCGGCGGCGCCGCGGCCGAGCAGGACGAGCCGGGCGGCGCCGACCCGGGCCAGGGCCCGGGCGAGGGTCAGGCCGATCCCGCCGAGGCCGCCGGTGAGCAGCCAGGTGCTGCCGGCCCGCACCCGGGCCGGGGCGGTCGGGACGGGGCGCTCGGCGGGCTCGACCACGCGGGTGAGCAGAGCGCCCTCGCGCAGGGCGAGCAGCCGGGCCGGGCCGGTGAGCACGGCGCGCACCACCGCGTCGGCGGCGGCCTCGTCGAGCGCGGCGCCGGCGGCGAGGTCGACCTGGGTGCAGCGCAGGTTGCGGTACTCCTCGCCGAGCACCTGGACGGGGCCGCTGAGCAGGGCCGCGGCGGGCCGGGGCTGCTCGCCGGGGGCGGCCGGGAAGGCCCCGGCGGTCACGACGCCGAGCCGGACCTCGTTCAGCACGCTCTCGGCGGACATCGCCCGGGCGAGGTGGACCAGGCCGAAGTAGCCGGCGGTCTCGTCCGGCGTCTCGTCCAGGCCCCAGGCGTACAGGACGGCGGTGGGCGTGCGGACCAGGCCGCGCAGGTCGGCCAGCAGCTTCGCGTACTGGGCCGGGTCGGCGGGGTCGAGCTCGTAGACGCCGCGGCGCACCCGGCGGTAGGCCGGGCCGGGCTGCACGGTGGTGACGATCTGGCCGCGCGCCGTCAGCAGATCCACCAGGGGCTGGGCGGCGGCGGCCCGGTCCAGCAGGACCAGCCAGGTCTGGCGGCGGCCGGCCAGCGGGTCGTCCCCGGGGGCCTCGGCGAGCGGGCGCCAGTTGACGGTCGCGTGGACGGCGTCCAGGTCCGCGGCGGGCAGCGCGGTGGCGGGCGCCCGGCCGGGGACGGCGGGCTCGATCCAATGCGGGAGCCGCTCGAAGGGGTAGCCGGGCAGGTCGGCGGGGCGGGCGTCGGCGTCGACGGGCTCCCAGTCGACGGCGGCGCCGTGCGCCCACAGGCTGCCGAGCGCGAGGACGGCGCTGCCGGGCTCGTCCTCGGCGCCGCGCCGCCCGCGGGTGGGCAGCGGCGGCAGGGCGAGCCGCGGCCCGGCGGTGCCCTCGGCGGCCGCGCGGGCCAGGTCGGTCAGCACGCTGCCGGGGCCGGTCTCCACCAGCACCATCCGCTCGTCGAGCGCCGCCAGGCGGGTGAGCCCGTCGTGGAAGCGCACCGGGGCGAGCATCTGGTGCACCCAGTAGCCGGGGTCGGTGGCCTGCTCCGGGGTGATCCAGTCGCCGGTGAGGTTGGACAGGAACGGCACGGTGGGCTCGTGCAGCGTGACCTTGGCGAGCTCGGCCGCGAACTGCTCGGCGGCGGGCGCGCACAGGGCGCTGTGGAACGCCCGCTCCACCGGCAGGCGCAGGGCGCGCAGGCCCCGCTCGCCCAGCTCGGCGGCGGCCCGGTCGACGGCCCCGGCACTACCGGACAGCACGGTGGCGCCCGGGCCGTTGACGGCGGCGAGGTCGAGGCCGTGCGCGGCGGCGAGGTCGCCCGCCGCCGCCTCGTCCAGCGGGACGGCCAGCATCGCGCCGGGCGCGGTCTGCTCCATCAGCCGGCCGCGGGCGGCGACCAGGGCGAGTGCCTCGGGCAGGTCGAGGACGCCGGAGAGCAGCGCCGCGGTGTACTCGCCCAGGCTGTGGCCCAGCAGCGCCGCCGGGCGCACGCCCCAGTGCCGCCACAGTGCGGCCGTGGCGTGGCCGACCGCCAGCACGGCGGGCTGGGTGACGGAGCTGCGGCGCAGCAGGTCGGCGTCGCCGCTGCGCAGCAGTTCGACCAGGTCGAGGCCCAGGTGCGGGCGCAGCAGCTCGGCGGCCTCGTCCAGGGCGGCCCGGAACACCGGGTGCGCCCGGTGCAGGCCCAGGGCCATGCCCGGGTACTGCGCGCCCTGGCCGGGCAGCAGGAAGGCGACGGGGGCGGCGCCCTGCCCGGCGCGGGCCCGGACCGACTCCCGGCGGCCGCCGCCGCGCAGCGCGGCCACCGCGGCGGCGGTGTCGTCCGCGACCACGACGCGGCGCTGGACGAGCTGGCGGCGGCCGGTGCGCAAGGTCCGGGCGACGTCGGCCAGCGGGCGGTCCGGGTGGGCGGCGAGGTCGTCGGCGAGCCGCTCGGCGGCGGCGTCCAGCGCGGCGGTGGTGCGGGCCGACAGCGGCAGGGCGACGGGGACGGCGCTCGGCGCGGCGGCCTCGCGCGGGGCCGGCTCGGGGGCCTGCTCCAGGATCACGTGCGCGTTGGTGCCGCCGATGCCGAAGGCGCTGACGGCGGCCCGGCGCGGGCCGTCGGCGACCGGCCAGTCGGTGAGGTCGGCCGGGACGAAGAACGGGCTGTCGGCGAGGCCGAGTTCGGGGTTGACGGCTTCGGCGTGCAGGCTCGCCGGGATCCGGCCGCCGCGCACCGTCAGGATGGCCTTGATCAGGCCGGTGACGCCGGCGGCGGTGTCCAGGTGGCCGAGGTTGGACTTGACCGAGCCCAGGCCGCACCAGCCGGTGGCGGACCTGTCGTCGGCGTCCTGCTCGGCGCGGAAGGCGGCGGTGAGCGCTTCGACCTCGATCGGGTCGCCGATCGGGGTGCCGGTGCCGTGCGCCTCGACGTAGCCGATGCTGTCCGGGGCGACGCCCGCGACGGACAGCGCCTCGCGGATCACGGCGGTCTGGCCGGCGACCCCGGGGGCGGTGTAACCCGCCTTGTGCGCACCGTCGTTGTTGACGGCCGAGCCGAGGATGACGGCGTGCACCCGGTCGCCGTCGGCGAGCGCGTCGGCGAGGCGCTTGAGCACCACGACGCCCGCGCCGTTGCCGAAGACCGTGCCGGCCGCCTCGGCGCCGAAGGGCCGGCAGTGCCCGTCCGGGGACTCGATGCCGCCGGGCACCGGCAGGTAGCCGGAGCGGTGCGGCACGGTGACGGTGACGCCGCCGGCGAGCGCGAGGTCGCACTCCTCGGACAGCAGGCTCTGCACCGCGAGGTGCACCGCGACCAGCGAGGTCGAGCAGGCGGTCTGCACGCTGACCGCCGGGCCGCGCAGGTTGAGCTTGTACGCGGCGCGGGGGGCCAGCTGGTCGGGCTGGTTGCCCTGGAAGAGCATCGGCACGCCGAGGGAGTCCCGCAGGTCGGTGCGCGGCAGCAGGTTGTGGATCAGGTAGGTGCTCAGCAGCGACCCGGCGTAGACCGCGATCGGCCCGGGCGCCCGGTCGGGGTCGCAGCCGGCGTCCTCCAGCGCCTCCCAGGCGCATTCGAGGAAGATCCGCTGCTGCGGGTCGATGACCGAGGCCTCCAGCGCGTTGTAGCCGAACAGCTGGGAGTCGAAGCCGGCGACGTCCGCCAGCACGCCCTTGGCGGCCACGTACCCGGGCTTGCCGGCCTCGCCGTCCGGCACCCCGGCGGCCCGCAGCTCCTCGGGACCGAACCGGCTGATCGCCTCCGTGCCGCAGGCCAGCAGCTCCCACAGCGCGTCGACGGAATCGGCTCCGGGGAAGCGGCCCGCGAGGCCGACGACGGCGACCCGGCCGTCGGTCTCGGCCGCGTCGGGAATGACCGGCTGTGCGTTCAAGGTGTTCTCCGTGGGTGAGGTGGGCTCCGCGCGCGGCGGGGCGGGCAGGACCGGGGACGCGGCCGGGGCTCAGACCGCCATGGGGTTCAGGACCGCCGTGCGGCTCAGACCGCCATGAGGTAGCGCTGGAAACGGGGCATCAGGAACTCCAGGGCCCGGACCTCGACGGGCGTCAGCTCCGGGTGCCAGACGTCCCAGAGCAGGACGGCGCGCTGCTGGGTGCCCTTGTTCCAGGCCTCGTGGATGAAGCTGTCGTCGAAGAGGATCACCTTGCCCTCCTCCCAGCCCCGCTCGTCGTCGCCGACCTTGATGGCGCAGCCGGGCGGGACGATCAGCGGCAGGTGCGCGGTCAGCAGCAGGTTCACGCCGCCGGTGTGCGGGGTGATGTGCACGCCGGGGTTGAGGACGGTGAACATGCCGTCGCGCGGCCCGTGCGGGGTCGCTGAGACGGCGGCGTGGGTCTCGGGGCAGCGCTCCAGGACCTCGTCCCGCCAGCTGCCGTTGCGGTACAGCTGGTAGGTGTCCCAGCCCTGCCAGCCGAGCTCCTTGGTGTAGAGGTCCTCGTACGGGGCGAAGCGGGCCTGCTCGGCGCGCAGCTCCAGGAACTCGGCCTTGATCCGGTCGTAGGCCTCCTCCACCCGGGCCACCCAGGGCAGTTCGGCGGTGTCGTGCCAGGGCAGGGCGCTGATCCCGGGGAAGAACAGCCGGGTCGGCTCCTGGTCGTCGTGCAGGTACTCCGGGGCCTGCTCGCCGGTGAGGATGCGCAGGCACTCCTCGACCCGCTCCAGCCCCTCGGTGCCGAGGATGCCGTGCAGCTCCGTCATCACGCCCTGAACGTCCATGTCAGTCCCTCCCTGTCGGTGCGGTCCGGGTCGTCGGCCCGGCCGGTGTGTGCGGGTCGGCGGCCGGGCCCTCGGCCCGCTCCCGGGCCTCGCGGCGGGCCCTGGCGCGGGCCCGGACGGCGCTCTGGCGGCGCTCGCCGCGCGGCTCGGCGGCCTCGGTGGCGGCCCGGCCGTCCGGGGCGGCGCCCTCGGCGAGGCCGGCCGCGAACTCGGCGATGGTGGGCCGCCCGAAGACGTCCACCAGCCGGACCGGCCGCTCCAGGCGGCGGGCCAGCTCCAGCTGGAGCCGGGCGGCCAGCAGCGAGTCGCCGCCGGCCTCGAAGAAGTTGGTGTGCCGGCCGACCGGGCCGCCGCCCAGCAACTGCCGCCAGGCGTCGGCGACGAGCTGCTCGACACCGGCCAGCGGGGCGGCGTCGGCGGGCCGGGCGGTGGCCCCGGGCAGCGGCAGCCGGGCCCGGTCGCGCTTGTTGGTGCGCGTCCTGGGCAGCGCGTCCAGCAGCATCACCGTGTCCGGTACGACCGCCGCCGGGAGCCGCTCGGCCAGGTGCGCCCGCAGCTCGGCGCCGGTGACCCCGGGCGCCGCGACCGCGTAGCCGACCAGCCGGCGGGCCGTGCCCCGGCCGTGCGCGGCGGCGGCCGCCTCGCGCACCCCCGGGTGCAGCTCCAGCAGCGCCTCGATCTCCTCCAGCTCGATCCGGTTGCCGCGGATCTTCAGCTGGCTGCCGATCCGGCCGACGAACGCCAGCTCGCCGTCCGGGAGGCGGCGGCCCAGGTCCCCGGTGCGGTACAGCCGGCCCCCGGCCTGCCAGGGGTCGGCGACGTACGCCCGGGCGCTCTCCTCGGGCCTGCGGTGGTACGCGCCGGCCAGGAAGTCGCTGCGCAGGTGGATCTCGCCGACCACCCCGACCGGGCAGGGCCGGCCGTGGCGGTCCAGGACCACCGCCTCGCGGCCCGGGATCGGGCTGCCGATCGGCACCCCGGCCGGGAACTCCTCGCCCGGCGCCAGCTCGCGGTGCGTCGCCAGCACGCACTCGGTGGGCCCGTAGAGGTTGTGCAGCCGCGGCCGGTCGGGGCGGTGCGCCCAGGCGGCGGCCAGGGCCACCGGGAGCACCTCGCCGGCCATCAGCACGTGGGCGAGGTCCGGCAGGTGCGAGCCGGTGGCGTCCAGCGCCTCGGTGACCAGTTGGAAGAAGGCCGGGACGGTCTGGATCTGGGTGATCCGCTCGGCCCGCAGCCACCCGGCCACCGCGAGCGGGTCGCGGCGCAGCCCCTGCGGCGGCAGGCACAGCACCGCGCCCGAGCAGAGCGCGGCGAACACCTCGGTGTACGCGGCGTCGTAGGTGAACGGGGCCCACTGGGCGATCCGGCTGTCCGGCCGGATGCCGAAGCGCTCGCGCTGCCAGTGGGCGAACTGGGCGAGCGCCGCGTGCGGCAGGGCGATGCCCTTGGGCGTGCCGGTGGAGCCGGAGGTGTAGACCAGGCAGAGCGGGTCGCCGGGGCCGGCGGGGGAGGCGGCCGGGGCGGGGCCCGCGGGCTCGTCGGCGGCCGGCACCCGCGGGTCGACGGCCTCGACCGGGACGCCGGCGAAGTGCCCGACGCCTTCCCGCAGTTCGGGGTGCAGGGCGAGCGTGCTCTCGGCGGCCAGCAGGCACACCGGTTCGGCGTCGGCCAGCAGCGCGGTCAGGCGGGCGTCCGGGTCGGCCGGGTCGAGCACCGCGAAGGCGGCCCCGGTCTTGGCGACGCCGAGGATCGCGGCGCTCTGCACCGGGCCGGCGGGCAGCAGCACCGAGACGAACCGGCCGGGGGCGGCGCCGCGCTCCAGCAGCCGGGACGCGATCCGGTCGCTCCAGACGTCGAGCTGCCGGTAGCCGACCGTCACGCCCTCGGCCCGGATCGCGGGGGCGTCCGGACGGGCGGTGGCCCGGGCCCGGAACAGCTCGGACACCGAGACGGCGTGCTCGGCGCGCGCCTCGCCCGCGGGGCGGGCCGGGCGCGGGGCGGGCAGAGCGGGGTCGGTGAGCTCGACGGCGTCGAGGGGGGCCTGCGGCGAGGCCAGGGCGGCCCGCAGCAGGACGTGGAAGTGCCGGGCGAAGCGGTCGGCGAACTGCGCGCCGAAGCGGTCCGTGGCGTACTCCAGGGCGCCGGCGATCCGGTCGGCGCGCTCGTCCAGGGCCAGGGTGAGGTCGTACTTGGCCGCCCCGGTGGGGACCTGGCGCAGCACGCCGGCGGCCGCGCCCAGCCGGACGTCGGCCGGCGGCGCGTCCTGGAACACCAGCGAGGCCTGGACCAGGGTCGGGCGGCCCGGGTCGCGGGGCAGGCCGAGGCCGGCCACCAGCCGGTCGAAGGCGACCAGCGGACGGCCGAGGTCGCCCGCCAGCGCCCGCCCGGTGCGGGCGGCGAGCTCGGCGAAGGACGGCGCCCCGGCCAGGTCCACGCGCACCGGCAGGGTGTTGGCCAACGAGCCGACCAGCGACTCCAGTTCGGGCCGGTCGCGGTTGGCGACGGGCACGCCCACCAGCACGTCGTCGCTGCCCGCGTAGCGGCCCAGCAGCGCCGCGTACACGGCGAGCAGCAGGGTGAAGGGCGTGGTGCGCAGCCGGGCGGCGCCCTCGCGCAGCGCGGCCGTCAGCTCCGGGGCGAGCGCCACCGGCAGGGTCTCGCCGGCTCCCGTCGGCCGCGCCCGGGTCGGTACGTCGGCGGGCAGGTCGAGCACGCCGGGGTGCCCGTCGAGCCGCTTCAGCCAGTACTCCAGCTGCTCCTGACGCAGCGTCAGGCCCGCTTCGGCGGCGCAGTCGGCCGCGTAGCCGGCGAAGTCCAGGTCGAGCGCGGGCGGCGGCTCGGCCAGCCCGAGGCGGGCGGCGTACAGCGCGGCCAGCTCGCGCACGGCCACGCCGATCGACCAGCCGTCGACCGCGAGGTGGTGCGCGGTGCACAGCAGCACCGAGCGCTCGGGGCCGGTGCGCACCAGGGTGAGCCGCAGCGGCGGCTCACCGGCCAGGTCGAAGGGGCGCACCGCCTCCGCCCGGGCGAGCCCGGGCACCTCCCCGGGCGCCGCGTCCAGGACGGTCAGGGCCGGTGCGGCGGGCGGCGCGAGCACCAGGACCGGGCCGTCCTCGCGCAGCTCGCAGCGGGCGGCGAGCACCGGGTGCCGGGCGGTCAGGTCGGCCAGCGCCCCGCTGAGGGCCGCCTGGTCCACCGGGCCGGTCAGGTCGAGCGCGGCCGGCAGGTGGTAGGCGGGCGAGTCGGGGTCGAGGCGGTGCAGCAGCCACAACTGGCGCTGCTGGTCGGTCATCGGGACGGCGTCCGGGGCCGGCCCCGCCGTACGGACGGCGGGCGCCGGGGCGGCGGGCCGCACCCGCGCCAGGGCGGCGGGGGTGGGGTCGGTGTAGAACTCGGCGAGCGACGGCGCGGCGCCGAAGCGGGCCCGGGCCCGGCCGAGCAGCCGGGTCGCGGCGATGGAGTTGCCGCCGGCGGCGAAGAAGTCGTCGGTGGTGCCGACCCGCTCGGGCGGCAGGCCCAGGACCTCCGCCCAGAGCGCGACGGCGGCCCGCTCGGCCTCGGTGACCGGTGCGCTGCGCCGGGCGGCGGTGAGCTCCCCGGCCCGCAGCAGCAGGGCTGGCCGGTCCACCTTGCCGCTGGTGTTGAGCGGCAGCGCGGGCAGCGGGGCGATCACCCCGGGGACGGCGGCGGCGGGCAGCCGCTCGCGCAGGTGGCGGCGCAGGCGGTCGGGCAGCCCGTCGTCCCCGGTCCGGGCGGTCACGAAGGCGACCAGCCGGGGCCCGGCCGGCTGCCCCCGGTCCACGACCACCGCCGCCTGGCGGACCTCGGGGTGGGCGGCGAGCAGGGACTCCACCTCGCCGACCTCGATGCGGTGGCCGAGGATCTTCACCTGCTGGTCGGCCCGGCCGAGCACGACGATCCGGCCGTCCGGCAGGTGGCGGGCCAGGTCGCCGGTGCGGTAGACGGTGCCGCCGTCCGGGTCGACCGGGTCGGCCACGAATGCGGCGGCGGTCAGCTCCGGGCGGTTGCGGTACCCGGCGCTCACGCCGGCCCCGCCGATCACCAGCTCGCCGACGGCCCCGCGCGGCACCGGCCGCAGCCGCCGGTCCAGGACGTAGCAGACGGTGCCGGCCACCGGGCGCCCCACCGTGACGCCCTCGCCGGGCAGCACCCGCCCGACGGTGGACCAGATGGTCGTCTCGGTCGGCCCGTACAGGTTCCACAGCCCGGCGCAGCGAGCCAGCAGCCGATCCGCGAGGTCGGCGTCCAGGGCCTCGCCGCCGCACAGCGCCCGCAGTCCGGGCCGGCCCGCCCAGCCGCCGTCCAGCAGCCCGCGCCAGAGCGAGGGCGTGGCCTGCATGACGGTGGCGCCGCTGCGCTCCAGCAGCGCGCCCAGCGCCTCGGCGTCGCGGACGCTCTCGCGCGGGGCGACCACGACCCGGCCGCCGGCCAGCAGCGGGGCGAACAGCTCCAGGACGGAGATGTCGAAGGTGATCGAGGTGACGGCGAGCAGGGTGTCGTCGGCCCGCAGTCCCGGCTCGGCGCGGACCACGCTGTGCAGCAGGTTGGCGACGCAGCCGTGCGGCACCGCCACGCCCTTGGGCAGCCCGGTGGAGCCCGAGGTGTACATCAGGTACGCGAGGTCCTCGGGGCCGGCGCCGGGCAGCGGCTGCCCGGTCCCGGCGTCCGGGCCCTCGTCGAGCAGCGCGGCCGGGTCGGCGGCGGGCAGCCCCTCGGCGGGGTCGCCGATCAGCAGGCGGGCGCCGCTGTCGGCGAGCACGTGCTCGGCCCGCGCGGCGGGCATGGCCTCGTCCAGCGGGACCAGGACGGCTCCGGCCCGCCAGATGCCGACGATCAGCGGCACCAGCTGCGCGCCGCGCTCGACGCGCAGGGCCACCCGGTCGCCGGGCGCCACGCCGTGCCGGGCCACCAGCCGGCGGGCGACCAGGTCGGCGGCCGCGTCGGCCGCGGCCCGGTTGAACGCGCGGCCGGGTGACTCGACGGCCGGTGCGGCGCCGTCCTGCCGGGCGAGTTCGCGCAGCGCCTCGGGCACGGTGGCCCAGGCGCGCTCGGCGTCGGGTGCCCGGTTGAAGTCCACCAGGACGCGCCGGCGCCGGCCTTCGGAGAGCACCGGAAGCTCGGCCAGCGGCCGGTCCGGGTCGGCCGCGGCGGCCTCCAGCAGGCACAGCAGCGAGTCCGCGAAGTCGGCCGCCGTCTCGGGGGCGAGCAGCGCCGTGCGGTACTCCAGCGTCGCGTCCAGCGCGCCCGAGGGGCGCGGGCGCAGGAAGAAGGTCAGGTCGTACTTGGCCGTGCCGCTGTGCGAGGGCGCCGGGGCGGTGGTGACGCCGGGCAGCTCCAGGGTGGTGGTGGGGCCGCTGTGGAAGGAGTACATCAGCTGGAACAGCGGCGTGCGCCCGCCCGCGGCCCGGCCCAGCCGCTCCAGGACCAGGTCGAAGGGGGTGTCGCGGTGGCGCAGGTCGGCCTTCAGGTGCCGGCGGGTGCGGGCCAGGGCCTGCCGGAAGCTCGGCTCGCCGCCGAGGTCGCTGCGGTGGGCGACGAGGTTGAGCAGCGGTCCGACCACGCCGGCCAGCGCGGTGCGGCCGCGGGTCGCCACCGGCATGCCGACCACCAGGTCGTCCTGGCCCGTCCAGCGGGCGGCGGTGGCGCAGAAGGCGGTGAGCAGCACGGTGGACAGGCTGGCCAGTTCGCCCCGGCCGAAGGCGCTGAGCCGGGCGGCCAGGTCGGCGGGGACGGTGAAGTGGTGCAGCGCGCCGGCCGCCGGGTCGCCGCCGGGGCCGACGTCGGACGGCAGGTCGGCGGTGGGCAGTTCGCCGCCCAGCCGGGTCTGCCAGTGGTCGATTCCGCCGGCGTGGCTGGTGTCGCTGTCGTCGCCGCGCTGCCAGGCGGCGAAGTCGCCGAAGTCGGGTCCGGCGGCCGGTTCCTGGGCCGGGTCCGGGTCCGGGGCCTCGCCGCCGAGTTCGGCGGCGTAGCAGGCGGCCAGCGACTCCAGGAAGACGCCGAAGCCCCAGGCGTCGACCACGATGTGGTGGGCGGTGAACAGCAGCAGCGAGCGGCCGCCGCCCAGCAGGAACAGCTGGGTGCGCATCAGCGGGGGCCGGCCCAGGTCGAAGGGTACGGCCACGGCGCGGGCGGTGAGCTCGGCGAGCCGGTCCGCGCGCTCGCCCTCGGGGACGCCGGTCAGGTCGACGGTCTCGACGGCGGGGCGGACCAGGTCGGCGAACAGCTGCCACGGCTCGCCCGCCCCGTCGGCGGTGACGGCGCAGCGCACCACCTCGTGCCGCCGGGCGACGGCGGCCAGCGCCCGTTCCAGGGCGGCCACGTCCAGCGGGCCGCTGACGTGGAAGGCGGCGCTCTCGTTGTGCAGGGCGGTGCCGGGCAGCACCTGCTCGGCCCGCCAGATGGAGCGCTGGGCGTAGGACAGCGGCGCGCGGGCGCGGTCGCCGCGCAGCGGCAGGGAGGTGTCGCGGCTCATCGGCGGCCGCCCTCCGGCGAGGCGTCCGCGCGGCCGGCGGCGACGGCCGCGGCCAGCCCGGCGACGGTCGGGTCGCCGACGTACACCCGCAGCGGCACCTCGACGCCGAAGCGGGTGCGCAGCCCGTCCAGCAGGCGGGCGATGCCCAGCGAGTCCCCGCCGAGCAGGGCGAAGTCGTCGTGCCGGCCGACGGCGGGCACGTGCAGCAGCTCGCGCCACAGCTCGGCGATGCCGGCCTCCAGGCCGTCCAGCGGCTGTTCGCCGGTGCGCCCGGCCAGGGCGGCGGCCGGGCTGGGCAGTGCCCGCCGGTCGGCCTTTCCGCTGAGGGTGCGCGGGATCGCGGCGAGCCGCAGGTACAGGGCGGGGCGGGCGGCGGCGGGCAGGCCCTCGGCGGCGTGCGCGCGCAGCTCCTCGTCGGTGGCGCCGTCGGCGACCAGGTAGGCGCAGAGCACCGGTTCGCCGTCGGCCTCCTCGACCAGGGCGGCGCAGACGTCCGCCACCGCGGGGTGGCGGCGCAGCAGGTCCTCGATCTCGCCGAGTTCGACCCGGGCGCCGTTCACCTTGACCTGCTGGTCGCGGCGGCCCAGGACCTCCAGGGTGCCGTCGGCGCCGAGGCGGCCGAGGTCGCCGGTGCGGTACCGGTCCGGTGCGACGAAGCCGCCGGCCGCGTCGCCCAGGTAGCCGCGCAGCGGGAACGGGGTGCGGATCTCGATCTCGCCGATCGCGTCCACCACCGGGCGTCCGCCGACCAGCACCCCGATCTCGACCCCGGGCATCGGGTGGCCGGCCGGGACGGTCTCGGCCTCGGCGTCCTCGGCGGTGAGCCGGCGGAAGACCTTGGTCATGGTGGTCTCGGACGGCCCGTAGAGGTTGACCAGCTCCTTGCCGTCTCCGAACAGGCCCCGCCACCAGGCGATGTCGGCGGGGCGGACCGGCTCCCCGGCCATCAGCACGCTGCGCAGTCGCGGTAGGGAGTCGGCGGCCAGCCCGGCGGCGCGCAGGGTGCGGAACACGGTGGGCACGCAGTGCAGCAGGTCGACCTGCTGCTCGGTCAGCCAGCGGGCCAGGGCCGCGCCGACGGGGATGGCGCCGGGCGCCGGGAGCACGGCGGTGCCGCCGGCGCACAGCGGGACGAGGGCGTCGCGCAGGAAGGCGTCGAAGCCGGGGGAGGTGAGCATGGAGATCCGGGTGCCCGGGGCGATGCCGAACTCGGCGATCTCCCAGTCCAGGAAGTGTGCGACCGCCTCGAAGCTGCCCCGGATGCCCTTGGGGCGGCCGGTGGTGCCCGAGGTGAAGTAGACGTAGCCGGCGTCGGGGCCGCTGATGCCGATCCAGTCGTCGGCCGCCCAGGGCAGCGGGGTGATCGACTCCGTGGCGAGCAGCGGCAGTTCGCCCTGTCCGGCGACGGTCAGGTGCTGCCCGGAGACGGTCGGGCCCGGCCCGGCGGCGGCCAGCGCGGAGCGGCCGGCGGCGTCGGCGAGCACGGTGCCCGGCCGGAGGTCCTCCAGCAGGGCCGTCCAGCGGGCGGCGGGCTGGCGGGTGTCCACCGGGGCGAACGGGCGGCCGGTGGCGGCGCAGGCGAGGATCGCCGCGACCACCGGGACGGGGTCCGCGCAGGCGACCAGGACCGGGCCGGTGCCGGTGGCGAGGCGGTCGCGCAGGCCGGCGGCCAGCCCGGCCAGCTCCTGGTGGCTCCAGACCCGCTCGGCGGTGGCGAGGGCGGGGGCGGTGGCTCGGCGCTCGACCTGGTCGGCCCAGCGGTCGAGGATGCTCGTGTGGCTCACAACTCTCCGTTCATGATCCGGTGGGCCACGACCGTCAGCGGGTCGAGGGAGGGCAGGGCCTCGCTCAGACCGGCGTCCTCGATCGCCCTGGTGACCAGGTGCAGCTCGGTGCAGGCGGCGACGAAGGCCCGCACGCCGTAGCGGGGCAGGGTCTCGCGCAGGAAGTCGATGGTGCGGGCCGGGTCCTCGCCGCGCTTGAGGCGGTGGATCTCCCGGTGCAGCGCCTCCTGGTCCGGCGGGCGCAGCGCCACCAGCTGCCGGGCGGCCCGGGCCCCGGCGGCGCCCGAGGTGAGGATGCCGGCCCGGGCGGTGCCGGAGGAGCAGAGCAGCAGGTGCGGTTCGCCGGCCGCGGCCAGTTCCCCGTGCACCACGTCGACCAGCGAGACGCAGCGCGCCGCGAGGTCGGCCGGCAGGTCGCCGAGCACGTGGTGGGCGGTGATGCAGGCGATCACCACGCGTTCCGCGCCGGCGGCCAGCAGGCCGCGCAGCGAGGACTCCACGGCGCGGCGCAGCTCGTCGAGTTCGCCGCTGCCGATGGCCTCGGTGCGGTCCACCACGGCCGGGTCGGACCAGAGCAGCACCCGGGGGGTGTCCTGCTCGGGGTGGAGCCGGCAGGCCCGGTAGACGGTGCGCAGCAGTTCGACGGAGGCCAGCGGGCCCATGCCGCCGACCACCCCGACCAGCGGGTGGCGCGGGCGGGTGCCGGGGCCGGCGATCGGCCCGGCGGCTGTGGCGGTCATCCCAGGCACGGCAGATCGAACTCCTCGACGAAGAGGGCGAAGGTCGCGACGAGCATCAGGTAGTCGGTGTCCAGGTGGGCGTGCACCTGCTGGCCGTCGCCGCGCTGACGCCGCGTCAGGGCGGCGACGGTGTCCGGGTCGAAGTAACCCTGGCGGCGGACGGTCGCGGGGGAGACCAGCTCCTCGAACCAGTCGGCGCCGGTGCTCAGCAGGTGGCTGCTGGTCTGGCCGCGGAATCCGTACTTCTGCCGGCTGAGTACCTCGCCGGGCACCAGCCCCTCGGCCGCCCGGCGCAGCACGGCCTTCTCCCGGCCGTGGGCGAGCATCAACTCCGGTGGCAGCGTGGTGGCGTGGTCGACCACCGCGTTCGCCAGGAAGGGGAAGCGCAGCTCGACGCCGTTGGCCAGGGCCATCCGGTCGCCGTGGTCGCCGAGCAGGTGGTCGGCGAGCCGCAGGTGGTAGTCGAGGTAGGAGCGCTGGTGCAGCGGGTGGCGCCCGGCCAGCCGCTCGGGGTCGACCAGGCGCTGGTTGGTGACGGAGAACTCGTCCAGCCCGTAAGCCAGGTCCTCGGCGTACAGCTCGCGGCGGAACTCCTGGGCGGGCAGCTGGTCCTGCTCGTAGCCGAGGTCGACGCCCCACATCCGTTCGCGGATCTCGCGCTCCAGCCGGGCGTCCAGGCCGGTGAGCCGGCTGCCGCCGAGCCCGGTGGCGTCGAAGCGGTAGCCGGGGTAGCCGCCGAACAGCTCGTCGGCGCCCTCGCCGCTGAGCGCGCCGACCGTCCCGGCGGCGCGGACGGCCTCGGACAGCGCCAGCGAGCAGACGTTGTACGACTCGCGCACGGGTGCCTCGGCGTGGCGCACCATCGCGGTGATCCGCTCGGCCACCTCGTGCTCGCCGACCGGGACTTCGTGGTGCTCGGTGCCCAGCTTGGCGGCGACCAGCCGCTGGTGCGGGCCCTCGTCGAAGTCGCGGCCGGGGAAGGTGACGGAGAAGCTGGGCCAGGCGTGGCCGGGCCGGGCCCGGGCCATCAGGGCGCCGATCAGGCTGGAGTCCAGGCCGCCGCTGAGGTACATGCCGATCGGCACGTCCGCGAGCAGCCGGCTGCGCACGGCCCCGTCGAGCAGTTCGGCGGTGCGGTGGGCGTACCGCTCCAGCTCCCGGTCCAGGGCCTCGGGGGCCACCGGGTCGAGGTCGGCGGCGAGCGGGAAGTCGAGGTCCCAGTACCGTTCGGTGCGCACGCCGGAGCGGTCGGCGATCAGCCGCTCGCCGGGGCGCAGGGCGCTGATCCCCTCGAACATGGTGCGCGGGCTGACCAGTCCGGGCAGCGTCAGCACCTGGTCGAGGCCGCGCAGGTCGACCCGGGCGCTGACGGCCGGGTGGCGCAGGATCGCCTTGATCTCGGAGGCGAAGATCAGCTGGCCGTCGGCGACGGTGTAGAAGAGCGGGACGATGCCGGCGCGGTCGCGGGCGAGCAGCAGCCGCTGCGCGGCCCCGTCGTACAGCGCGAAGCCGAACTGGCCGTCCAGGTGGGCCGTCAGGTCCTCGCCGTACTCGCGGTACAGGTGGAGCAGCACCTCGGTGTCGTTCTCGGTGCGGAACCGGTGGCCGCGGCGGCCCAGCGCGGTGCGCAGCTCGCGGTGGTTGTAGATCTCACCGTTGCAGACCGAGACCAGGGAGCCGTCCTCGGTGCGGTGCGGCTGGTTGCCGCCGGCGAGGTCGTTCAGGGCCAGCCGGCGAAAGCCCAGACCCAGGCCGTCCGCGGCGTAGTGGCCGTCGTCGTCGGGGCCGCGGTGCACCAGGCACGCCGTCATCTCCCGGACCACGCCGGCATCGGCCGGGCGACCGCCGCCCAGGACGAATACGCCGGTTATTCCGCACATTCTGTCCGCCCTCTCCCGTCGTGCGTTCGGAACTCGCCGATAGAAATACTCTGGAAATAGTCCGAAGAAACCCGGACGAGGAGCACCGTAACAGAGCTCGGTGTTCCGGGAAAGACTCAAGATCCTTATGCGCCAACCGACTATTTCAGGGCACAACTGAGCTGCGGCATCGCCTAGTTGGATCTTCTCAGGGCATGCCGAAATGCGGGCTGGACCAACCCGTGAATGAGTGCATAAAGTCTTCCGGGAGGCCTGTTCAGGCTTCGCGTAATTGACTGGGGAAGAAAGAGGAGCAGTGATGACCGGTTCGTCCGCCGTACAGCACGACGAGGTGGCCCGATGGACGCCGTGGCACCGGGACGCCGCGCCGAACGGGCGGTCCGGGCCCGTGCGCGTCTACTGCCTGCCGCACGCCGGCGGCTCCGCGAGCGCCTACCTGCCGTGGGCCCGGTCCGGCGAGCAGCCGGGCCTGACGATCGTTCCGGTGGAACTGGCGGGCCGGGGCACCCGCCTCGCCGAGCCGCCGTCGGCCGTCATGGACGAGGTGGTCGACGGCCTGCTCGCCCTGCTGGCGAGCCGCCCGGCGGACGAACCGTTCCTGCTCCTGGGCCACAGCATGGGCGCCCGGATCGCCTACGAGACGGCCCGCCGGCTCGCCGCCGACGCCCGACCGCTGCCGCTGTCCCTCGTGGTCTCCGGCGGCCGGGCGCCCGGCACGCCGGACGTGGCCCGGCTGCACGGACTCACCGACGACGAACTCCTGGAGCGCATCGTCGGCCTCGGCGGGACCCCGGCCGAGGTGCTGGAGTTCGCCGACCTGATGCAGATGATCCTGCCGGTGCTGCGGGCCGACGTCACGCTGCTGGGCGAGTACAACGACCGGATCCGGCCGACCGTGCTGCCCTGCCCGGTGCTGGCGCTCGGCGGCGCCGACGACCTGATGGCCGGACCGGAGTGGATCACCGGCTGGCGGGCCACCACGGCGGCCCGCTTCCGCCACCGCATCCTGCCGGGCGACCACTTCTTCCTGCACCAGCAGCGGGCCGAGGTGCTCGCGGAACTCGCGGCGGAGGCCCGGGCGGGCCTGGACACCGCCGGCGGCCCGCGGGAGGGCCGGGCGCCGGGCGCCTGACCCCGGCCGCCCGGTTCCGCGCGACGGGGCCGGGCGGCAGCAGGTGGCGGTCCGTCCGGAACGTTCCGGACGGACCGTCATCGCCGGCCCTCGTCGGCCCGCCGCAGGACGGCCGCGACGACCCGGGCGATCTCGTCGATCGGTCCGGCGGCGGCGAGCTCCAGGTGCCGGGCGGCGAGCGGGTGGTTCGCCACCGGCCCGGTGGCATGGGCCGACCACACGGCCACCGTCTGCTGCGGCCGGTGGTCGCCGGTCGCGGTGAAGGTGGTCAGCGGCGCGTCGAGCACCCCCGGGGTCCACGCCGCCATCAGCCCGGCGTGGTAGCGGCAGGAGTCGAGGAACACCGCCAGCTCGTCCTCGTCGCGCGGCGCGGCCTCGCGCAGCGCCGGGGCCAGCCGGTCGAGCAGCTCCGACGGCTTCGGCCGCCACTGCCCCGCCAGGACGGCCGCCGCCTCGGCAGCGGGCGCGCCGATCGCCGTCAGCAGCTCGGCCAGCACGTCGGTGTCGGTGACCTCCCCGGCGTCCGGCGGCGCCGGGTGGCTGTCCAGCAGCGCGACCAGGTCGACCTGCTCGCGCTGCTCGCGCAGCAGCACGCCGATCTGGTGCGCGACCAGCCCGCCGAAGGACCAGCCGAGCACCCGGTAGGGGCCGTGCGGCTGGACGGCGCGCATCCGCGCCAGGTACTCCCGGGCCAGCCCGTCCACGTCGGCCGGCCGCTCCCCGCCGCCGACCGGGCCGACGCCCTGGAAGGCGTAGACCGGCTGGTCCGGGTCGAGCCCGCGCAGCAGGCCGACGAAGCCGAGGCCGTCGCCCGTCACCGGGTGGACGCAGAACAGCGGCGCCCGGCCGCCCGTGGCCCGCAGCGCCAGCAGCGGTTCGAAGGGGGCGTCGGCGCGCCCGGGCCGCTGCCCGGTCAGCCGCTGCGCCAGCGCGGCCGGGGTCGGCGCCTCGAACAGCGCCTTGACGGGCAGCTCGACGCCGAACTCCGCGTGGATGCGCTCGACCAGCCGGATCAGCAGCAGCGAGTGGCCGCCGAGCAGGAAGAAGTCGTCCTCCGGTCCGACCGCGGGCACGCCCAGCAACTCGGCGAAGACCGCGACCAGCGTGCGTTCGGCCGGCGTGCGCGGCTCCCGGGACCGGCTCTCGACGTGGGTCTGCGGCTCGGGCAGCGCCCGGCGGTCCAGCTTGCCGTTGGCGGTCACCGGGAGCGCGCCGAGCGGCACGTAGGCGGTGGGCACCATGTACTCGGGCAGGTGGCCGCGCAGGTGGGCGCGCAGCGCGGCGGCCGTGGGCGGCAGCGCGGCCCCGTCCGCCACCACGTACGCGACCAGCCGGACGGCGCCGGCGCGGTCCTCGCGCACGGTGACGGCGCAGGCGGTGACCGCCGGGTGCTCGCCGAGCCGGGTCTCGATCTCGCCGAGCTCGATCCGGTGGCCGCGCAGCTTCACCTGGCTGTCCACCCGGCCCAGGTACTCCACCACGCCGTCGGGGCGCTGGCGGGCCAGGTCGCCGGTGCGGTACATCCGGGTGCCCGGCGCGCCGTGCGGGTCCGCGACGAAGCGCTCGGCGGTGAGCGCCGAGCGGCCGAGGTAGCCGTACGCGAGCTGCTCACCGGTCAGGTAGAGCTCGCCGGGCACGCCCGGCGGGACGGGGTTCAGGGCGGTGTCCAGGACGTAGGCGCCGGAGTTCCAGACCGGCCGCCCGATCGGCACCGGGCGCGGCCGCTCGTCCGCCGGGCCGCACTCCCAGGCCGTCACCTCCACGGTGGCCTCGGTGGGCCCGTAGAGGTTGTCCAGCCGCACGCCCGGGAGCACCTGGCGGAACCGGCGCACGGTGGCCGCGGGCAGCGCCTCGCCGCTGGCCACGACCAGGCGCAGCCCGGTGCACTCGGCGGCCCGCGGGTGCTGGAGGAAGACGTCCAGCATGGACGGCACGAACTGGGCGACGCTCACGCCCTCGCGCTGGATCAGCTCCGCCAGGTAGGCCGGGTCGCGGTGCCCGTCGGGCTTCGCCACCACCAGGGTGGCGCCGGTGATCAGCGGCCAGAAGAACTCCCACAGCGAGATGTCGAAGCTGGCCGAGGTCTTCTGCAGCACCCCGTCCCGGGCGCCGAGCCGGTACTCCTGCTGGCCCCAGCGCAGCCGGTTGGCGATGGCCCGGTGCGGGACGAGCACGCCCTTCGGCCGTCCGGTCGAGCCCGAGGTGTAGATCACGTAGGCCGGGTCCCCGGGGCCGGGGGCGGTCGGCGTGACGCCCTCGGGCGCCGGCAGGTCCTCCGGTGACAGGCACGGCACGCCCTCGGCGGGGCGCAGCGCGGCGGCCTGCTCCGGGGCGGCGATCACCGCGGCCGGGCGGGCGTCCGCCAGCATGTACGCGAGCCGGTCGGCCGGGTAGTCCGGGTCCAGCGGCAGGTAGGCGCCGCCGGCGCGGTGGACGGCGCACAGCGCCACCACGAGCTCCACCGAGCGGGGCACGGCCACCGCGACCCGGCTGCCCGGGCGGACGCCGACCGCGGCGAGCCGGCGGGCCAGCGCGTCGATCCGGCGGTCCAGCTCGGCCGGGCCGAGTTCCCGCCCCTCGAAGACCAGCGCGGGGGTGTCGGACGGCGCGGCGAGCCCTTCCGACACCAGGGCGGCCAGGGTGGTCGGCGCCAGCTCCCGCCGCTCGCCGGCGGAGCGCTCCAGCAGCCGCGGCCGCTCGCCGTCGGCGGACAGCTCGATCCGGGAGATCGGCCGCTCGGGATCGGCGGCCGCCGCGCCGAGCAGCCGCGCCAGGTAGCCGGCGATCGCCTCGACCGTGGCCCGGTCGAACAGGTCGGCGCGGTACTCGATGGCGCCGGTCAGCTCGTCGTCCGGGCCGGCGGGTGTGCCCAGGGTGACGGTGAGGTCGAACTTGGCTGGCGCCGGGCCCGCGGCGAGCAGCTCGCTGTCGAGGCCGGGGATCTCCACGGCGGCGCCCGCCTGCTCCATCACCAGGGCGACCTGGAAGAGCGGGTGGCGGCCGGGGGAGCGCTCCGGGTTGACCAGCTCGACGATCCGCTCGAACGGCAGGTCCTGGTGGGCGTAGGCGGCGAGGTCGGTGTCCTTGACGCGGCGCAGCAGCTCCCGGAAGCCCGGGTCCCCGTCGGTGTCGGTGCGCAGCACCAGCGTGTTGACGAAGAAGCCGACCAGGTCGTCCAGGGCCTCGTCGGTGCGCCCGGCGATCGGGGTGCCGATCGGCAGGTCGGTGCCCGCGCCGAGGCGGGTGAGCAGCGCGGCCAGACCGGCCTGGACGGCCATGAAGAGGCTGGCGCCGTCGGCCCGGGCGAGCTCCGCCAGGGCGCGGTGGTCCGCGCCGCTCAGCCGCAGCGGCACCCGGCCGGACTCCTGGCCGGTCTCGGCGGTGCGCCGCCGGTCCACCGGCAGTGCGATCTCCTCGGGCAGGCCGGCCAGCGCCTCGCTCCAGTACCGCCACTGCCGCGCGGCCGTGCTGCCCGGGTCCTCGTCGTCCCCGAGCAGCGCGAGCTGCCACTGGGTGTAGTCGGCGTACTGGACGGGCAGAGCGGGCCACTCGGGGGCCCGGCCGGCCGCCCGGGCCTGGTAGGCGGTGCCCAGGTCGCGGGCGAGCGGGCCCAGTGACCAGCCGTCGCAGGCGATGTGATGGACCGTCAGCAGCAGGACGTGCTGCTCGGGGGCGAGGGCGAAGAGGTGGGCGCGCAGCGGCGGCTCCGACGCGAGGTCGAAGGGCTGGGCGGCGGCGGTGCGCAGGGCCTCGGCCAGGCCCTCCTCGGTCACCGCGGTGGTGCCGGAGTGCCGTAGCAGCGGCGGGAGTTGCTCCGGGGCGAGGATGCGCTGGTGGGGAGCCGCGTCCTCGCCGCGGGGGAGCGGGAAGACGGTGCGCAGGGCCTCGTGGCGGCCGGCGCAGTCGTGCAGGGCGGCGGCGAGGGCGTCCCGGTCCAGGGCGCCGGTGAGGCGCAGGGCGAGCGGGATGTGGTACGCGTCGCTGTGCGGGTCCAGCTGCTGGAGGAACCAGAGCCGGCGCTGGGCGTGCGAGAGCGGGATCCGCTCGGGGCGGGCGGCGGCGGTCAGTGACGGTCGACATCGGTCGGCGTCCAGCACGCGGGCGAGCCCGGCGGCCGTCGGGCTCTCGAAGACCGCCCGGATGGGCAGTTCGGCCCCCAGGGCGGTGCGCACCCGGCTGACCAGCCGGGTGGCGAGCAGGGAGTGGCCGCCGAGTGCGAAGAAGTCGTCGTCCGGGCCGACCTCGGCCACCCCGAGGACCTCGGCGAGCAGCGCGCACAGTGCGGCCTCGCGGGCGTCCCGGGGGGCCCGGGAGCGGCCGGTGGCGGCCCGCAGCTCGGGTTCGGGCAGAGCGGAACCGTCCAGCTTCCCGCTGGAGTTGAGCGGGAGCCGGGCCAGGACGGCGTAGGCCGCCGGGATCATGTAGTCGGGCAGCTGCCCGGCCAGCAGCTCGCGCACCTCGGCCAGGTCGGGGGCGTTCCCGTCCTCGGTCACCAGGTAGGCGGCGAGGTGGCGCTCCTCGGCGCTGCCGCCCCGGGCCAGGACGGCGGCCTGCACGATCGCGGGGTGGCGCAGCAGCACCGCCTCGATCTCGCCGGGCTCGATCCGGAAGCCGCGGATCTTGATCTGGCCGTCGGCCCGGCCGAGGTACTCCACCTGGCCGTCCTCGCGGCGCATCCGGGCGAGGTCGCCGGTGCGGTACATCCGGGTGCCGGGCGGGCCGTACGGGTCGGCGACGAAGCGTTCGGCGGTGAGGGCGGGGCGGCGCAGGTAGCCGCGGGCCAGGTGCGGCCCGGACAGGTAGAGCTCGCCGGGCACGCCGAGCGGGACGGGGCGCAGCAGGTCGTCCAGCAGGTACGCCCGGGTGTTGTCGAGCGGGCGGCCGATGACGGGGGTGCGGCTGTCGTCCAGGGCGCAGGCGAGCGCGTCGACGGTGCACTCGGTCGGGCCGTAGTAGTTGAACACCGCGACGTCCGGCAGGGCGGAGAGTTCGGTCCACAGCGCCGGTCCGACGGCCTCGCCGCCCAGCATCAGCACGGCCGGGCGGTGGTGGCCCTCGGCGAAGAGGCCGGCGGCGGTGAGCGCCGGGACGTACGTCGGGGTGAGGTCCAGGAAGTCGAGGCGCTCCCGGCGGACGTAGCCGACCAGGGCCTGCGGGTCGAGCCGGACCTCGTCGCTCAGCAGGTGCAGCGGGTGGCCCTCCAGCAGCCAGAACAGCGGCTCCCAGGCGGTGTCGAAGGTGATCGAGGCGACCAGGCCGAGCTGGAGCCGCCGGCCGTGCGGGCCGCCGGACGGGCGGACCATGCGGGTGCGGTGGTGGTGCATCAGGCTGCTGAGGCCGCCGTGCGGGATCACCACGCCCTTGGGCACCCCGGTCGAGCCGGAGGTGTGGATGACGTAGGCCGGGTCGTCCGGGCCGGTGGGGCCGGTCCGGTCGGCGTCCGTCAGGTTCCCGCCGGGGTGGGCGGCGACGGCGGCCCGCACCCCGGGCTCGTCCAGCACCAGGACGGGCGCGCCCTCCGGCAGCCGCGCGGCGTCGGCGGCCGTGGCGAGCACGCAGACCGGGGCGGCGTCGGCGAGGACGCCGGCCAGCCGCTCGCGCGGCATGGCGGGGCTGACCGGGATGTAGGCGGCGCCCGACTTGAGGACGGCGAGCAGCGCGATCAGCAGGTCCGTGGTGCGCGGCAGCGCCAGGACGACGTACCGCTCGGGGCCGGCCCCGCGCCCGACGAGCTCCCGGGCGAGCCGGTTGGCCCGCTCGTTGACCTCGGCGAAGGTGAACCGGCCGTCCTCGGCGACGAGGGCCGTGACCTCGCCCTCCAGGGCGGCGCGCTCCTCGAAGGCACCGTGGTAGGTCACCGCGGGGGCGCCGTGGTGCGTCACCGCGGGGGCGGGCAGGGCGGGCCCGTGGGCGCGCTCGAACAGGTCGAGCCGCTCGTCGGCGTCGAGCAGGTCGTACCCGCCGATCCGCTGGTCCGGGTCGGCGGCGGCCGCGGTCAGCAGCCGGCCGAGCCGGGCGGTCAGGGCCTCGGCGCCCGCGCGGGTGAACAGGTCGGTGCTGTACTCGACGAAGCAGCCGAGCCCGGCCGGGGCGCCCTCGGCGTCGTGCACCTCGCGGATGTTGAAGGACAGGTCGAACTTGGCGCCGCCCGGGCCCGCCTCGGTGATCTCGGTGGTGATGCCGGGCAGCGCGAGGGAGGCCTCGGGGGTGTTCTGGAAGGCCAGCATCACCTGGAACAGCGGGTGCCAGGCCAGCGAGCGGTGCGGGTTGAGCGCGGTGATCAGCCGTTCGAACGGGAACTCCTGGTGGGCGAAGCCCTGGAGGTCGGTGCGGCGCACCCGCTTGAGCAGCTCGCGGAAGGTCGGGTCGCCGGAGGTGTCCAGGCGCAGGACCAGCGGGTTGACGAAGTAGCCGACCACGTCGTCGTAGCGCTCGTCGGTGCGGCCCGCGATCGGGCTGGCGATCGGGATGTCCGTACCGGCCCCCGAGCGGGTCAGCACCGCGGCCAGCGCCGCCTGGAGCACCATGAACATGCTGACCCGGCAGGAGCGGGACAGCGCCAGCAGCTCGCGGTGCAGCCCGGCCGGGAGGTCCCACGGGAAGTACTCGCCCCGGTGCGACATCGCAGGCGGCCGGGGGTGGTCGGCGGGCAGCTCCAGGAAGTCCGGCAGGCCCGCCAACGCCTCGCGCCAGTAGGCGAGTTGGCGCCCACCCTGGCCCTGCGGGTCGTCCAGGTCGCCGAGGCTCGCGTGCTGGCGCACGGCGTACTCGGCGTACGTGCCGGGCAGCGGGGACCAGACGGGCGCCCGGCCCTGGCTGCGGGCCAGGTAGGCGGTGCTCAGGTCGCGGGCCAGCGGGGCCAGCGACCAGCCGTCCCCGGCGATGTGGTGCAGCACCATCAGCACCACGTGCTGCTGCGGGCCGAGGACGAACAGGTGCACCCGCAGCGGGGCTTCGGCCTCCAGGTCGAAGACGTGCCCGGAGCCGGCCTCGATCAGGGCGGGCAGCTCCTCCTCGGTGGCGGGCACCACGGTGAGCACCGGCGGCAGCTCGGCCGTCGCCAGCACGTGCTGGCGCGGGACGCCGTCGCGCTCGGGGAAGACGGTGCGCAGGGCGGCGTGCCGCTCCACTACGTCGGCGAGGGCGGATCGCAGCGCCTCGTGGTCGACCGGGCCGGTCAGCCGCAGTGCCACCGGGACGTTGTACGAGGCGTCGCCGCCTTGGAGGCGGTCGTTGAACCAGAGCGCCAACTGCGCGTACGAGAGCGGTATCTCCGCGGGCAGGCTGTGTTCGCCCAGCACGGGGCATCCCTCCAGGTCGAACCGCCCCGCCGGCCGGGTGGGTCGGGCGGGCCGGACGGTGGTTTCCGGTGGCTCTTGGCCGTCGCGGGCCCCGGGCCGTGGTGGGTCACGGCTGCTGTGGGCCCCGGTTGTTGTGGGTTGCGGCCGTGGGGGCCGGGTCGTTGCGGGCCCGGCCGCTGTGAGTTCAGGGCGTTGTGGGCCCCGGGCCGTCGCGGGCCCCGGGCGCTGTGGCTTCCGGGGCCTTGTGGGCTCCGGGCCGTGGGGGCCCGCCGACGTCCCTCGGCGGGTGACTACCGCGCTGTGCGGGCGGGGGTCACGCGGTCCAGCGGTAGGTCATGTCCGGCTCGTTCTCCTCGTTGCGGCTGCCGTCGTTGGTGTCCACCACGACGAAGCCGTGCCGCTCGTAGAAGGCGCGCGCCTCGGTGTTCTTCTGGAAGACGTGCAGCGAAAGCTCCTGCGGGCTGGCCGACTTGACGGCCTCCAGCAGCAGGGTCCCGATGCCGCGGCGGCGCACCTCGGGGCGCAGGTAGAGGTGGTCGAGCAGGCTGCCGTCGAGCGAGGCGAAGCCCAGCACGGCCCCGGTCCCGGCGTCCTCGGCCAGCCAGACCCGGGTGTCCGGGAGCACGACGTGGGTGATCCAGCCCAGGGTGGCCTCGTCACTGTGCAGACGGGGCAGGTACGGCATGGTCGCGGTGCGGGAGGCCAGGAAGACCTCGGTGACGACACCGGCGTCCTCGGCTACCGCGGCCCGCAGGCGGACGTTCGCGGTGAGCGGTCCGTCAGGCTGCATCCACATCTCCTCGATCAGGTGCGTGAAGGGGCGGTGGTGCCGCGGGTGGCGACCGAAGGAGGAATACGTGATCGACACCCGCCGCGCGCCGACGCTACGGTCGCGAACTACGGGTGATGGAGCCGAATTTCCCCCCGGATGGGGCCGACATACTGCGTCCCGGCGGCATTGATCTTCGAGCAACCTAACACCTGGTCATGGACAGGGGAACCCCCGAAAGCAGGTTCCTGACAAGTCGATTCTGCGGTTAGATGATCGCGCGGGCCCGGCCCCCGGGGAGCGAGGATTTCGGCGCACCGGGCGGTGACTTTCCCCCACTTCCCCCGACTTCCCCGACCCCCCAACTTCGGCCGGCTTCCCCTGACTTCCCCTGACTTCTGACTTCCCAGACTTCCCCCGACTCCCCGAAAGGAGCGCCCGCGTGGACACTCCTGCCGTCCGAATCAGCGGCGCGGTCAAGACGTTCGGTGCCACCACCGCGGTGGGCGGCCTGGACCTGGAGGTGCCGCCCGGCATGTTCCTGGGCCTGCTCGGGCCGAACGGCGCGGGCAAGTCCACCACCATGCGGATGCTCACCGGGCAGACCCGCGCGGACGCGGGCACCGTGGAGGTGTTCGGACACCGGATGCCGGAGGACTCCCGCCGCGCCCGCGCCCTGGTCGGCGTCGTCCCGCAGCACGACAACATCGACCCCGAACTGACCGTGCGTCAGAATCTCGACGTCTTCGTCCGGTTCACGGCGCTGCCGCGCGAGCGCTACGGTGAGGCGGTCGACCAGGCGCTGGCCGCGGTCCGGCTGACCGACCGTGCCGACACCCGCGCCGACGCGCTCTCCGGCGGCATGCGCCGGCGGGTCCTGCTGGCCCGGGGCATCGTCAACAACCCGCGACTGCTGCTCATGGACGAGCCCACCGTCGGCCTGGACCCGCAGATCCGGCAGGACCTGTGGGACGTCATCGACGGGATGCGCGAGACCGGCACCACGGTGGTGATGTCGACCCACTACATCGAGGAGGCGGAGCGGCTCGCCGACGAGGTGGCCGTGGTGTTCGGCGGCCGGCAGATCGCCCGGGGCACCCCCGCGGAACTGCTGCGCGCGCACGCGGGCGCCCAGGCCGCCGAGTACCGGGGCGACGCGGCCCGGCGCGAACTGGTCGAGGGCGAGGCCGCCCGGGCCGGGCTGCCCAGCCGGCGGACCGGGCCGGCGGTCTCCGTCCTGCGGGCCGAGACGATCCCCGTGCAGATGCGCGAGCGCCTCGGGGCGCCGGACGTGCTCCGGCCGACGTCCCTGGAGGACGTGTTCGTCGCGCTGACCGGAGAGCTGTTCGGCTGAGCCCGTGCCGGTCGTGCCCTGTGCCGGTCGCGTCCCGTGCCGGCCGTGCCCTGTACCGGCCGCGTCCTGGGCCGGTCGCGCCGTGTACCGGCCGCGCCCGCCGTTCGGCCCGGCCCGGCCCGGCGCGCTGAGTGCCGCCCGCCTGCCCGCCCGCCCCCCACAGAGAGGACACCCGATGACCACGGCGACGCCCATGCCCCGCACCGAGGCCCAGACCGGCCCCGCCCCCGGCCGCCCGCCCGCCCTGTGGCCGACCCTGCGGGCGGTGTGGCTGCGCGAACTGCTGCTCTTCCGCCGCTACTGGCCCGCCATCACCTTCGGCTCGCTGATCGAGCCGCTGGTCTACATGGCCGGGTTCGGCGTC
This sequence comes from Kitasatospora sp. NPDC086801, assembly GCF_044745805.1. Classification (NCBI taxonomy): domain Bacteria; kingdom Bacillati; phylum Actinomycetota; class Actinomycetes; order Kitasatosporales; family Streptomycetaceae; genus Kitasatospora; species Kitasatospora sp. NPDC086801. The sequence continues at coordinate 66,235 of NZ_JBIVAX010000018.1, forward strand.
GGCTTCAGCCGACTGATCGACTCGGTCCAGGGGCACCCGTACCCGCAGTTCGTCGGCGTCGGCATGGTGGTCACCTCGGTGCTCTTCGCCTCGGCCTTCGCCGGGATGTTCGAGAGCTTCAACCGCCGCAAGTACCAGAAGATCTACGACGCCGTCCTGTGCCAGCCCGTCGACGTCTGGGAACTGGTCACCGCCGAGGCGTCCTGGATCGCCGTCAAGTCCTCCGTCTACGGCACCGCGCCGCTGCTGGTCTCCCTCGCCATCGGCCTGCCGCCGGGCCCGGAGCTGCTGCTGGTGCCCCTGGTGGCGCTGGTCTCCGGCTTCGCCTTCGCGCTGCTCGGCATGTGGGTGTCCTGCCTGGTGCCGGCGATCGACTGGCTGCGGCTCGTGGTGTCCGGCGTGCTGACCCCGCTGGTGATGGCCGCGGGCGTGTTCTTCCCGCTGGACGGGCTGCCCGGCTGGGTCCAGGCGGTGGCGGCCGTCAATCCGATCTACCACTGCACGCAGACGGTGCGCCACGCCGCCTTCGGGACCCTCGGCGCGGGCGACCTCCTGCACGGAGCCGTCCTGGCCGGATTCGCCGTCGTCGCCTGGTTCCTGGCCGTCCGGGGGATGCGCCGGCGGCTCATCGACTGAACCGGCTGGACCGACCGCCCCGCTCCCGGCCCCTTCCCCCCCCTCGGGTACCACGCAGACCAAGGAGAACCGACCCGATGACCGCCCGCGTCGCGAGCCCGCGCCGTTTCCTGATGTGCCGGCCCAGCCACTTCGACGTCAGCTACTCCATCAACCCCTGGATGCACCCGGACAAGCCGGTCGACGGCGCGCTCGCGCTCGCCCAGTGGACCAGGCTGTGCGACCTCTACCGCGAACTCGGCCACACCGTCGAGGAGATCGAGCCGCTGCCCGGACTGCCCGACATGGTCTTCGCGGCCAACGGCGCGACCGTGGTCGACGGCAAGGTCCTGGGCGCGCGCTTCCGCCACGCCGAGCGCACGGCCGAGGGCCCGGCCTACCTGTCCTGGTTCCGCGAGCAGGGCTGGTCCGAACTGCTGTGGCCCGAGCACATCAACGAGGGCGAGGGCGACTACCTGCTGGTCGGCCGCCGACTGCTGGCCGGCACGGGCTTCCGCACCGACCCGGGATCGCACGCCGAGGCCCAGGAGTTCTTCGGCGTCCCGGTGACCAGCCTGACCCTGGTCGACCCGGAGTTCTACCACCTGGACACGGCGCTCGCCGTCCTCTCCGACGACGAGATCATGTACTACCCGGAGGCCTTCACCCCCGGCAGCCGGGCGGTGCTGCGCGAGCTGTTCCCGGACGCGATCCTGGCGACCGCCGAGGACGCCGCCGTCTTCGGCCTCAACGCACTCTCCGACGGCCGCCACGTCCTGCTGCCCGAGTCGGCCACCCACCTGATCGGCGAACTGCGCCGCCGCGGCTTCGAGCCGATCGGCGTGGACCTCACCGAACTCCTCAAGGCGGGCGGCAGCGTCAAGTGCTGCACCCTGGAACTGCGCGGCGGCCGGTGACGGCGCCGGAAGCCACCCGGCCCCACCCCTGACCGAGTCAACCAAGCAACCGAGTCAACCAATCGAGAGAGGACGACGTGGTGACGAATCCCTTCGACGACCCCGATGCCGACTACCTGGTCCTGGTCAACGGAGAGGGCCAGCACTCGCTCTGGCCGGCCTTCGCCGTCGTGCCCGAGGGCTGGGAGAAGGTCTTCGGCGCAGCGCGGCGGCAGGCCTGCCTCGACCACATCGAGCAGGCCTGGCCCGACATCCGCCCCCGGAGCCTGACCCACGGCTGACCGCCGCGCCGCGCCGCGCCGCCGACCGCCTCCCGGCCGGTCCTACGTGGACTCGACCCGGCCGAGCGGGTCGGGTCCGGCTGCCAGCGCGTCGCATGCCGTCTGCCAGGCGGTGTCGCCGGGGTGGAGCCCGGTGCGCAGGTAGGCCCAGGTGAGCCGTTGGACCACCGCGACCCGTTCGGGGTTCTCGTCCGTGGTCTCGGCGACGTCGTATCCGGAGATCCCGCCGAGCCCGTGCTCCGCGCCGAACAGGGTGAGCAGTGATTTGGGGCCGGGGGAGAGGGTGTACGGATCGGTGTGCCACTCAGGGCCCCGGACGGTGAGGTGGGCGGAGGCGTCCTCGTCGCCGGCGACCACGAGCGCGGGCGTCGTCATCCGGGAGAAGTCCGGGGTCGAGAGGAAGGGGTAGTTCTCGGCCACCTGCGGGGTGAGGGCGTCACCGCCCCTGCCGGGTGCGGCCAGGAGGACGCCCGCCGTGATCCGGGGTTCGGCGAGGTTCACTTCCGTCCCGTCGTCGGGGTCGGTGAGCCGGGCGCCCAGCAGCAGGCTCGCGGTGTGCCCGCCCATCGAGTGCCCGGCGACGGCGACCTTGCCGTGGTCCAGGCGCCCGAGGAGCTGGGGGACGGCGGCCTCGATCGCGTCGAGCCGGTCGAGGATGTGCTTCATGTCCTCGGCCCGTGACCGCCAGTACATCGGCGCCCCGGGGGTGTTGGGGGCGAGGTCCAGCGTCGTCGAGCTGAGATGGGTCGGCTGGATCACGGCGAAGCCGTGCGCGGCCCAGAAGTTGACGAGGGGGGCGTAGCCGTCCAGCGAGGAGAGGTGGTTCGAGTGGCCCTGACCGTGGGAGAGGAGGACGACCGGCAGGCCGCTCCCGGTCACCGGCGCGGAGACCCGTACCTCCAGGTCCACGGCTCGGCCGGGTACCGGTAGGACGACCGGACTGACGGAGAGGACGGGAACGGGCGGGCCGAAGGTGTCGGCCGTGTGGTGCGTCGATTCGCTCATGGTGCGCATGTCCCTTTCATGGGCCTCTCCCCGCCGGGCTTGAGCGGCCAGCGGTAGCGGCCGGGGGAGGGGGCGGGCGAGGCGGTCGGGAGCATCCGGCTTCGGCTATGCTGAAACCGGAACCTTGTTCCACTTACTATACGGAACGCCGTTCCGCTTCGTCAACGGCTGTCGGGAGGAGAGCGTGGTGTCCACTGCGGGCCAGTCCGGGGAGACCCAGTCCGGGGAGACGCCGGCCAGGGGAAGGCGGGCCGACGCGCAGCGCAACCGGCAGACGCTGCTGGCCGCCGCCGCCGAGGTGTTCGTCGCCTCCGGCGTCGATGCGCCGATCCGCGAGATCGCGGCCAGGGCGGGCGTCGGGACGGGGACGATCTACCGCCACTTCCCGACGCGCGCGGACCTCGTCGTCGCCGTCTACCGCCACCAGGTCGAGGCCTGCGCCGAGGCCGGTCCGAGCCTGCTCGCCGAGGCCGACTCCCCGTTCGCAGCACTACGCCAGTGGGTCGACCTCTTCGTCGACTTCCTGGTCACCAAGCACGGACTCGCCAACGCGCTGCAATCGGACGGCAGCGGCTTCGACGCGCTGCACGCCTACTTCCTCGACCGCCTGGTGCCCGTCTGCGCCCAACTGCTCGATGCCGCCGCCGAGGCCGGCGAGAGCAGGCCCGGAACGCAGGCCTACGAACTGATGCGCGGCATCGGCAACCTCTGTGCCGGACGGGACGGCGACTCCCGCTACGACCCCCGCCGGCTGGTCGACCTGCTCCTCCAGGGGCTACAGCGACCCCCGTCATCCTGACGGGCCACGGCCTTCCGAAACCGGGTGCCCCCGACGGCCGCGGGCGCCTCGCTTCAGCCGGTCGGAGATCCCGCCCTCGACTCCGCCGGTCAGGTCGCGGTGGGGATATGGCGTGCCGCTGCGAGCTTGGCCATCGTCCGAAGTTTCGCGAAGTAGGAGGCGCAGTACTCCGAGTTGATCAGGGGCACAACCTTGTCCAGGTCGGCGATGCACGCCCAGAGGATGGCAACGCCACTGTCGTCGAGCCCACCGTCCAGCTCGCTGTGGACGAGGCCGGCGACGTCGGCGTCCAGGAGGATCAGCTCCACGCCCTCGATGCCAACGCCGCGGAAGCTATCGGGGTACAGGGCGCGCCGGTGTTCCTCCCACAGCCGGGCGAGTCGGTCGTCAGGCTGCGCTCGGCTCATGCTGGCTTCTGCCGCTTCTGCCGCAGATGGCGGGCGAAGAAGGAGGGAAACAGCATCGAAGACGGCACGCACCATGGCGATGGCCCTGACCAGGCGGAGATCGGCACTTGTCACGGTGCCCTGCGTGAGTTCGCCGCGCAGTCGTCGGCTGTGGTCGAGCTCGGCGGCGAGTTCGGCCGGGATGAGCCCTGCGTCGGCGGCCCGCTCGATGAGGTCCTGGAGTGGTTCGCCGATGGCCAGACGATCGGCAAGGACGTGCTCCAGGGCGAACAGGGAATGCGTGACGGCGACGGTGGCGAACTCGTACCGGTAGTAGGAGTGCCGGAGAAGCTCGCGGGACGTTTCCAGTGCGCTCATGACGTACATCGACGCGCCGTTGGGCAGAACCAGGTCGGCCACCAAGGCGTGCATGCCCGCATAGTCGGGAACGACGTCGCGGGCACGCGGGTCCGGTACTGGCAGAGGGAGCGGTCCGGGCAGCGGCGGCAGGGTGTTCACCAGAGCAGTCTCGTCATCTGAAGGCTCTCGGCGCAATCGGATTCGCACCATCGGATTTGCTCGGGACGGTTGGCGACCTGGGGCCGCACCGCCACACCGGCCAGGCCTTCGGGCGACTGCGCAGCAGCGTCACCACCTCCTTCACCGACGCCGGAGTCTCCCCCCCCCACCTGGCCGAACAGAGCTGGTACATCGTCATCACGACCATCGTCAGCTGGCTCGCCGTCCAGGAGCACCCCCTCGACCTCGGCGACAGCACTCCCCGCTTCGAGCTGTTCCTCGACGCGCTTCTCCGCGGCCTGCCCGCGCAGGAACCGGGCGCCGAACGACGCGCCGAACGACGCGCCGAACGACGCGCCGAACGACGCGCCGAACGACGCGCCGAACGACGATAGGCCCCCGCATCGCACCTCAAGGCCCCGGCACCGCACCTCAAGGCCCCGGCCGACCGCGTTGAGATGGTCCGGCGGAGTGACTATCTTCGTGAGGTGAGTGAACGTGTGATGCAAGAGCCCACCTTGATGGTGTTGACCGCCCTCGCGGACGCGCCCCGGCACGGATACGCCATCGCGCAGGAGGTCAAGGCGATGACCGGCGGCCGGGTCGCGCTGCGGACGGGCGCGCTGTACGGGGCCCTGGACCGGCTGCTGGCCGACGGCCTGATCGACATCGACCGCGAGGAGATCGTCGACGGCCGGGCCCGGCGGATCTTCACGCTGTCCCCGTCGGGGCGGGAGCGGCTCGCGGTGGAGGCCGAACGTCTGGCCGCGGCGGCGCGGGAGGCCACTCGCCGCCTGTCCGTCGCCCGGCCGCCGGCGGCCTCCGCGTGATCGAGCACGTCCTGCGGCTCTATCCCGCCGCTTACCGGCGGGCCCATGGCGGGGAGATCGTCGCGACCTTTCGCGAGATGACCGCGGGCGAGCCGCTGGGCTCGCGGCTGCGGGAGGGCGCGGGCCTGGCGGCGCACGCGGTGCGGATGCGGATGGGGCTGGGGACGGCCGCTCCCGTCGCGAAGGTTCTCGCGCTGGCGTATCCGTTCGTCCTGGCCGTCGCGGCCGCCGCTTGCGGCCTGCACCTGCTGCGCTGGTACGCCGGTTTCGTCTCCTCGCCCACACCATGGCGGTTGCAGCTCGGAGTCGACCTGCGGGGGGCGTGGGGTGCGCTGCTCGTCTCGTCGCTGGTCGTGTTCGCGGGGGCGGCGTCGGCGCTGGCCGGCCGGTGGCGCGCGGGGGTGCCCTGCACGGTGGCCGGGCTGCTCTCCTTCGCGGCGGCCGCGGTGGTCAGCGGGCGGGCGTTCGGTGACCCGGTGGTCACCCCGGCCGCGATGGTCCTGGCGGCGGCCGTGCTGCTCGCCTGCCCGCCGGACCGGCGGGCGGAGAGCGTCGCGGCGGGGCGGTCGGGCGTGGCCGGTGCCGTGGTCGCGCTCGTGGTCGTGCCGCTGGCGGCGATCGACGCGCACGGGGTGCCGTGGGTCAGCACCGACTACGGGTGCTGGCCGCTGGTCGTCCTCGCCGCGACCGGTGTCGCGCTGACCTGGTTCAGCGGATCGCGGGGCGGCCGCGAGCTGGCGGCGATGGCCCTGGCCTCCCCGCCGCTGCTCGCCCAGGCCTACACGGTGGCGTGGGGTGAGACGGCTGTCGTCGCGTGCCTGGTGGCCGCGTTGCCCGCCACTGCGGCGGTCGCCCGGCTTGCCGGTCGCCTGAAGCGAAGCGGTCGCACCTTTCGCTGAACGGCCTGCCGCGACCGGTGGCTCGGCGCGGAGCGTCCACCAGAGCCCATTAGTCCGTTTGACGTAGCATTCCGTTCGGCGGACTATTGGGTCCGTGCGAGAGGATGCTCATGCCGTTCACCCTGGCCCACCCCGCGGCCGTACTGCCGTTGATGCGGCGGCCCTTCAGCCGGGCCGCACTGGTCGCCGGAGCCGTTGCACCGGACCTGCCCTACTTCGTCGTCACCACGGGGCTGCCCGTCAGCGCGCAGTCCTGGTACGAACCCTTCGCCAACGCCACCACCTCGCACAGCGCTCCGGGCGTCGCCACCGTCGCCCTGCCGTACGCCCTCGCCCTGTGCGGGCTGATCCGAGCTGGCCACCGCCCGCTGGCGTCCCTGCTGCCGCTGCCGCTGCCGCTGCCGCTGCCGCTGCCGCTGCCGCTGTCGGTGCCGGTGCCCGTCACCCCGTCGCGGCCCCGCACGGCCGGCGCGCTGGCACGGCGAGCAGGGTGGATCGTGCTGTCCGCCCTGATCGGCATCGCCACCCACCTGGTCTGGGACGCCTTCACCCACTACGACGGCTTCGTGGTCACCCGTGCCCCCTGGCTCAACTCCACGCTGGTGGGCGGCCTCACCTGGGCGCGGGCGTTGCAGCACGCGAGCACGATCGGCGGCCTGGCCGCCATCGCGGTGTACGCGTGGCGCAGGCGGGCCCGCCTCCTTGCCGCTGAGGGCCGTACGAGGCCCAGCGGCGCAACCCGGCGCCTCGTCCTCCTCGCCATGGCCCTGTTCACGGTCGTCGGAGCGGTCGCCCACGCCTGGTGGCGGCTCGCCGGCCCGGAGGCGGCGCCGGACGGGCTGCCGCTGAGCGTCGTGATCGAAGGCGTGCTGTCCGACGCGGCGAAGGGCGCGGGTGTCGGCCTGATCGGCAGCCTGACCCTGTACGTTCTCGCGTGGTGGAGCCGGCGCTCCGTCACGGCGACCCGGCCCCGCAGGGGCGGAGTTGCCACAGGGGGGCGGGGCCGCCTGGGTCCTCGGAGAGGGCCCAGGGTCGTTCACCGACACCCAGAACACCAGGCAGAGGCCGATGGCCAGTTCGGTCGTTGACCAGATGAGGGGGAAACGTGCGTCCAGGTCATGATCAGGAGCCGCTGAGCTTCGAGTTGCTCGGCGCGCCGCGGGCTCGGCGCGCCGACACGGACCTGTGCCTCGGCGGCCCGCAGCAGCGGTCGGTGCTGGTCGCCCTGTTGTTGCGACCGAACGCGGTCGTGACGGTCGACGAGCTGATCGCCGACCTGTGGGGAGACCGGCCGCCCGGTGCGCCCGACACCACCTTGCGCACCTACGTGTGGCAGCTGCGGAATCTGCTGGAGCCGGTGCGCGCGACGCCCACGGTGCTGCTCTCCCGAACGGGCGGCTACCGTTTGGCGGTCGAGCCGGACCGGGTGGATCTGTGGCGGGTCAAGCGCTTGCAGGAGCTGGCCGGGACGTGCGCCGTCGAGCGGCCGGAGGACGCCCGGCACGCACTGGGCGAAGCCCTCGCCCAGTGGCGCGGGGAGCCGCTCGTCGGCCTGCCGGGACCGCTCATGCACCGCGAGCGGGAACGGCTGTCGCACCTGCGCCTCACGCTCCTGGAGGAGCGCCTCGCACTCGACGTCGCGCTCGGCGCTCCCCCCGACTACCTGCCGGAACTGGAGCAGCTGGCCGGGGACCACCCGTTCCACGAGCGCCTACAGGAACTCCTCATCCGCGCGCTGCACCGGCAGGGCCGCACGCCCGAGGCGTGTGCGGTCCGCGATGCGCTCCGATTACGGCTGGTGGAGCAGCTGGGGATCGAACCGAGGCCCGCGTTCACGGAGTTGTGTCACGATCTCGATGTGGATGCCACCATACGACCGAGGGCCGCTGCGCCTGGTCCGGACTTACGACCAGACGTACCGCTATCGCCCGCGCCGGCCGACCGCGACGGGGACCGCGGCACCGACCGCGGCACTGACCGCGACGGCAGGCGAGGTGCCGACCGCGGCACTGACCGCGACGCCGACCGCGACGCCGACCGCGACGGCGGGCGAGACGCCGACCGCGGGGCCCTGGACCAACTCCCCCCGGAGCTGCCGCAGTTCATCGGACGGCAGGACCACGTCGCCCGGATCGGGCGAGCGCTGACCGGACGGACCAGCCCCGGACTGCGACTGGTGACCGTGACCGGGATGGCCGGGGTGGGGAAGACGACCCTCGCGGTGCGAGCCGCCCACGCCGTGCGCCCGGACTTCCCGGACGGCCGGCTGTACGCGGACCTGCGCGGCGCCGACCTGGTGCCCGCGAACGCGTCCGACATCCTGGCGGACTTCCTGACGGCGCTGGGCGTCCGGGCGGCAGTCGTGCCCAAGGACCTCGAAAGCAGGTCCGCACTGTTCCGGACGGCCAGCGCGGGACGACGGCTGCTCATCCTGCTGGACAACGCACGCGATGAGGCCCAGATCCAGCCGTTGCTGCCGGGTTCGGCCGACTGCGCGGTCATCGTCACCAGCCGAACGGTGCTGACCGGCGTCCCGTCGGTACTGCACGTCGCGTTGGACGTGTTCAGCGAGCACGAGGCGATCAGCCTGCTGGACGCGGTCATCGGCGCGGCACGCCGCTCCGAACAGAACCCCCAGGCCAGGATGCTGGTCGACGCCTGCGGCCGGCTCCCGCTGGCCGTACGGATCGCCGCGGCCCGGCTCGCCGCCACCCCGGACCAGCCGATCGCCGATCTCGTACGGCGCCTGGCCGACGACCGCGACGGCATCGACGCGCTCCGTACGGGCGACCTGGCGATCGAGCAGGTCTTCGAGCTCAGCTACCGGCTGCTGCCACGACCCCTGGCCACGGCGTTCAGGACGCTCTCCTGGGCGGAGCCCGACATCGGCCTGGCGTCGGCAGCGGCACTCCTGGGCCTGGCGGAGCACCAGGCGGAGCGGCTCGCGGAGTCGCTGGTGGACCAGGCACTGCTGGAGTCGATGGGCACCGGGCGCTACCGCTACCACGACCTGGTGCGCGCCTTCGCCCGCCGGGCGTCGCTGCGGACCGGCGAACACGAGCGGGCCACCGCCCAGCGGCGGCTGCTGACCCAGTTGCTCACCTGCGCCCGTACGGCCTTCACGCTCGCCGTACCCGGCGACCCGGTCGCCGACGTCTTCGGCGAGCCGCTCCAGCAGCCGGCCGGCCGTCCGCGCTCCCCAGGCTCCCCGGTTTCTCCAGCCGCCGAAGCCGTCCAAGCCGCTCAAGTCGCCCCGGCTGCCCCGGTTGCCCCGGCTGCCCCGGCCGCCCCGGTCTTCGCGGATCTGGCCGACGCCCGCCGGTGGGCGCGGACCGAGACGCCCGGCGCCGTGGCGCTCGCGGCCGCCGTCGCGACGGACACCCTGCGCGCCATCGCCGACGGCCGGCCGGCGGCGATGACCGAACTGCGGTCGGCCGTCGATCTGCTGATCGCCCTCAGCCCGCTCGGCCTCGGCGCCGTGGGCGGCCGGGCGGAAGACGCCACCCGCACGCTGATCGCCGCCGCGGTCGCGGCCGGCGACCGTTGCGCGGAGGGCCGGTCGCGCTTCCTCCTGGGCACGGTGCTGCTGGCCCGTGCCCGGCTCGGCGAGGCCGGCGTCCAAGCCCGGCAGGCCGCTGAAGCCTGCCGGGAGGCGGAAGACCCGGCCGTTCTCCGGCAAGCCCTCAACGACCTGGGCCTCATCGCCCAGGCCGAGGGCCGGCACGAGGAGGCGATCACCGCCTTCGACGAGGCGGTGGCCCTCGCCCGGCAGCTCGGCCACCGGTCCGGTGAGGTGGCGAGCACCGCGAACGCGGCCCTGTCCCGCATCCGCACCGGTCACGCGGCCACGGCGGTGCAGACCTGTCAGCGGATCCTCGCCGAACCCGGGGGAACCGCCGACCTCGCGATGACCGCGTACGTGCACTACGTCCTCGGCCTCGCCCACCAGGAGTCGGGGCGACTCGACGACGCCGCGGCGCAGCTGCGGTCCTGCATCTGCTGCGCGGGCGTCACCGGCGATCTCGACCGCGAGTCGGCCGCCCGAAGCCGCCTGGCCGACGTCCTGCGCCTGCTCGGACGGCTCGACGAGGCCGTGCAGCAGGCGGAGCGGGCACTGGACCTCGCGGAAGCAGGTGGGCGACAGCGCGAACGCGCCCTCGCCCACCTGGTGTTGGCCCACGCGATGACCGCTCGCAACGACCACCGCACCGCACGGCATCAGGAAGCGAAGGCGCGCCTACTGCTCAGCCGTCTCAGCGCCCCGGAGGCCGCCGATGTGACGTCGATGCTGACCGCCCTGGCCACCGCCGACCGAACCCCTCACCCCAGGTAACGGAAGACGAGACCGGTCCCGTTCCAGGCGATGCGCCCCGCCAGGCAGTGCACGCCGGCCGACCCGTCGCAGGCCCGCGCCGACGGCTCGGTCGGCGAGCCCTGCCGCCCGGGATCCCCCGCTCCCACGGCGACGGCACCCAACACCGACGCCAGCACCGCCGCACCGGCGACAGTCGTACGGACAACAGCCTTACGGACAACAGCCTTACGGACAACAATCGTTCGAAACACGGATGACGCTCCCTACGTGCATATGGCAAGACGTCCGCACGCTCGCAGGGCCCGGTAGACAGCAGATCAACGCAACCGCCGCCCCGGCGCCGGGACGAGGTGAACCGGAGGTGGCACGTCATCCGCGTGCTGGGGGACGAGAGCCGCGTTGCACCGCCCTCGCTCGCCGCCGCCACGGCCTGCGACGGCGGTCCGGGCTTGCCCCGCAGGGCCCGGGTGCCCGATCCGGCCGCCGCCGGGCGAGGTGCCGTTGACGCACAGTTGGGAAACTTTCCTAACGAAAGCCATTGACCCCGGAGCCCGGTGCCCCGATTCTGTGAGACACCCACCGCGGACCGCCGCCGTCCGCCGCGGGTGGCCCCGCCTCCCTGACCCGCCGTCACCGTTTCCCCGGATCGCCCGGATCGCCCGGATCGACGAAAGTGAGTTGGCATGCGCAAGACCATCGGAGTCCGCCTCACCGCCCCGCTGCTGGCCGCCGCCTTGGGCCCGGCCGCGCTCCTGCTGGCGCCCGCGACCTCGGCGACGGCGGCCGCCGGGGGGACGGCCGCCGGGGGGACGGCCGTGCCCGCAGCGGCCGTCCCCGGGATGGCCGCCGCGCCGTACGAGTACCTCGGCTGGGGCAGCCCGCAGAAGCCGACCGAGGTGATGAAGGCGGCCGGGGTCACGTGGTTCACCCTGGCGTTCGTCCTCTCCGACGGCGGGTGCAACCCGAAGTGGGACGGCAGCCGGGCGCTCACCGGGGGCTCGGACGAGGCCGCCGTCAAGTCGATCCGGGCGGCCGGCGGTGACGTCGTGGTCTCGGTCGGCGGGTGGAGCGGGAACAAGCTCGGCGAGAAGTGTTCCAGCGCGAGCGCGCTGGCCGGCGCCTACCAGAAGGTGATCGACGCCTACCGGCTGAAGGCGCTCGACATCGACATCGAGGACACCGAGTTCGGCAATGCGACGGTCCGTCAGCGGGTCGTCGACGCGCTGAAGACCGTCAAGACCAGGAACCCCGGCATCGTCACCTACATCACCATGGGCACCACGCCGAGCGGTCCGGACGCCACCGGCACGGACCTGATCAAGCGGGGCGCCGCCGCGGGCCTGGCGAACGACGGCTGGGTGGTGATGCCGTTCGACTTCGGCGGCCACAGCGGCAGCATGGGGCAGGCGACCCTCAGCGCGCTCGACGGTCTCAAGGCGGCGGTCAAGAGCGCGTACGGCTACGGCGACGACGCGGCGTACCGGCACATCGGGGTCTCCTCGATGAACGGGAAGACCGACGAGGCGGGGGAGACCGTCACCACCGGTGACTTCCGCACCATCCTCGGGTACGCGAAGCAGCACCACCTCGCCCGCTTCGCCTTCTGGGCCGTCAACCGGGACCGGGCCTGCGGCTCCGGCACGGACGCCGACGCCTGTAGCGGTGTCGCGCAGTCCCCGTACGAGTTCACCAGGATCGTCGTCCAGTACCAGGGCTGAGGCCCGCCCGCGATGACGTGCCGGGCCCGGCGCGGGCCCGGCACGAGGCTGCCGCGTCCGGGGAGCCCTTCCCGGACGCGGGCCTCACGGCTGCCGTCCCCCCACTCCTGGAGTCATTCGTGTCCTCAGGCCTCACCCGAAGGATCGGCCCCTTCCAGGCCACCGCGATCAACATGAGCCAGATGTGCGGCATCGGACCGTTCGTGACGATCCCGCTGATGGTCGCTGCCTTCGGTGGCCCGCAGGCCGTGATCGGCTGGATCGCCGGCGCGCTGCTCGCCCTGGCCGACGGCCTGGTCTGGGCCGAACTCGGCGCCTCGCTGCCCGGCGCCGGCGGCACCTACGTCTACCTGCGCGAGGCCTTCCAGTACCGCACCGGGCGGCTGATGCCGTTCCTGTTCGTCTGGACGGCGATGCTCTTCATACCGCTGATCATGTCCACCGGTGTGCAGGGCCTGGTGCAGTACCTCGCGTACCTGTGGCCCGGTATGACGACCGTCCAGGGGGACGTCGTCGGAGTCGCGGTGCTCGCCCTGGTCCTGGTGCTGCTGTGGCGCACCGTCGAGGGCATCGGCGCGATCACGGTCGGGATGTGGGTCGTGATGATCCTCTCGGTCGGCGCGGTGATCCTGGCCTCCGCCACCGACTTCCACCCCTCGCTCGCCTTCACCTGGCCCGCCCGTGCCATCGAGCTCACCCACGGTCGGTTCTGGGTCGGCTTCGCCGCCGGTCTGACCATCGGCATCTACGACTACCTCGGCTACAACACCGCCTCCTACCTGGGCGCCGAGATCAGGAACCCGGGCCGGGTGATGCCGCGCGCGATCATCCACTCGATCATCGCCATCATGGCCGTCTACCTGCTGATGCAGGTCGGAGTCCTCGGCGTGATCAACTGGCAGGACATGCTGGACCCGGGCAACGTGGCCGCCAAGTCGGTCGCCTCCGCGGTGCTGGAGAGGACCTGGGGCAGGGGCGCCGCCGACACGGTGACGGTGCTGATCCTCGTCACCGCCTTCGCCTCCGTCTTCGCGGGCCTGCTCGGCGGCTCCCGGGTGCCGTACGACGCGGCCCGTGACGGGATGTTCTTCCGCTCCTTCGCCAGACTGCACCCCCGGCACGGCTTCCCGGTGCTCGGCCTGATCGCCATGGTCACCGTCACCGCCGCCGGCTTCCTGTTCGCGCGGCACCTCGGTGACACCTCCGAGCACCCGCCGCTGAGCATCCTGATCGCCCTGCTGACCAGCGTCATGGTGATCGTCCAGGCGCTCGCCCAGATCGCCGCCGTCACCGTGCTCCGCAAGCGGCAGCCCGACCTCGCCCGCCCGTACAAGATGGTGCTCTACCCGCTGCCGAGCATCGTCGCCGCCGTCGGCTGGCTGGTCATCTACGGCTACGCGGACGAGGCCAACGAGGGTGTTCACCCGATCGAGTGGTCGCTGGTCTGGGTCGCCCTCGGTGGCCTCGCCTTTCTGATCTGGTCGAGGGTCGAGGGTGCCTGGCCGTTCGGGCCCAAGGAGGTCCGCGAGGAATACCGGGAGGCCCGGTACGCCGACACCGCCACCCCGCCCGCCGGGTAGTGACCAGCCCGTCGTTCCGGGGCGGACAGGCGGACAGGCGGACGGGCGGACGGTCAGGGGGTCAAACGGTCAGGGGGCCAAGGGGCCGCGACGGCGGAGGCGAAGTCCGGGTGCACGCCCAGCTGGGCCAGCATGACGCTGACGCCGACGTAGCAGTTGAACTCCTTGACCTTCCCGTTCTCGATGTACCAGAAGTCGGCGGTGGGGATGCTGAGCCGGGCGCCGGTCGGTCGGATGACGCCGGCGGGCGTCTCGAAGGGGCCGGTGACGGTGCCCTCGATCGTCAGCTCGACGGCGACCACGTCGCCCAGGACGTGGAACCGGTGGAGCTCGCGGTGGAGGTCGGGCGCCAGCCCGCCCATGGCGGCGACCAGGTCGCCGAGGTGCTCGCCGCGGTAGCTGTCCCCCGCGACGACGTTGTTGAACACCCCGTCCTCGGCGAACAGGTCGATGAACCCCTGGACGTCCAGGACGCTGCCCTCGGCCGCGTGGTACGCGGCCCGCACCACGGTTTCTGCGTCGGCGGCCTCGTCAAGCAGTTGTTTGAACTGTTTCGGCCGCGGCGGAGTCCGCGCGGGTCAGCCGGCGTACGGCTGGCCGTGGAAGGCCCCCGCCAGGACGGGCAGCAGCCGGCTCTCGATCCGCTCGGCGGGTTCGGTGGCCAACTCGGCGCCGAGGGGTGCCAGGGCGAGCCAGTTGAGCAGGCCAGCGGCGCAGCGCGTCCGGAAGACCAGGTCCCGTTCGTCGAGGCCGGGCAGGTTCGCCGTGAGCACCCGGACGGCGTCCCGGCGGGTCCGTTCGAACTTGCCGGCCAGGCGCTCCCAGCCCTGCGGCGGGTCGATCCCGACGCGGGCCACGGTGCGCATCACGGCCAGGTCCCGGCCGCCGGCGGCCAGCGCGCGCACCATCGGCCGGGCGAACGCCGCCGCGAGCTCCTGGAGCGTCGACTCGGGGCCGAGCGGGTCGAGCGCCTGGATCTGCGCGTCCAGGTACTGCTCCAGCGCGTGTTCGATCGCCGCGTCGCAGAGCGCCTTCAGCGACCCGAAGTGGTAGCTGACCGCGGCGACGTTGGCCCCCGCGCGGTCGGTGATCTCGCGCAGGGTCACCCCGCCCTGGCCCCGCTCCGCGAGCAGCTCCAGGGCGGCCGTCAGCAGGCCGTCCCTGGTCCGCCGGCCGGCCTCCCGGCGTAGATCCGCCCTCTGTTCCCGCACCATGATCCGGACTCAAGCAGGCGCTCGGGTTCATTGTCAAGCGGATGTTTGAGTTCCTGGCATCCACGCCATCCACGCCATCCCCGGCCAGTGCCTGCCGTGTGCCACCGCGCGGGTTACAGCAGGTCCAGCGGGTCGGTGATGGAGTCGTAGTACGTCTCCGGGAACAGGTCGATGCCCTCGCGCGCCTTCGCGTCCGTGAACAGCGCGGTGAAGGCGTTGGGCGCGATCGTCCTGAGCTGGACGTCGAGACCGATCCTGGCGCCGGCCGACTGGACGGCGGTGGCCAGCAGCGAGACGTCCTGACCGATGGAGCTGGTCGCGACCGTGACGGTCTTGCCGGTGGCGCCGGCCTCCTTGATGAGGGCCCTGGCCTGGTCGATGTCCGGGGCGGTCGGGGTGAGCCCCTCGAACGCGTCCTGCTTGACGTCCGGCAGCGCCGCGGCCCAGGCCGCGCGGGCGGTGAGGGAGCCGGTGGTGCTGCCGGCCCCGGCGAGCCCGGTGCGCACGAAGCCGGAGCGGTCGAGGGCCAGCGACAGCGCCTTGCGGACCCGGACGTCGCCGAGCACGCCCTTCATGTTGGTGACGTTGACGTTGACCGTGCTGAGGCCCTCGCCGAAGTAGAGGGTGCCCACGCCGCTCTTGCCCAGGCGGTCGTAGCTCTCGGTCGGGATCAGGTAGCCGCCGTCCGCCTCACCGCTGATCATGGCGTTGACGCGCGCCGAGGGGTCGGTTAGGAAGCGGAAGTCGACCTTCGCGGACTTGGCCCTGGTGCCCCAGTAGCCGTCGAAGCGCCGCAGCTGGATGGACTGGCCCTTGTTCCAGGAGCCGAGCTGGTAGGGCCCGGTGCAGTCGAGGCTGTCGGAGGTGCCGTAGTCCTTGCCGGCCGCCTCGATGCCGGCCCTGGAGGCGACGACGCCCGCGGCCGTCGCCATGTACTGGTTGAACTGCGAGTCGGGCTGCTTGAGTTTGACGGTGACCTGGAGCGGGCCGCTCTTGGCGACGGTGCTGACGTTCTGGAACTGCTGGGCCCAGGCCGCCGCGTTGTCGGGGTTCATCTGCCGGCCGAGGCTGTAGACCACGTCGTCGGCGGTCATCACGCCGCCGTCGTGGAAGTGCACGTCGGGCCGCAGGTCGTAGACCCAGGTGGTGGGGTCGGGGTTGGTGGTCCTCGCCGCCAGCCCGGGCGCCA
Source organism: Kitasatospora sp. NPDC086801 (assembly GCF_044745805.1). NCBI lineage: Bacteria > Bacillati > Actinomycetota > Actinomycetes > Kitasatosporales > Streptomycetaceae > Kitasatospora > Kitasatospora sp. NPDC086801. The sequence goes on from NZ_JBIVAX010000018.1 coordinate 82,502, forward strand.
GGGTCAGCTGCGGGGTCCACCGCATCAGGCTCTCGCACACGTTGGACAGGATGGTGTTCTGCGGGTAGTCGAACGCCGAGATGTAGTCGAGGGTGGGGGGCTCGGCGTACAAGGCCCAGCTGAACGAGTCGAGTTGGCCCTTGGCGGCAGGGGTGTCGGCGGACAGCTTGTACGCCTGGCCGCCGCTGCCTCTGTCACCGGTCTTCGGCGGGCCGGAGCAGGCGGCGACCAGGGCGAAGGCTGCCAGGGCGGCGGCCGGCAGGGCGTGGCGGCGGTGCGGGGATCTGTGCTCGGGGCGCTGGCTTCGTGGCATCGAGGGTTCTTTCTTCCAGGCTCAACGGGGGTCCGGCGTGGGGGCTGGCCGGGGGGCTGGCAGCGGGGGGCTGGCAGTGGGGGGTTCGCTGCTCAGGCCACGGCGATGAGCGGGGCGGCAGGCGGGGTGACGGGCGGGGCGGTCGGAGGGGTGACGGGCGGGGCGGTCGGCGAGCGGCTCAGGCGGTGGGCACCTGCTGGGTGATGCAGTGGATGCCGCCGCCGCCGTAGGCGATCACCCGGGAGCGGACGCCGACGACCTTGCGGCCGGGCAGGGCGGTCGCGATGGCGGCGAGTGCCCCCTCGTCCTCCGGGACGTCGGCGACCGGGACGACGACGCCGCCGTTGGCGATGTAGAAGTTGAGGTAGCCGACCTCGACGTCGGTGCCGTTGACCTCGACGAAGGCGCTCTGCGGGACTTCGAGGATCTCCAGCTCGCGGCCCCGGGCGTCGGTGGCGGCCGTCAGGACGGCGTGGTTGGCGCGCATGCGCTCGTGGTCGGGGTGATCGGGGTCGGCGGGCAGCTGGACGATCACCTTGCCGGGGGCGACGAACGCGCAGACGCCGTCCACGTGGCCGTCGGTCTCGGTGTCCAGCAGGCCGCCGTACGGGAGCCAGATGATCGTGCTGACGCCGAGCTTCGCGATCAGTTCGGCCTCGATCTCCTCCTTGCTCATCCCCGGGTTGCGGTTCGGGTTCAGCAGGCACTGCTCGGTGGTGATCAGCGTGCCCTCGCCGTCGACCGTGATCGCCCCGCCTTCGAGGATCATGCGGGAGTCGATGCGCTCGACGCCCAGGCGCTCCAGCAGACGCCCGGCGATCAAGTCGTCGGTGTCGTACGGGTGGTGCTTGCCGCCCCAGGCGTTGAAGCGGAAGTCCACACCGGCCCGCCGACCGTCCTCGCCGAGCACGAAGATCGGCCCGGAGTCGCGGAACCACGAGTCGTCGATGGGGAGTTCCACGACCTCGACGCCCTCCCCGCACAGCTCCTGCGCCTCGGCACCGCGGCCCGGCAGCGCGACCATGGTGACCGGCTCGAACCCGGCGATCGTCCGGGCGACCTGCGCGTACTCGCGCTTGGCCTCCTCGAAGGTCTCCCCCCAGAGGTCCGACCGGGTCGGCCAGGCCATCAGGCACCCGTCGTGGGGGGTCCACTCGGCCGGCATCTGGAACGTCATGGCGAATCCTTCTCTCTTGTTCAAATTTTCAGTCAGGAAGTGGATCAAGGGTGGCTGACTGAGGCGGTGGACCGGGGTGGCCGGCCGAGGCGGCGGACCGGGGCGGTGCCGCGCCCAGATGGCGGGCGGCACGGCGGGCTGCGACTGGGTGGAGCGGGGTGACGCACATCTTGACTGCAACTAAAAATTCAGTCAATACCCGATACGCACGGTCCTCCAGTTTCCGCTGCCGTGATGGTCCGTCATGAGTCCTGATCCGGGGCTGACCGCCTGGCCGCACGGGAATTTGGCCCTGAATCTTCGATCAGGAATTTCTCCGCAGGAGGCCCCGGCCGGTAGGGTGATCGCTTGTGTCCGATCGTCGAACAGAGATACTCATCGCCGCCACCCGGGTCATCGCGCGGCGTGGTGTGCGCGGACTGCGCGTTGGCGAGCTGGCTGCGGAGGCGGGGGTGTCCACCTCGCTGCTGTACTACCACTTCACCGACCGGGCCGGGCTGCTCCGCAGGACCCTGGAGTTCATCAGCGACCGGGCGGACCGCTACACCGCCGAGGGGGACTGCGCGGGGTACTCGGACGATCCCCGGCGGGATCTCGAACAGGTCCTGCTCCTGGAACTCCAGGACACCCCGGAGGTCCGGGAGAACAGCACGGCCTGGGGGGAGTTGAGGGCCAGTGCGGTCTTCGAACCCGATCTCCGGGAGGAACTGGCACGGGCCACCCACGCCTGGGTGCACGACGTCGCGGATCTGCTCGGCCGCGCCCGCCCCGGGGCCACGGCGCCGGCGCACGCGGCCTCCGCCGAGCGTCTCACCGTCCTCATCGAGGGACTCAGCGCCCGCTGGCTGACCGGCTCGATGCCGCTGGAGCATGCGCGGCACCTGCTCCGGGAGGCGATCGAGGTGGAGTTGTCGGTGCTGTCGGCCGCCGTACGGTGCCGGTGCTGACCGACTTTTCACCTGCCCGTCGGGCGGTCGCGCCCCGGGGGAGCGACCGCCCGACGTTGGCCGTCGGCCGTTGGCCGCCGCCGTGACGGGCGTGTCGCGGCGGCCGGCGGTTCAGCGGACGGTTCAGCGGACGGTTCAGCGGACGGTTCAGAGGAAGGCTCAGAGGAAGGCTCAGAGGAAGTAGAGGCGGTTGAGCGGCACGCTGTCCGCGGGTTCGGAGCGCAGGAGTTCGCCGTCCAGGGAGACCGCGCCGGTCAGGTGGTCGACCTCGACCAGGCCGGTGCGGGCGTTGCGGACCATGTCGCGCGGGCCGATGCCGCGGGTGCCGCGGACGGCGACCCGGCGGCGGCGGGTGGTCATGCTGTCGTAGGGCCTGTCGGACGACCCGGAATCGGCCGCCGCACGGCTCACGAAGGCGACGGAGATGTCGGCGGCGGTGGCGCCGTGGGCACCGAACAGCGGCCCCAGCACCAGTGGTTGGCAGCTCTCGGTGGCGGCGTTGGGGTCACCCGTGACGCCGTAGGCGGGGAAGCCGGCCTTCAGCACCAGCTGCGGCTTGGCGCCGAAGCGGTCGGGGCGCCACAGCACGATGTCGGCGAGCTTGCCGACCTCGATGGAGCCGACCTCGTGGGAGAGGCCGTGGGCGATGGCGGGGTTGATGGTGAGCTTGGCGATGTAACGCAGCACGCGCTCGTTGTCGTCGTCCGGCCCGTCGCCGTCCATCGGGCCGAGTTCGGCCTTCATCTTCGCGGCCACCATGAAGGTGCGGCGGACGGTCTCGCCGGCGCGGCCCATGCCCTGGGCGTCGGAGGAGGTGATCCCGATGGCGCCGAGGTCGTGCAGGACGTCCTCGGCACCCATGGTGCCGGCGCGGATCCGGTCGCGGGCCATGGCGGCGTCGCCGGGCAGGTCGGTCTTCAGCGCGTGGACGGAGACGATCATGCCGTAGTGCTCGGCGACCGCGTCCCGGCCGAAGGGCAGGGTGGGGTTGGTGGAGGAGCCGATGACGTTCGGCACGCCCGCCATCTTCAGCACGTTGGGGACGTGTCCGCCGCCGCAGCCCTCGATGTGGAAGGCGTGGATCGTCCGCCCCTCCAGGACGCGAAGGGTGTCCTCGACGGAGAGGCACTCGTTCAACCCGTCGGTGTGCAGCGCCACTTGCACGTCATGGACCTCGGCGACGCGCAGCGCGGTGTCCAGGGCGCGGGTGTGCGCGCCCATGTCCTCGTGGACCTTGAACCCGCAGGCGCCGCCCTCGGCCAGCGCCTCCACCAGCGGCGCCGGGTGGGAGGACGAACCGCGCCCCAGGAAGCCGATGTTGACCGGCCAGGCGTCGAAGGCGTTGAAGGCGTGGCGCAGCGCCCACGGTGAGTTGACGCCGACGCCCCAGACCGGGCCGAACTCCTGGCCGATGATGGTGGTGACGCCGGAGGCGAGCGAGGCCTCCATGATCCGCGGCGACATCAGGTGGACGTGGGTGTCGATGGCGCCCGCGGTGGCGATCATGCCCTCCCCGGACACGATCGCCGTCCCCGTGCCGACCACCACGTCGACGCCGTCGAGGGTGTCGGGGTTGCCGGCCCGCCCGATCGAGGCGATCCGGCCCTCCCGGATGCCGATCGAGGTCTTGCGGATGCCCTGGACGGCGTCGATCACCAGGACGTTGCTGATCACCACGTCGCAGGTGTCGCGGACGGCGGCGGCCTTGAGGTGCATGCCGTCGCGGGCGGTCTTGCCGAAGCCCACCAGGAACTCGTCGCCCGGTGCCTGGGAGTCCGATTCGACCCGGACGACCAGACCGCTGTCGCCGAGCCGCACCCGGTCCCCGGCGCGCGGGCCGTGCACGGCCGCGTACTCGTGCGGTTCGATGCTGCTGCTCACGGCCTGCTCTCCTGTCGGTCGTCACGGATCTCGGTGCCGGGGGCCTCGTCCTCGCCGGTCCCGGCCCCGAGGTAGCCGCACGCGGCCGCGCGGCGCAGGGCCTCCCGCTTCACCCGCGGCGCGTCCAGCGGGCCGTCGACCAGCCCGGCGAAGCCGATCACGACCCGGTCGCCGCCGATCGGCACCAGGCCGACCTCGACGGTGGCGCCCGGGTCGAAGCGCACCGAGGAGCCGGCCGGAACGGCCAGGTGCATGCCGTACGCGGCGGCGCGGTCGAAGGCGAGGCGCGGGTTGGCCTCGAAGAAGTGGAAGTGCGAGGTGACCGAGACCGGCACCTCGGCCGTGTTGCGGACGGCCAGGGTGACGGCGGCGGCCGGGGCGTGAGGGGCGTCGGGGCCGAGCAGGACCGCGCCCGGCGCGCCGTCCCCGAGGCCTCCGTCGGCGTCCTGGAACGGGTCGGTGACGACCGCGAGGCGGGTCCCGTCCTCGAAGACGGCCTCCACGTGGATCTCGCCGATCAGGTCCGCCACGCCGGGCAGCACGTCGTCTGCGGCCAGCACGCTGCGGCCGACGGCGACGGCCTCGGCGAGGCGTGCGCCGTCCCGGGCCGCCTCGCAGACGGTGTCGGCGATCAGCGCGGTCGCCTCCGGGACGTTGAGCCGCAGACCGCGGGCGTGCCGGGCCCTGGCCAGTTCGGCGGCCGTGAAGATCAGCAGCCGGTCGCGTTCGGTGGGCGTCAGCTGCATCGCGCGTTCACCCCACGGCCGGGATGTCGTGGGTGGCGCAGTGGATGCCGCCACCTCCGGAGGCGATGGTGTCGATCCTGACGGGGACGATCTCGCGGTCGGGGAAGTGCTGCTTGAGGATCTGCTGGGCCCGGTCGTCGGCGCGGTCGTCGCCGAACTTCGGGAGGTAGACGCCCTTGGAGCCGACGTAGAAGTTCATGTAGGAGGAGACGAAGGCGTCGCCGCGGCCGGTGATCCTGTCGGGGTCGGGCTGCTGGAGCTCGATGACGTCGAGCTTCTTGCCGCGGGCGTCGACGGCGTTCTGGAGGACGCCGCGGGCCTGGTCGGCGGAGCGGGACCAGACGTCGGCGGGCGTGCCGGGGAAGGCCTGGTCGAGCAGGACGACGCAGGGGGCGGCGAAGCGGGTGAGGCAGTCGACGTGGGCGTCGGTGATGTCCTTGCCCTTGACGCCGGCCAGCCAGATCACGGTGGTGACGCCGAGGGCCTTCTTGAGCTCGGCCTCGACCTGGTCGCGGGTCATGCCGGGGTTGCGGTTGCCGTTGACGACGGAGCTCTCGGTGACCAGCAGGGTGCCCTGGCCGTCGGTCTCGAAGGAGCCGCCCTCGGCGACCAGCTTCGTCTCGATGCGTTCGACGCCGTACTTGGCCAGGACGGTGCGGGCGATCCTGCCGTCGTTGGCGTGCTGTTGCTTGTTGCCCCAGCCGTTGAAGTTGAAGTCGACGCCCTTGACCTTGCCGCCCTCCTCGACGAACACGGGCAGGGTGTCGCGGGCCCACAGGTCGTCGACGGCGACGGGGACGACCTCGACCGCGGAGCCGCACGCGTTCCGAGCGGCGTCCTGCTGCTCGGGGCGGGCCATCAGGACGACCGGTTCGCGGGCGGCGATGGCCCTTGCCAGGCCGGCGATGTCCTTCCGGACGTCGGGGAGCTGGTCGCCCCAGACGTTCTCCGAGGCGGGCCAGGACATCACGGTGCGGACGTGCTTCTCCCATTCGGCGCCGAAGCGGCGCGCACCGGGTGCCGTTGGGGCCCCGGACGCCGTGGGGGCCCCGGACGGTGGCGGGGACTGCGGGGCGTCCTCGACGGGCTGGTCGAGGTCCGAGCAGGCGGTCAGACCGAGGGCGAGGACGCCCGCGCCGCCGAGGGAGCGCAGGATGGTGCGGCGGGACAGATCGGGGTAGGGCACGGGATCCTCCGGTCAGGGGGTGGTGCTGGCGGTCGGGCGCTGGCCGGCGTCAAGGCAGTGGCCGCCGAACGAGGCGGCGACGAGGCTGCCGTTGACGACGTGGATGCCGAGGTGGGAGTCGGCGAGCTTCGAGCTCGACGTGAACACTTTCATTGACTGAAAAATCGGTCAAGCTCGTGAGCGGCCCAGCTGCGGTCGCGGGGCGGAGGTCGCCGGGAGGCGCGGTTCCGTGCCGTTGCTCCTCCTGATTTGACTGAAATTTCAGTCTCATGGAGGATGCGGGGAAGCTCGTCGTCGGCGATGACCCCCGGATGGGGCGGCCCGGCCGGAGAATGGCCGGAAAGTGCTGCAACTGCCGTGCGCAGCAGGATTGTTGGGGGCCCCTGACGCGCCCATGCTGAACTCGCTCGGCCTGCGTCGGGTCGTCGGGTCGTCGGGTGGCTCGGGCGCCCCAAGCCCCAAGCCCCAAGCCCCGACGCTCGCGCGCACCTTCACCCTCACCCCCACCTCGGGCTTCTCGGGAGAACCCTCATGAGAATGACCTCTGCTCTCCGACGTGCCGCGGTCGTGCTCGCCAGCGGCGTGGCGGCGGTCGGGCTCTTCGCGCCGACCGCCGCGGCTGCGGACACCCCGGTCGTCCTGGCCTGCCAGGCGACTCCGCCGATCGGGTCGGCACAGACCTTCAACCTCAACGCCGGTGTCAACGCCACCGCGCCCGCCGCGGTCGCGGCCGGCAGCCAGTTCACCGTCACCCTGGCCCCCGACGCGCTCACCGTGCCCACCACGGTGGGTGGTTACAGCGTCCAGTCGATCAGCACCATCGTGCTCACCGTGCCGGTCCCCGCGAACGCCACGCTGACCGGCGAGTCGCTGACCGGCGGCTCCGGCTACTCGGGCAGCGCGAGCGTCGCGGTGAACAACGGCAACGTCGTGGTCACGGTGAACGGGTCGGTCGACGGCGGCGGCACCTTCACGCTCCCCGCGCTGACCCTGAACCTGGCCGCCGGGGCCTCCGGCAGCGTCATCCGCACCTCGGTGGCCGGCACGGGCTACTCGGACCCGGGGCTGACCTTCACGGCGACCGTGCCCGTCTCGTTCTTCACCGTCGACGTGCCCACCGCCTGCTACCCGGCCACCGCGCAGGCGCTCAGCACCACAACGGTGAGCTGACCGGGCTCGGTGGCGAGCCGCACCGTCCGCAGCCGCTGTTCACGGGCGTAGGAGCGGGACAGGAGTGGAAGAAGGGATGAAAGCGCCGGGGCCGACGCACACATGTGCGTCGGCCCCGGCGTCGGAAGTAGCGGGGACAGGATTTGAACCTGCGACCTCTGGGTTATGAGCCCAGCGAGCTACCGAGCTGCTCCACCCCGCGTCGGTAGTACCGACTGTACGGCATCAGCCGGCGATCACCTATTCGGTGACCGGGGCGGCCGCGTGCGCGGCTGGTTGAGATGCGGTCGGCCGTTCCCAACTCCCGGACAGGGAGCCCCGGTCACTGGAGGACTCGCCGGTATGCCGACCGCATCGAGCTGCTGCTGCCCCGCACCGAGGACCGGTGCGCGGCCACCGGTGCGGGGCCACCGGTGCGGGGCGACCGGTGCGGCAGATCAGCGGGCGGCCGGGTGGCCGCAGCGGAACAGCGGGTCGCGGGTGTCGAAGGGGACGTCCTCGCGGGCGGCTTCGACGGCGGCGTCCGAGCGCGGCAGGTCGAAGGGGAGGGTGCCGGTCATCGGGGCGCGGCCGAGGGCGGCGTCCAGGACGAGGTCGTCGTGCGCGCCGAACTCGCCGATGAGCAGGGCGGCGTGGGGTATGAGCGGGGTGAGGACGGCGGGGCGGTCGAGGTGGACGGCGAAGGCGGTCGGGACGGCGGAGGCGATGCCGCGCAGTCGCGAGGCCTCCCCGGCCGGGTACTCCAACGAGCCGCTGTGGAAGTGCCGTTCCAGGAATCCCTCGCGCTGCTCGTAGGGCGCGGCGATCCGGATGACGGCGGCGTCGGCGTCCTCGGGCCGGTCGACGACGGTGCCGTAGCGGGCGGCGACCTCCGGGTCCACGCCCTCGACGTACAGGCGCGTCCCGGTGGGCGGCTGCCCGGCGAGGTGCACCAGCGAGCGCGCCTGGAGCCGGCGGCCGAGTTCGCGTCCGGCCGGGGCGCCGACCAGTTCGGCGGCGGCGTCCGGGTCGACGTAGGGGTCGTCGAAGAGGCCGAGGCGGAACTTGTCGCGCAGGATCCGGCGGGCGGACTCGTCGATCCGCTGCTCGGCGACGGCGCCGGAGCGGACGGCGGCCAGGATCAGCTCCGGGTCGGTCTCACCGCCGAGTTGGTCGGCGCCGGCGTCGAGGGTGAGCACGACCTGCTCGGTGATCGGCAGTTCCTCGACGCCCCAGTGGCGCGGCGGGAGGGTGACGAGGCCGGGGACGTCCATGCCGGTGATGGCGTTGAAGTCGGTGCAGACGACGCCGTCGAAGCCGTACGTGCCGCGCAGCAGGCCGGTGATGACGTCGTGGTTGAAGTTGGCGCCGACCTCGGCCAGGCCGGTGCCGGAGGGGATCGCGTAGGCGGGCATGATCTGCGCGGTGCCGGCTTCGAAGGCGGCCTCGAAGGGACGCAGGTGGTGCTCGAAGGCGCCACCGGGGTAGACCAGGCGGCGCCCCGCGGCGAAGTGCGAGTCCTCGCCCCGGAACTGCGGGCCGCCGCCGGGGAAGTGCTTGGTCATGCAGGCGACGCTGTCCGGGCCGATGCGCTCGCCCTGGAGGCCGCGGATGTAGGCGGCGATCGTGCGGGAGGCGCGGTCGGCGTCCTCGCCGAAGGTGCCGCTGATCCGGGCCCAGCGCGGTTCGGTGGCGAGATCGGCCATCGGGTGGATGGCGAGCCGGATGCCGACGGCGCGCAGTTCGCGGCCGATCAGGGCGGCGTACTCCTGGACGAGGGCCGGGTCGTCGGCGGCGGCGAGGCCGATCGGTTCGGGGCCGAGGCTGAAGCCGCCTCCGCTGGCGGCGGTGAGCGGGTTGGCGGAGGTGCCGTGCCGGGGGTCCGAGGCGAGGGTGACCGGGATGCCGAGGCGTTCGGCGGCGGCGAGGTCCTGGACGTGGTTGTTCCACCCGGCCATGGTGCGGGCGTCGGGGACGGCCATCATGGCGAAGGCGGTGAGGCCGTGTCGGGTGATGAGGTGGGCGCCGGTCGGGTAGCGGCCGGCCCGGCCGTCCGGGCCGCCGGGGATCATCCGGCCGTGCAGCATCAGGGCGGCTTTCTCGGCGAGGGTCATCCGGCCGAGCAGGTCCTCGACGCGCTCCTCGACGGGCAGCCGCGGGTCCTCGTAGGGCTCCATGGTGCCGTTGTGGTTGAGGTCGCGGAACGGTGTGCCGTCGGTGTGGCGCAGCAGGGTCAGCATGCGACGGCCTCCGGGGCGGTCTTGGCGCGGAAGGCGTCGAGCGTGGCGGCGGTGACGCCGCAGGCGGCCAGGAAGGCGGCCGAGCCGCCGTGGCGGGTGCGGACCAGGTCGAGGAAGGTGGCCATCGCCTCGGCGGGGGCCGCCAGCAGCGGGGCGGGGACGGAGCGGCGGGCGGCGGTGTCGTTGAGGGCGGTGCGGTGGCGCTCGGCGAGGCCGGCGAAGATCTGCGGCAGGGCGTCGGTGGTGCGGGCGTAGTCGGCGATGATCTCCTCGGCCGGGACGCCGAGGACGTCGAGCAGCAGGGCGGTGAGCAGGCCGGTGCGGTCCTTGCCGGCGGCGCAGTGCAGCAGGACGCCGCCGGGCCGGGCGGCGGCCTCCACGGCGACGGCGACGGCCCCGGGCGCCTGCTCGGCCATCAGCAGGTAGAAGGCGCCGAGGTCGGCGGCGCCGGTCATGGTCCGCATGGCCGCGGCGACGGTGTCGGAGGCGGGGTCCACCCTGGCGGCGACGACGGTCACCCCGGTGGCCTCGACGGCCGCCCAGTCGGCCGGGTCGCACTCGGCGGAGCTCCGCAGGTCCACGACCGTTCGGACGTCGGCAGCGCGCAGCTGGTCGACCGTGGCCTCGTCGGCGGCCGGGAAGGGCTGGGCGGAGCGGTAGAGCGCGCCGGGGCGGATCCACCGACCGCCGGGGTCGGCGAGGACGGCGGGGTCGCGGAAGTTGACCAGTGACATGCGGGGGCCTTTCACGGGAACGGAGACGGTGCGAATCACGGGAACGGAGACGGTGCGAATCACGGGAACGGAGACGGTACGAAGGTGAGGGCGGTGCTCGGTGGGGCGGCCGGTCACCGGGTGGGGCGCAGGGCGTCCTGGAAGGCGTCGGCCCAGTCGGCCAGCCCGCCGGTCTCGGAGCCGATCAGGATGTGGCGCCGGATCATGCCGGCGAGCATCGCGCCGAGCGCCGCCGGGCGCAGGTCGGTGCGCGGGTCCACGTCGAGGCGCTCGCCGGCGATGTCCGCGGCCCGCTGGCCGAAGTCGTCGACCAGCACGAGGGCGTGGTCGCGGACCGACTTGATCTCCAGGAACTCGCGGCGCAGCGCCCGGCGGCGGGTGGTGTGCTCGGCGGGTTCCTCCATGCGTCCGCCGGTGGCGGCCAGGGCGTGGCCGAACGCTTCCCAGAGGCTGAGGTCGGCGGGGGCGGCGGCGAAGGCGCCGAGGACGGTCCGGCCGTAGTCCATGCCGAAGAGCAGGGCCTCCTTGGTGGCGTAGTAGCGGAAGAACGTGCGGTGGGCGACGTCGGCGCGGCGGCAGATCTGGTCGACCGTGGTGCGTTCGAAGCCCTGTTCCTCGAAGAGGTCCAGCGCGGCGGTGCGGATGGTTTCGCGGGTGCGCGCCTTCTTGCGGTCGCGCATGCCCAGCTCTGCCACGGTGTCCGTCTCCTGCGCCCGCATCGGTGTACCGCTCCTCGTCGTCAGCCCGTCGCCGGGTGTCGCTGGGGCGGTGCCTCGCGTACCGCCACGGCCAGTACCGAATCACGTCCGGCGTGACCCGCTCAAGGCGCGCGCCGACTCTTCGGCAGCTGGCCACGCGGCGTTTGCACAACTGCCTTTTGGCAGTACTGCCACCTCCGAAATGGTGTCGTCGTCGGCAGTCCCCCCTGCCGGCGCCCCACCCCCGCGACCTGAGAATCCCGAGGAACCATGAAGCGGCACAAGCACGTTGTGGCATCGGTGGCCTGCGCACTGGCCGTCACCCTGACCGCCGGCGCCTGCTCGGCCTCCGACGACGCGGTGTCCGGAGACGGCTCCGCCCCGTCGGCGGCGAACGACGGCGCGCCGGTCGACGGCGGCACCCTGAAGATCGGCCTGGACCGCCCGTTCGCCAAGCTCGACCCGGCCGACGGCACGCTCACCCAGATGCCGATGATGATCCTGGCCAACGCGCTGTACGACCCGCTGATGGTCAACGACGACAACGGCGCCGCGAAGCCCTACCTGGCGAAGTCCTTCACCCCCAACGCCGACGCCACCGGCTGGACCCTCGACCTGCGCGAGGGCGTGACCTTCAGCGACGGCAAGCCGGTGGACGGGCAGGCCGTGGTCGACCACGTGAACCGCCTCGCCAAGCCGGAGGCCAAGTGCTCCTGCACCGCCGACGCCGCCACCATCGGCGCCATGGCGGTCAACTCCCCGACCTCCGTCACCTTCACCCTCAAGGCGCCGAACGCCGCCTTCCCCAGCCTCTTCACCCGCTCGCTCGGCTACGTCTCCGAGCCGCCCGCCGGGGACGCCCCGGCCGTCGGCTCCGGCCCGTACACCGTGGAGAGCGTGCAGCCCGGAGTCTCCGTCACCCTCGCCCGCAACCCCGCCTACTGGGGCGCCAGGGGCCACGCCGACAAGCTCGTCTACCGGGTGCTGCCGGACGCCGACAGCCGCTACCAGTCGCTGCGCTCCGGCGACGCCGACCTGATCTGGACGGAGACCCCCGCCCAGTACAAGCAGGCCGCCGGCGACGGGCTGCGGGCCGCCACCGGCCCCGGCTCCACCTCCACCGTCGTGTTCGACACCAAGGCCGCCCCCTTCGACGACCCGAAGGTCCGCCGGGCCCTCCAGTACGCGATCGACCGCGAGTCCGTCGAGAAGGTCGTCTACGTCGGCCAGGGCAAGGTCTCGGACGGCCCGATCGGCTCCACCTCCCCCTACCGGGGCACCGGCGCCGCGGCGTACCCCGCCCGCGACGTGGCCAGGGCCCGTGCGCTGCTCGCCGAGGCCGGCCACCCGGACCTCTCCTTCGAGTACCTGGTCGACAACCGGCCCGAGAGCCAGCAACGGGCCACCGTCCTCCAGCAGATGCTGGCCGAGGCGGGGGTGAGGATGACCGTCAAGCCGATGGACGCGGCGAGCCTGGGCACCGCGATGTTCCAGCGCAAGTTCCAGGTGATGGACTTCGTCACCAGCATGTTCGGTGACACCGACACCGCGCTGGCCAGCCTCTACCTGCCCGACTCCCCGTTCAACTTCAGCGGCTGGGACAGCCCCGGGGCCGCCCGGGCGATCGGCGCCGGGCGGGCCTCGCTCGACCAGGCCCAGCGGGCCCGCTCCTACCAGGAGGCGGCGCAGGCCGTCGTGGCGGACGCCCCGATGCTCTTCCTCACCGAGAACCCGGTCGGCTTCCTCGCCACCACCCGGGTCGCCGGCCTGCCCGACGTGTCCCGGCGGACCGTCGTCAACGTCTCCCCCGCGGTCCTGTGGGTGAAGAAGTGACGGCCGCCGCCGTCAGGGCCTCGCGGCCCGGCGCCGCCCGCCACCCGGTCGCCCGCCTGTGGGGTGCCCGCCTGTGGGGTGCCGCTGGGCCGGTCGGGCGGGCCGGCGCAGCCCTCCTCCTGGTCACCCTCGCCGCGCTCCGGCTGCCGCACCTGATGCCCGGCTCCCCGGCGGTCGCCGCGCTGGGCCCCACCGCCACCCCCGAGCAGGTCGCCGCCTACGAGGCCCGCCTCGGGCTGGACGACGACCTGCTCACCGCCACCTGGCACTGGCTCGGCGACGCCCTGCACGGCGACCTCGGCCACTCGCTCACCAGCGGCGCCGCCGTCACCTCCGAACTCGCCGACCGCATCCCCGTCACCCTCGAACTCTTCCTCGCCGGGCAGCTGGTGGCGCTGTGCATCGCCCTGCCCGTCGCGCTGCTCTCGGCCTGGAAGCCGGGCGGCCCGCTGGACCGGGTCGCCACCGCCGGGGCCTTCGTCTGGCTCGCCGTGCCCGGCTTCGTGCTCGGCCTGCTGCTCATCTGGATCGCCGCCGTCCAGCTGCGCATCCTGCCCGCCACCGGGTGGACGCCGTTCACCGAGGACCCGGTCGAGAACCTGCGCCACCTCGTCCTGCCCGCGCTCACCCTCGGCCTCACCGAGGCCGCCGTCTTCACCCGGACCCTGCGCGGCCAACTGCTGGACACCCTCGACCAGACGCACATCGCCGCCGCCCGCAGCCGCGGCATGGGCACCGGCCGGCTCCTGCTGCGCCGCGCCCTGCGGCCCTCCTCGCTCCCGCTCGTCACCCTGGTCGGCATCGGCATCGGCACCTCCCTGGGCGGCTCGGTCCTGGTCGAGACGCTGTTCGCCGTCCCCGGCATCGGCGGCTTCGCCGCCGGAGCCATCAACGCCCGCGACTTCCCCGTCATCCAGGCCGTCGTCGTCGTCAGCGCCACCGCCGTCGTCGCGGCCACGCTCGCGGTCGACCTGCTCTACCGCACGCTCGACCCGAGGATCGCCCATGACCACCGTTGAGACCGCCGCACCGGAGCCGGTGCGGGCCGTACCCGCCGGGCCGGCCCGGCGGCGGCCCCCGGCCGGGGTGGTCGCCGCCACCGCGTGGCTGGCCGCCGTCGCGCTCTGCGCCCTGCTGCTGCCGCTGCTGCCCGGCTTCGACCCGCTGCACGGCGACTTCGCCCACCCCTCCGCCCCTCCCGGCCCCGGCCACTGGCTCGGCACCGACGCCTCCGGCCGCGACCTCCTCCAACGCACCGTGGCCGGCGCCCGCGCCTCCTTCGCCGTCGCCGCGCTGACCGTCTCGGTCGGCCTGCTCGGCGGCGGCGTGCTCGGCCTGGCCGCCGGCTGGTTCCGCGGCCCGGTCGACAAGGCCATCGGCTTCGCCACCGACCTGCTCATGTCCGTCCCCACGCTGATCCTGGTGATGATCGTGGTGTCGCTGCGCGGCCCCGGCCTGCCCGTGATCGGCACGCTGATCGGCCTGTTCACCGTCCCCTCGTTCACCCGCGTGGTCCGGGCGGTCGTGCTGTCGCTCGGCGAACGCGGCTTCGTCCAGGCCGCCCGGATGATCGGCACCGCGCCGCTGCGGATCCTGCGCCGCGAGGTCGTCCCGCACGTCGCGCCGATCGCGCTGACCTTCGCCTTCACCGCGACGACGGTGGCCATCGTCGCCGAGGGCTCGCTCAGCTTCCTCGGCTTCGGGCTGCGGCCGCCGGAGCCGTCCTGGGGCGGCATCATCGCCGAGGGCCGCACCACGCTCGGCAGCGCGCCGTGGATCTCGCTCGCGCCGGCCGCGGTGCTCTGCCTGACCGTCCTCGCGCTCAACTACCTCGGCGAGCACCTGCGTTCGCCCCACCGGAAGGGAGCGCCCGCATGACCACCGCGGTTCTGGACGTCCGCTCGCTCGACACCACGATCCACACCCCCGACGGCCGGGCGCTGCACATCCTGCACGACGTCAGCCTCACCATCGAGGCGGGGGAGTGCCTCGGGGTGGTCGGCGAGTCCGGCTCCGGCAAGTCCGTCCTCGCCCGCACCGTCCTCGGCGTGCACGCCCGCACCACCCGGGTGGAGTCCACCGGCACGGTGCTGCTGAACGGCGAGGACCTGCTCACCGCCACCGCCGCCCGCCGCGGCGAACTGCTCGGCACCGGCGTCGCCATGGTCCACCAGGACCCGATGACCTCGCTCAACCCGGTGGTCCGGATCGCCGACCAGGTCACCGAGTCGCTCACCAACCGGCGCCGGATCGGCCGCCGGGCCCGCCGCGAGCTGGCCACCGACCTGCTCGCCGCCGTCGACGTCCCCGACCCGGCCCGGCGCGCCCGCGCCTACCCGCACGAACTCTCCGGCGGCCTGCGCCAGCGCGTCGGCATCGCCGCCGCCCTCGCCGGGCAACCCGCCCTGCTGCTCGCCGACGAACCCACCACCGCCCTCGACGTCACCGTCCAGCGCACCGTCCTCGACCTGCTCGACCGCCACCGCGAGACCCGCGGCCTCGCCACCCTCCTGATCACCCACGACATCGGCCTGCTCTACGGGCGGGCCCGGCGGATCGCCGTCATGTACGGCGGCCGGATCGTCGAGACCGGCCCCACCGAGGAGGTCACCGAACGGCCCGCCCACCCGTACACCGCCGCGCTGCTGCGCTCGGTGCCGCGCGTCACCGGACCGCTGCGCCGTACCCTGCCGGCCATCCCCGGCTCGCCGCCGGACCTCTCCCGGCCGGCCGCGGGCTGCCCGTTCGCCCCGCGCTGCGAGCTCGCCCGGCCGCTCTGCACCACGGCCGCGCCGCCCGTCCAGCCGGCCGGCCCCGGGCGGACGGTGGCCTGCCACTTCCCCCTCAGCACGATGGAGAACGCCGCATGAGCGCCGCCCCGACTGCCCCCGTCCTGCGGGCCGAGGGCCTCTCGGTGATCCACCGCACCCGCTCCGGACCGCTGCACGCCGTCAGCGACGTCGCCCTGGAGCTGCGGGAGCGCCGTACCCTCGCCCTGGTCGGCGAGTCCGGCTCCGGCAAGAGCAGCATCGCCAAGGCCCTGCTGCGGCTGCCCCCGCCCACCGCCGGCACCGTCACCCTGGACGGCACCGACCTCGCCGCGCTCTCCCCGCGCGCGCTGCGGGCGCTGCGACCCCGGATGCAGATGGTCTTCCAGGACCCGCTCTCCTCGCTCAACCCCCGCCGGACGGTCCGCGACCTCGTCGCCGAACCGCTCGACGCCCACCCCGACCCGGCGCGCGACCGGGCGGCCGTCGTCGAGCAGCAACTGACCGCGGTGGGCCTGCCGCCCGCGCTGTTCGGCGACCGCAGGCCGGCCCAGCTCTCCGGCGGCCAGGCCCAACGCGTCGCCATCGCCCGCGCGCTCGCCGCCGAACCACGCGTCCTCATCGCCGACGAGGCCGTCTCCGCCCTCGACGTCTCCGCCCAGGCCACCGTCCTCAACCTGCTCCGCCGGCTGACCGAGGAACGCGGCCTGGCGAGCCTGTTCATCTCGCACGACCTCGGCGTGGTGCGGGCGGTGAGCGACGACGTCGCCGTCCTCCAGCTCGGCCGGTTCTGCGAACAGGGCCCCACCGAGGAGGTCCTGGCCGCCCCCGCCCACCCCTACACCGCCGCCCTGCTCGCCGCCGTCCCCGAACCCGGCCGCCCGCTCGGCGACACCGGCCTGCTGCCGGCCGATCCGCCCTCCCCGCTCGCCCCGCCCTCCGGGTGCCGCTTCCGCACCCGCTGCCCCCTGGCCGACGCCCGCTGCGCGAGCGAGACGCCCTCCCTGCGCGAGGTCGCCCCGGGCCGCACCGTGGCCTGCCACCGGCCGTTGGTCCCCTGAGCGGCGCCACCGGGGTGAGGAGGGGGCCCGTACCGGGTACGGGCCCCCTCGGTCCTCCGCTTCGCGGGTACCCCAGTGCGGTACCGGTTCCGGCCCATCGGGCGTACGACGTCGTGGAGATGCGCCTGCCGGGCACGGCGGGTTCACTGGCCTAGGGGGTCATCGTCGCGCAGGCCCGGGACGGACGTGGGCGGGCCGAGAGAGGGACTCCCAGATGGCACAGTCGTTGAGGGGCAAGGTCGCGCTGGTCACCGGCTCGTCGAAGGGGCTCGGCAGAGCGGTCGCGCTGCGTTTCGCGGAGCGCGGAGCGGATGTCGTGTTCAACTACTCCCGGGACAGGGCGCCGGCCGACGATGCGGTGGCCAAGGCCACCGCATCGGGCGTCCGCGCGATCGCCGTCCAGGCGGACGTGTCGGACGTCGCCGAGATCGAGAAGCTGTTCAAGGCCGGCCTGGACGCCTTCGGAAAGATCGACATCGTGGTCGCCAACGCCGGTGTCGAGAAGGTCAACATCCCGGTCACCGACATCACCGAGGACGACTACGACCTGCTGTTCCGGGTCAACACCAAGGGCCCGTTCTTCGTGATCCAGGCCGCCGCCCGCCACGTCTCGGACGGGGGCCGGATCATCAACATGGCCTCCAGCTCCACCGCGCGCCCCCAGCCCGGTCTCGGCCTCTACGGCACCAGCAAGTCCGCGCCGAAGTACCTGGTGAAGGTCCTCGCCCAGGAGATCGGCCACCGGGGTGTGACGGTCAACTCCCTGCTGCCCGGCCCGATCGACGGCGCCGGCATCTTCACCGGTGTCGGCGACGACGACCCGTACAAGAAGGCGCTGCTGGACACGATCCCGATCGGCCGCCTCGCCACCCCCACGGACGTCGCCGACGTCGCCGAATTCCTGGCCGGCGACGAATCGTTCTTCATCACCGGCGAGGAGGTCCTGATGAACGGCGGCTCCAGCAACTGACGCCGCTCCAGCAACTGACGCCGCCGGGCCGAACAGGACGAGGAACGCGAGGAGTGACCAGGATGAGCACGTCAACGATGAAAGCCGTCCAGGCGGTCGAGG
Source organism: Kitasatospora sp. NPDC086801 (assembly GCF_044745805.1). Lineage (NCBI taxonomy): Bacteria > Bacillati > Actinomycetota > Actinomycetes > Kitasatosporales > Streptomycetaceae > Kitasatospora > Kitasatospora sp. NPDC086801. The sequence continues at coordinate 100,307 of NZ_JBIVAX010000018.1, forward strand.
TCGGCGAACCCTTCGTGGTCGGCGAACTGCCGGTCCCCGAGCCGGGCCCCGGCCAGGTCCGGGTCCGGGTGCGGGCCTGCGGGGTGTGCGGCGGCGAGAACGTCGTCCGGTACGGCCTGCTCGGCGTGCGCCTGCCCCGGGTGCCGGGCCACGAGATCGCCGGCGAGGTCGACGCGGTGGGCCCCGGCGTCACCGCCTGGAAGTCCGGCGACCGGGCCGGCATCGGCTGGCACGGCGGGAGCTGTTTCGTCTGCGACCCCTGCCGCCGGGGCGACTTCGCCAACTGCGTGCAAGGCAACGTCGTCGCCGTCACCTACGACGGCGGCTACGCCGAGTGCGTCGTCGCACCACAGGACGCCCTGGCCCGGATCCCCGACGCGATCTCCTTCGAGGAGGCGGGCCCGCTGATGTGCGCGGGCATCACCACCTTCAACGCGCTGCGCCACTGCGGCGCCGGCCCCGGCGACACCGTCGCCGTCCACGGCATCGGCGGCCTCGGCCACCTGGCCGTGCAGTTCGCCGACAAGATGGGCTTCCGCACGGTGGCGATCAACCGCGGGCGTACCAAGGAGGACGTCTCCCGCCGGCTCGGCGCGGACGAGTACATCGACAGCGACGAGGGCAGCGCGGGCGAGGCGCTGGCCAAGCACGGTGGGGCGGCCGCCGTCATCTCCACCGCCGGCCACAGCCCCTCCCAGGCCGACCTGGTCCAGGGGCTCGCGCCGAACGGCCGCCTGGTCGTGATCGCCACCGGCCAGGACCCGATCCAGGTCGACCCCGAACTCCTGGTGTTCGGCCGCCGGGAGCTGGCCGGCTGGTACAGCGGCCACGCCAAGGACAGCGAGGAGGCGATGGCCTTCGCCGCCCTCAAGGGTGTCCGCCCGATGGTGGAGACCCACCCCCTCGACGACGCCGAGAACACCTTCCAGAACATGGGCAAGGCCAAGTACCGCGCCGTCCTCCTCCCGTAGGGCAGGAACCGCATGAACACGACCGCACTGCACTGGATCAACGGCGAGTGGGTGGATTCGCAGTCGCACGCCGACAGCGTGAACCCCGCCACCGGAGAGACGATCGGCCGGTACGCCGACGGCGGCGAGACGGAGGCCGCCGCCGCGATCGCGGCGGCGAAGGCGGCCTTCGAGCGGACCGGGTGGAAGGACGACCGGCTGCTGCGCGTCCGCGTGCTCAACGAGCTGGCCCACGCCTTCATGGACCACACCGAGGAGCTCGTCGAGGCACTGGCCCTGGAGACCGGCAAACTCAAGCCGCACGCGCGCTTCGAGGCGGAGATGGTGCCGCACAAGCTGCGCTACTACGCCTCGCTGGTGCGCACCGAGTACGGCCGCGCGCTGGAGGTGAAGCCCGGCTCCTTCTCCATGGTGCTGCGCCAGCCGCGCGGGGTGTCCGGCATCATCACGCCCTGGAACTCGCCGCTCGTGCTCCTGATCCGCTCGCTCGCCCCGGCACTCGCCGCCGGCACCACCGCCGTGGTCAAGATGCCCGGCCGGACCGCGCAGATCAACTCCCTGATCTACCGGATCTTCTCCGAGTCCCGGACACTGCCCCGGGGTGTGGTCAACGCCTTCACCGAACTGCACGGCAACGGTGCCCGCCACCTGGTCGCCTCGCCCGACGTGCCGTGCATCAGCTACACCGGCAGCACCGAGGTCGGCCGGGCGATCTCCGCCACCGGCGCCGAGCACCTGAAGCGCTGCGGCCTCGAACTCGGCGGCAAGACCCCCATGCTGGTGTTCGACGACGCGGACCTGGACGCCACGGTCCCCGCCCTGGTCAACGCCCTGGTCGTCTTCAACGGCCAGTTCTGCATGACCGGCAGCCGCATCCTGGCCCAACGCGGCATCGCCGACGTGCTGCGCGAGCGCCTGACCGACCGGCTGGAGAACCTGCGGGTGGGCCCGGCGGCCGACCCGGCCAGCGAACTCGGCCCCGTCATCGACAAGGCGAACGCCGAACGCATCGACCAGGTCGTCCAGGCCGCGATCGCCGCCGGGGCCAAACCCCTGGTCCGCGGCGGCCCGATCACCGAGGGGCCGCTCGCCAAGGGCGCCTTCTACCACCCCAGTCTGCTGGAGGTCACCGACAACTCCCTCGACATCGTCCAGCAGGAGACCTTCGGCCCGGTCCTCACCTTCCAGGTCTTCGACACCGAAGCCGACGCCGTCCGCCTGGCCAACGACAACATGTACGGCCTCGCCGCCAGCATCTGGTCCCGCGACATCGACCGCCCGCTGCGGGTCGCACGCGAACTGGACGCCGGCACCATCTGGATCAACGACTGGGCCACGGTCTACGACGAGTTCGAGGAGGGCGGCTTCAAGCAGTCCGGCCTCGGCCGGATGAACGGCATGGCGGTGATGGACGACTTCGTCGAGTACAAGCACATCACCATCACCACCGGGACCATCAGCCGTGGTTGACGGTCCGCCGGATCCGCTCCGGCGGGAGTCCGGCAGGGCGGGCCCGGGCTCTGGGACGACGTCGTGGGCGTCCCCGTGCCGATCGCCCGTCCGCTCGACGACCAGGACGCCGTCCGCTGCGCACCCGTGCCTTGCACGTCACAGCGGCCGAGTTCTGCCACCGGCACTTCCTCAGCACCGAGCGGATCGCCGCCCACCTGCTCCAGACCGGGCCGCCCAGCGGTGACCTGCACGCCCAGGTGGCCTCCGACCTGCTCCTCGCCACCTTGAACACACAGGGTTTCAGCGCGGGAACGACGGTGGTGGGCGCCGTCATCGACAAGGTGGCCGGGCACGATCTGGCCGCGGTTCTTCCGCTGATCGCCCGCTCGATGGGTGCCGGCTGGCTGTCCGACAGCCCGGTGCGCGCGGTCCTGGACCAGGTGGAGACCGTGGCCGACGCCCACCCGCACGGCCTGGCGATCGTGTGTGCGGCCCGCGCCCAGCTCGCCGGGGAGATCGCCTCGGACGCCGAGGCCTGCGCCGTTCAGGCGGCCAGGGCACTGGACCTCTTCTGGGGCGCGGGGGAACCCGAAGCGGCCGACATGCACATCCAGTACGGGGCGGTCCAGGGGCTGCTGACGTCCGAACGCTTCGACGACGCCCTGGCCTGGACGGCCAGGGCGGAGGAACTGGCGGCTCGCCGGGGCTGGCCGGTCGTGTTGCGGGGCACGGTCTGGGTCCGGTTCATGTGCGCCTTGCTGGCCGGCCACACCGACGACGCGTTGACCGCCGCCCGGGACGTCGAGGGGCCCCAGGCCGTCCCCGGGAGCGGGCGACCGATCTTCCACGTGGGCGGGTTCGTCGTGGGCGCGCTGCTCGCGGCGGGCCGTCTCGACGAGGCGGAGGAGGCGTTGGGGGCGCTGGCCTCCGGTGAACTCCGCTCGACGGACCAGTTCGTGGTGGCGGGTACGCGTGCGGGTCTGCGACTGGCCCAGAACCGGTGGGAGGAGGCGCTCTCCGACGCCCTCATGTGCGGGCGGCTGCTGCCGGGGACGGTGGACAACCCGTTGGTCCTCCCCTGGCGCTCCCTCGGAGCGCTCGCCGCCCACGGGCTGGGCGACGTGGCGCAGGCCCGCCGGCTGGCCGACGACGAGTTGCGGCCGGCCCGCCGGTGGGGCACCCCGCACACGCTGGGCGTCGCGCTGTCCGCGGCCGGGATCGTGCACGGGGACACGGCCCTGCTGCGCGAGGCCGTCGACCTCACCCGGGGCACCCCCGCCCGGTCGGCACTGGTGCGGGCCCTGCTGGCGCTCGACGAGCCGGACGGACTGGCCGAGGCACTGCGGATCGCGGAACAGTACGGGATGGGTCTGTTCGTGCCCGCCCTTCGCGAGGCGCTGCGCGCCCACGGAAGGCGCCCCGGCACCAGGCCGGCAACCGCCCTGACCCGCAGCGAACAGGCCGTCGCCGACCTGGCGGCCCGAGGACTGACCAACGCGGCGATCAGCGGCCGGCTGCATCTGGCACCGCGCACGGTCGAGCAGCACCTGACGCGCGCCTACCGCAAGCTGGGAATCGCCGGGCGCACGGAGCTGGCGTCCGCGATGCCGGCCGCCCGGCAGCGCTGAACACGAATCCTGGGGCGGGGCGGAGCCGTCCGGCACCGTGCGCCGCCTGCCGCCGCCGAATACGCGGTCAGCGGGCGATGGTGGCGTGCATCTCCCACACCAGGATCTCCGCCGGCTCGACCGCGGTGACCTTCTGCCCGCCGATCGCGGTGAAGCGTACGGCGTCGCCGGTGGCCAGCGGGCCGACGCTTTCCAGGGCGACGTTGCCGCGGGGGACGAACAGGTGCACGAAAGGGGCGTCGGGCAGCTCGACGCTCTGGCCGGGCTGCAGGCGGGCCACGTGCAGCGCCGCATAGCGGTTCCTGATGCGGATGGCGGACGCGCCGTCGTGCTTGTCCATCCCCGAGGCGACCGGGATCAGGCCGCCGGACAGCAGCTCGTCGTCGATTTCGAGCTGTTCGTAGCCCGGAGTGATGCCGCCCTCGTCGGGGAGGACCCACATCTGGACGAAGTGGACGGGATCGGTGTGGGTGTCGGCGCCGCTGAGGCGCCAGGAGTCGTTCTTCTCCGAGTGCAGGATGCCGGTGCCGGCGCTCATGCGCTGGGCGAGTCCGGGATAGATCACGCCGGAGTGGCCGGTGGAGTCCTGGTGGACCAGGGAACCCTGCATCACCCAGGTGACGATCTCCATGTCGCGGTGCGGATGGGTCTCGAAGCCGCTGCCCGGCTTGACGATGTCGTCGTTGTTGACGAGCAGCAGCCCGTGGTGGGTGTTGGCGGGATCGTGGTGTCCGCCGAAGGAGAAGGAGTGCTTGGAGTCCAGCCAGTCGATCTTCGTGGCGGAACGCTCGCCGGCGCGGCGGACGTCGATCCGGGGGTGGTTCGCGGCGGTGCTCATCTCGTGGTCCTCTCGGGCGGTCCGGGAGCTCTCGCGAGCCCCCGGGAGGTGCCTCGTGGCACCCTGCACGACACAACATAGTTCATTGTTCAACTATTCCGCTCGGGTGCCTCGCGGGGGCGGTGTCACCCGGCCGCGTCCACGAGACCGCCACGTCGGCCACCCTCCGTCCCCGGGGTCCGCAACTCGGGATCCACCGCCGGGCAGTTCGCGTACCAGCGCGCCGGGAGAGAATTTGATGCTCCGTCAATCAGGCGTGAACGGGAACGACTACGGTCAGCGGATCGCATGACGAGTTGACCAGCAGAGGGAAGGAAGCACCCCGTGGACCACAGCGACCACCACACCTACGACCAGATCTTCACCCTCTCGACAGAGGAAGAACGAGACCGGCTGAGGCACCTCACCACCGCCTACGACCCCATCACCCAGCACGTCATCGGTTCCCTGCTCTCCCCCGCCGGACGCAACTGCCTGGAGATCGGCGCGGGAAGCGGGTCGATCGCCGGGTGGCTCGCCGACCAGGGTGTCCAGGTCACCGCCCTCGACCGCGACGACCGGTTCCTCCCCACCCACCCCCGCCTGACGACCATCACCGGCGATGCCCTCTCCGAAGACTTCGACCCGGGCCCCGTCTTCGACCTCGTCCACACCCGCTTCGTCCTCATCCACGTACCCCGGCGGGACGAACTCCTCGAACGTCTCACCTCCTGGCTGCGCCCCGGCGGGTGGCTCGTCATCGAGGAAACCGCCGACACCACCTCCGCCACCTCCCCGCGCCCGCACCACCGCAACGCCATGGCCGCCATGTGGCGCGTCATGCACGAAACCGCCGGCACCGACATCACGTGGACCCGCCACCTCCCGACCCCGCTCGCGGACCACGGCCTCACTGACATCGGAGCCCATGTCAGCACCCTCCCCTTCCATGGCCAGGACGACATGGCGCGCATGCTGCACCTCAGCATGAAGCCGCTGTCCCGGAAGATGGTGGACACCGGCCTGGTCACCGAGGCGGAACTGGCCGACGTCTACGCGGACTTCCAGAATCCCCGGGTGTGGGACCTGGCGTTCTCCATGGTCTCCGCCTGGGGCCGGCGCGGCAGCTGACCGCTCGGGCACCCGAGCAACGGGGTCTGCAACCGGTCATCGGGCCTCCGCAGTGCGGTGGGCGAGGTGCAGGTGCATCGAGTCAGCGCCAGTGGCCGATCCTCGCCTCCATCCATCGCCAGATCGACCTCGGGCAGACGGCCGACGCCACCCTCGGCCCGGAAACCGTCCTGTGGCTGCTCGCCCTGCACGGCTCCCGCAGTGGTCACTGCTTATCTTGGGTGTCTTCCCAATCCTCTGGCACGTGAGATACATGCTGCTCTCTCAACGTGCCTCACATCTATCCTTGGGTCTTCTGTGACGTATCAATCCCAACTCTCGACGCCACGTGCCTTCCGATCCGAGAGGGCAGTCGGGCCTGCTGATGGTCAGCCAATGTGGACTGTCGTCAGCAGTGACTACGTGATCCACTTCGAGGCGGAGTCGTACTTGGCGGTCCTGCGGTCGCAGGAGGATGCCTCGGTCAACACCGAACGGACCTACGCGGGCCGGGTCGCGCTGTACCTGTCCTACTGCCATGACTTCGGCATCAGCTGGGCAGCGCCGACTCTCAACGAGCTCGCCCGGCTTCTTCACTGGCTGATCGACGAGCCTCTTCCGCCCAAGGGCCGGACCGTGCCAGCAGAGCCGCGCCACCGCGACAAGCGCACTGCGAACGCGATCATCAACACCATCTGCCAGTTCCTGCGGCACTGTTCGATGCACGGCTGGGTCTCTGCCGACCTGGTTGCCCAGTTGAGCGAGCCAAAGTTCCTGCACCACCTGCCCCGAGGCTTCGACCCCGGCGAAGACGGCCAGTACCGCACGGTCCGCTCGCAGAAGATCAAATTCAAGGTCGCGGTGCCCGGATTCGAGTACCTGACCGACGAGGAGATCGTGCAGGTGCTCAGCTGCACCACGCACGCGCGCGACCGCCTTCTGGTAACTCTGCTGGCAGAGACCGGAATTCGGATCGGCGAGGCCCTGGGACTTCGCCGCGAGGACATGCACCTGCTGGCCAACTCACGGATGCTCGACTGCAAGGTGGCCGGCCCGCACATCCACGTGAGACGCCGCCAGAACGCCAACGGCGCGCTGTCCAAGGCCCGGATGCCGAGGTGGCTCCCGGTCACCCAAGAGCTTGCTGGCCTTTACGCCGAATACCAATGGGAGCGCGACGCGGTAAGTCGGGCCGATGCGTGCGACATGGTGTTCGTCAATCTTTTCCATGTCCCTCTGGGCGAGCCGATGAAATACCCGTCCACCTACGAGCTGTTCAAGCGCCTTGCCAAGCGGGCTGGATTTGTAGCGCGCCCTCACATGTTCCGTCATTCGGCGGCCACCCGGTGGATCCGCCAGGGGCGTCGGCGTGATGTCGTCCAGGATCTTTTGGGGCACGTGAGTCCGCAGTCGATGGATCAGTACATCCATGCCAGCGATCAGGAAAAGCGCGACGCCGTGGAAGCTGTCACTAATCTGAGGAATTCCAAGTGAAGGGCAAAGCATCAGTGGCAGCCATGACCCCCAAGGTGATCACCCCTCGTTCCGGCGATTACGCCGACGTGATCGCCTTCAGGGAGGATATTGCTTTCAACCAGGACACACTCGACGGCTGGAAATCCTGGCTCGAAACCTCTCTTGATTCGGCCTGGCGGCCCACCGAGTGGAACGGTTCGACGCTCCTTTTCACCGGCGAGCGGATTGCCTCACGATGAGTTTCAGAGGATACCGAAGTCGCCGCACGTTCGCCGGTGGACCAACGTCGAGAAGACCCTGTGCATAGTCTCCGGCTGTCAACGGCACTACTCGTCTATGGGCCTGTGTCGAACTCACTACTCGGGCTGGCGGTCCTTCCACCGCCACGACGCCCAGGGGAAGAGCCTGACGGCTTGGGCTGCGGGGCAACGGCCGCTCGAAGCCGAAGCCACCTGCGCGATCCAGGGATGCCCGCGCGAGCGGACAATGCCTGCCGGGCTCTGCGGAACCCACCGCTTCGAATGGGTCAAGAACCGTCCAGACATTCCGGGAGTGAAGCCGCCGGACCGTCCCGATGACGAGTGGGTCAAGTTCCATGAGCCGTCGCTTTCGGCTCATCAGTTCTCCCTGACGCCGCTACAGCCGCTCGCCCGGTTTGAAATGCTCCATGTTCTTCAATTGCGCGACGATCGCGGACAGTTCCCCCTGCGTCCGACGAACATCCGGCAGGCTGTGCGCTTCCTCAAGGGGATTCATTCCCTGATCGTGCAGAGCGAGTCCGAGGATGGACTCCCCAAGGTCACGAGCGGTGGGGTCCACTCATTTATCAAGGAGCTCGGGGAGGACCTTCGGAGGAGCTTCGACCGGTCCCGTGGAATTGAGGAGACCGATAAGCTTGTCTGGGATATCATTGCGCTCCCCGAGCGACTTCCGTCCAAGCAGAGCCTGACGGGATTCCGGCGACACTCGGGAAGTATCGACTTCACGGAGATTCAGCAGGTGTGGCTGCGCGAGTTGGCCATGCACTGGGTGAAGACTGTTCTTCCGGACGGACACGAGCTCCGCCTGGGGCTTCGCGCGGCAGGTATTGCATCGCGAGCCCTTGCCACTCGGCCTGGAGGTGGCCACGATCCCGCGGTTCTCGGATATGCCGACATGACTGCCGTCGTGGACGGCTTCAAGACCGCTCCGCAGAAGGACGGCAGCCCGGTCGCGTACAAGCAACGCGCCCGCTGGCTGCACCACTTCCTGTCCGTGATCGACTTCGGCCGGCGGGAAGGAGTCCTCGACGGGCTCTCCAGTCGCTTCACCCGTCACCGCGAGCACCGCATCGACTGGGTCGATGCCGAGGAAGACGAGATCGGCAAGGCGATCCCGGAATCGGTCATCCGCCAACTCGACCGGCAGCTGCACCTGCTGGGCTGGCAGGCGTACGGAGGGATGGCGCCCGAGCACGTCCACGCGATGTTCCGGACCGCCTACGTGATCCTTCGTGACACCGGCCGGCGTCCACTCGAAGTCGCCGGACTCGACCTGAACTGCCTGCGGTACAACTCCGGCGAGTACGAGCTGATCTGGCACAACTTCAAGGGCAAGCGGTTGAGGCGGACCCTGCCAATGGCCGGGATGGAGGCCGTTTCCGCGATCAAGGAGTGGCAGGCACTCCGGGCCACGATCGACGTGCCGAAGAAGAGCGCCCCGTTCCTCTTCCCGACGCTGACCGACAAGACCGCAAGCGCCCACCTGCCGACCGGCTACATCTCCAAGGCGATCCGGGCATGGATCGACGGCCTGCCCGGCTTGGACTCCGAGGAGCCCGGTCCGGACGGGAGTCCGCTGCCGTTCGACCGCTCGGCGATCTTCCCGTACGCCTTCCGGCACACCTTCTGCCAGCGGTACGCGGACGCCGGTGTCGAGCCTCATGTCCTGCAAGCGCTGATGGACCACAAGTCAGCTGAAACCACCGGGACTTACTATCGGGTTCCCGCGAAGATGAAGCGTGAGGCGATCAATACCGTTCGACGGCTGGCGACGGACCGGTACGGCTCGCCCGCGCCGATCGGGTCGGCCACCGCCTACGAGCTGGGGTCGGTTGCGGTGCCGTTCGGGAACTGTATCGAACCCAGTAACGTGAAGGCCGGCGGCAAGCAGTGCCCCATCCGGTTCCAGTGCGCGGGCTGCGGCTCCTACCGTCCGGACCCGTCCTACCTGCCTGCGATCGAGGAGCACGTCCGAGCGTTGAAGGCAGACCGGGAAGCCGCCATCGCGATGGGTGCGGCAGAGTACGTGGTCCGCAACTTCGAGGACCAGATCGCCGCCTTCCAGGCGGTGCGCGAGACCCAGCAGAAGAATCTGGCGTCGATGCCCGAGGAGATGAGGCACGAGGTGGAAGAGGCCAGCAAGGTTCTGCGGAAGCTACGGGCAGGCGCCTCGGGGGCGGCGGTAAGCCTCGGGATGCCCACCGTCGGCCCGCCGGAGGAGGCAGCGTGACCCAGCCGCGCAAGCCCGCCCAGGTGCTCTTGGAGGCCCGGCAGAAGGCCAGCCAAGAGAAGCGGGCCAAGGTGCTCGCGGTCGTGGACGAGTTGAAGGCCAACGGCGGCCCGATCACCTTCCTGGCAGTGGCCAGGGCCGCCGGGGTGTCGAACTGGCTGGTCTATGCCGACGGCGTCCGCGAGCACATCGAGGCTGCCCGGAAGTCGCAGGCCGGCAACCGCGGCCGGGAGCGCAAGGAAGGGGCGGTGGCGAGTTCTGCGAGCCTGGCCACGGATCTGGAGCTCGCGCGGGGCCAGCTTCGGGCCGTGACCGAGGAGCGAGACCGGCTCAAGGCCGCCGTGCAGCGGAATCTCGGCGTGCAGGTCAACGCGGTCCAGGCCAAGGACCTGGTCGCCCGGGTTCAAGAACTCACCGAGGCGAACCAGCTTCTGGCCTCCCAGCTGGCGGCCGCCGAGGTTGAGAGACAGCGACTGGAGCGCGAGCTCGCCGAGACCCAGGACGACATGATCTCGGCCCGCGCGGCGCTGGGGAAGATGATGCGAACGCAGAACCGCGACGGCTGACCGGCTCACGGCAGCCTTCTCGGGGAGGCCAAGCGGCCGGCAAGGGGCCCTGCCGAAGGCCGCTTCGGAGGCCGCCCGGCAGGGCCCCGGCGCCGCCGAGGGGCGAGATCAGTGGTCGATCGAGTCGATCAGCCCGCGGGCGCCGTCGCGGATCAAGGAGGCGGCGACCCGGGTGCCGGGCGGCAGCTGGTCGAGGGTGAGGCCGCCCGGGTGGATCAGGGCGTCTCGGATGTCCGCCCGCTTGGGGTGGGCCGCGAAGACGGTGCCCGGGGTGACCAGCGGGTCGCCCGCCACGTCCTTCATGCAGTGCACCGCGAGGTCGCACACCCCGCTCAGCAGGGCCTCCTCGATGTCGCCGGTGAAGGCGCCCTTGTCGTGCAGCTCGGCCTGCTCGCCGGGCTCGCGGTCGCCGGCGGCGACGAACGGCACCAGCTCGGTGACCACGTCGGGGTGAAGTGCGGCCAGGTCGGCCCGGACGCCTGCAACCTGGGCGAGCGACATGGCCGAGGCGCGGGCACCGATACGGATCGTGCGGCGGTTGGACGGCATTCGATCTCTCCAATCACGACTCCGACAAACCGTCGGAAAAAGGTAGGCCCGTGTTCGAGTAACATGCGGTCAACATCTCTTCAGATGCTGGGAGTTCGGGAATGCGGACGCTGATTGTCGGATCGCGGGCCAGTCACCTCGCGCGAGCACAGGTCAAGGAGTTCCTGGCGCCGCTGCGGGAGCGCTTCCCCGACGTCGAGTTCCGCCACCAGGTGATCCTTGAAGGCGGTGACCGGGACCGGAAGACGGCCCTGTCGCAGGTGTCGGCCCGCTCGGGCGGCTCCGCGTTCTCCACCGAGCAGGAAGCCGCGCTGGTGCGGGGCGAGGTGGACGTGATCGTCCACTCGCTGAAAGACCTGCCGACCAGCAACCCGCCCGGCCTGGTGCTGCTGCCCCCGCCGGGCCGCGAGGACGTGCGGGACGCGCTGTGCGGCTCGACGCTGGCCGCCCTGCCGCAGGGCGGCCGGGTCGGCACGTCGGCGGCCCGCCGGATCGCCCAGCTGCTGCACGTCCGCCCGGACCTGGTGTTCGTGCCGATTCGCGGCAACGTTCCGCCCCGGCTGAACAAGCTCAAGACGATGAACCTGGACGGCGTCGTCCTGGCGGCGGCCGGGCTGGTGCGACTCGGCCTGGACGACGCGATCGGCGAGCTGCTGCCGCTCGACCAGTTCCCGCCGAGCCCCGGCCAGGGGGCGCTCGGGATCCAGATCCGCGAGGACAACGAGCTGGCCCGCGAGATCCTGGCCGGCACCGGCGACCCGGTGGTGGACGCGGAGGTGCGGGCCGAGCGGGCGATGCTCGGCGAGCTGCACGGCGGGTGCTCGGTGCCGGTCGGCGCCTACGCGAAGGCCACCGGCGACATGCTGTCGCTGCACGCGCAGGTCACCTCCCTGGACGGGACCAAGCAGGTCGAGGCCCGCCTCTCCGGCCCCGTCTCGGAGCCGGAGAAGCTGGGGATCCAGGTGGCCGGCCTTCTCCTGGACCAGGGCGCCGAGGCGATCCTGTCGGAGATCCGCCCGGCCGCTTAGCCGGTCAGCAGCCGGGCGAGGTCGGCAGCGGCATAGGTGATGATCCGCTCCGCCCCGGAGCGCTTGAGCATCGTGAACAGCTCCAGCAACGGACGGAAGTCCCGCCGCCCGGTGCCCGGGTCGAGCGGGGCGAGCCGCGTGTACTCGCCGGAGACGGAGAACGGCATCAGCGGCGCCGACGTCTTCTGCTTGAGGGTGGCGAGCACGTCCACCGAGAGCATCCCCGGCTCCAGCAGCAGCATGTCCGCCCCCTCGCCGACGAAGGCCAGGCCGGTGTCCACCGCGGTCTCCGGCTGGCGCGGGCTGATCTGGAACGGCCGGTGGGCACCGGAGGCAGGGGTGGCCCGCATGGTGGCCCGGTAGCCCTCGTAGAGCGCGGAGTCGAAGATCAGGTGCGGCATGGTCGCCACGTCGCGGTGGCCGTGATCGTCCAGGGCCGCTCGCACGCAGGCGGTGGTGCCCCGGATCATCGCGGCCGGTCCCACGATGTCGGCGCCAGCGCCGGCCTGGATGACGGCCTGGGCGGCGATCATCGCCGCCGTGCGGTCCAGGTCGATCCGGCCAGCGCTGGTCAGGTGGCACTCGCCGGTGTCGGTGTGGCCGCACAGGCAGTTCTCGGTCATCACCGCGATGCCCGGCTCGGCGTCCTTGGCGGCGTGGATGGCCCGCACCATCAGGCTGTCCGGTGCCACGGCGCCGGACGCCTCGGCGTCGCGGTGCAGGCTGTTGGCGAACACCTTCACCGAGCGGACGCCCAGAGCGGCGAGGTCGCGCACCGTCTGCGGGATCTCGGCCACCGTGACGGTCGGCATCGGCCGGTCGGCGCCCTCGCTGTCCTCGCGCACCAGCAGGACCATCGACAGGTCGGCCGCCGTGAGCGAGGGGCCCTCCAGGAAGCTGCGGACGGCGGCCCGGCCGTGAAGCCGGGCGGCGTCCGTGATCGCGGCGTGGTGCTGGGTGGTGGTCATGTCGTCCTCTCGATCGTGGCTGCGGGCGCGTGAATCAGCGGGCGCCAGTTGCGGCCAGGGCGGGCGGATGTATCGGCGGGCGGCGCCGACCCGACAGGCGGCGGGCCACCGCGCGGGCCGCCCGGCGGGGGTGAACGAGGAGCTGGCGGCGGGTGAGCGGCTGCTCGGGCAGGGCGACCTCGGCCCAGACCTTCTTGCCCCGCACTGTGTGCTCGGCCCCGTGGGCGAGGGCCAGGCGCTCGACCAGGAACATGCCCCGGCCGGCCTCCGCGTCCGGGCCCGAGACCTGCTGGCGGGGCAGGGCCTGCGAGCCGTCGTAGACCTCGATGATCAGGCGCCGCAGGTCGAGGTTGGCGTGCACCCCGACGGTGAGCATCGCCCCGGTGGTGTGCCGCACCGCGTTGGTGACGAGTTCCGAGATCACGGTGTCCAGGGCCAGGCGGCTGTCGTTGTCCGTGCGGACCCCCCACTGTTTGATCAGTCGGCCGAGCCGCTGGCGGCTGATGGGGACGGAGACGGGGTCGCGGGCCAGGAAGAAGCTGCTGCTGCACACGCGCATGTCGAAGGGACCCTTCGGGGCGTCAGGCCGGAGCTGGGGGCTTGGGGGTGCCGTGCGGAGGGAAGGAACTGATCTCGCCTGATCTCCGCTTGGCTGGTACACAGTCAACTACCGCCCGTAGTGCTACCGGTGGTGCCAGCAGGGGGTGCATTTTCCGCACGGGGGGCCGCTTTGGGGGGCCAGGATCGGGCACCAGTCATTCAGAGGCTTGGGGGACGGGCATGATGGCACCAGACGGCATCGGCGCCGTGCTGAGGCGGATCCGGGAGACGGCCGAACTCACCCGCGACGAGCAGGCCCTGCTCTTACAGGACGCTCAAGGCGGCACGTGGTTCGACCCGGAGAACCTGAAGCGCTGGGAGACCGAGCGACGTCTGCCCACCCCGAGGTGGCACCAACTGTTGTCCGACGGGTACGGGCTCTCGGTGGAGGAGGTCGCCCGAGCAGTGGCCACTTCGCGGCGCTGGCGCAGGCTCCACCAGCAGCCGGTCGAAGACGAAGGAGAGGAGGGTACGGCGGTGAATCGACGACAGTTTCTCGGCGCGGCGGCACTGGCGACAGGGGTCGCCACGCTGCCAGGCATCGCGGAGGCGCGCGAGGGGATCGAAGCCGGCCTGTCCGGCTCCGACGCCGGCGATCTCGCCTACCTCGACGGGGCGTTCGAACGCCACCGCGGCGGCTACCACGGCCGGGCACCGGGCGTCGTGCTGACGCAGATGCGCCAGGACCTCGGCCTCCTACAAGACGTCCTCAGCCGCCCGCACCCCGCCGGCACCCGTACCGACCTGGCCCGCACCGCCGCCGGGATCACCGGACTGGTCGCGATCATCCAGCACGACCGAGGCGACCAGCGCGACTCCCACGGCTGGTTCGCCACCGCCGAGAAGGCCGCCCGCGAATCCGGCGACCGGCACATGCTTGCCTGGGTCCTGGCCCGGCACGCGATGGTCCCGCTGAACTACGGCGCCCCGAACGCCGCCGCGAACCTGGCCATCAGCGCCCGCCGCGAGGCAGGCCGAACCCCCACGGCCGCCGCAGCCCTGGCCGCCGCCGTCACCGCGCGCGCCCTGGCCTCCATCGGTGACCACCGAGGGGCCCTTCGCGCGGTAGCCGACGCCCGCACCATCGCCGAACACCTCAACACCGCGCAGGCCGCCGACACCTGGTTCGGCTACCCGCTCCAAAAGCACCACGTCCACCTGTCCCAGGCGTTCACGCTGATGGGCCGCACCCGCGAGGCGAACGCCGAACAGGAAGCGGCCCTCGCCCTCACCAGGTCGCCGTCCGTCATGACCCGGGCCCTGCTGACCATGGACGCCGCGACCTGCCTGAGCATGGACGGTGACCCGGCCGCAGCCGCTGACATGGCCGTCGAGGTCTGGCAGCAGCTGCCGGCGGCCTACCGGGACGGGCTGGTCCGGTCCCGCGCTGATGCCCTGCACCGGACCCTCGTCGGCCCCGCCCACGACCGACTCGGCGAAGCCCTCGCCAGCTGACCGGCCCGAATAAGGTTGATCAAGAGCTCCAGCAGGGCCTAACGGGTGTGCTGCCGAGCGCCCTGCCGATACTCGGGGCCCAGGCCCAGTTGCGCGTCCTGCTGGCCGTGGATCTGGTCGACCAACGCGTCCAGGGCGGTGCAAGCATCGCCTGCGCGACGACGCAGCACGTCGACATCCACGTACACCGGGGCAGGCCGGGCAGGCGTGACGGCGTTCTTGCCTGCCTTGACCATGCTGTAGCGCAGGGCCTGACCATCCGGGTCAATCGAGTGCACGTCGGCGCAGATCCGCTTGACCTCGTCGTGCAGATGCAGCCGGAACATCGGAGCGAGCTGGACCAGATGATCGACCAGGACAGCAAGGCGGTGGGTCCGCGGGAGCTCAGTCTCGGCCTTCGCCAACGCGGTCGGCGGTTCCTCGTCCGGGGCGAGCTCGAACTTGATGCTGCGGATCAGAGCGGCCAGCACGGCCTTGAGGCCAAGTTCGAGGGCGTGCCGGTAGTTCTGCAGAACCACGATCATCAGCCGATCGTCATCGCCAGTCGCAGACCAGTGAGCAGCTACGGTGTCGGCGGCCATGCGGAAGGCGTACGCCAGCTCGGCATCGTCCTCGATCTCCATCACCGGGTCGCCACCGTCCATCAACAGCGGGCGGGCACCGATGGCTGCATGCCTTCTCGGATCCCACGGCTTCGGCGGCACTGCTGAGAACACCTCGTCGGTCATGCTCGCCATGATGCCCGCCAGCTGGTGGTGGCGGCCGGAATTTTCGGACCCGGTCACCCTGTCACCAAGCCCAGTGGCTGGGGCCCTCCTGCGCTACGTAACTAATGTGCCTTACGCGCCACCAGCCCATTCACCTGTACCGATGCTTGACAACCCTAGATAACCCTGCGTCAGAGGTGACACTCCCCGGTAAGCGAATGGCTCCTGCTCCAGTTGTCGCAGTTCGGGAGTCGGCGGGTTGGTGGAGCGGGAGATGTCCAGGCGGTCCTGTTCGAAAGGGAGTCCCAGCTCCTGGTATGTCTGTGCGGCCGTGTCCATGAAGGGGGTGGCGTCCTGGCCGTCGTGCTCGAGCACGACGGCCAGGACGAGGGTGGCACGGGCCTGGTAGTGGCGGTCGCCGGACAGGTTCGCGTCGTTGAGCGCCTGGCGGGCGTGGCCGATCGCCTCGGGGGTGTGCCCGAGGGCGGCCAGGGCCTGGGCGAGGCGGTAGCGGACGGGGATCGTGCCCTGGAACATGTTCTTCGCGTCGATGCGTTCGATGATGTCGAGGTAACGGTCGGCGGCTTGGCGGTGCCTGCCCGCACGGCGCAGCGTGTCTGCTTCCAGGAGGGCGGCGGTGAGCCAGGCGCGGGTCTCGTCGTGTTCGAAGAGGGTGGCGAAGCGGTGGGCCCGGGCGAGGACGTGGTGTTCGTCGAGGTGGGTGTTCGGGTCGGACACGTCGATCAGGAGGCGCAGGAGGTGGCCCCGTTCCAGGCCCACGGAGGTGCCTTCGCGCAGTGCCAGCAGGGTGATGGAGCGGCGTATGGAGCAACGGGCGCGCTGGTAGTCGCCGGTCTGGTGGAGGACCTCGGCCAGGATGAACAGGACGTGGACCGCGTAGATGTGGGCCAGGCCGCCGACGGGGGCGGCGCAGGCGTGGTCGATGGGCGGGTGGTCGTCCTGGCAGACGTGGCCGGGGAAGGCGGCGGCGCCGAGCAGGTCGAGGGCGTGCCCGAGCCGGGCTTGCGCGGTGATCATGTCGCCCGCCGAGGCGGCGATGACGCCGACGTTGAAGTGTCCTCCTGCGCGCAGGACGGCTGTGTCGATGCCGTCTGTGCGCTTGGAGCCGTGCTCTTGGTAGAGGCTGTCCGCGGCGTCGGCCAGGCGGTGGGCGGCGGTGGAGAAGGGGGCCAGCGACAGGTAGTCCTCCAGGATGGGGAGCCGGGCGAGGATGGTCATGGCCATCGTGATGGTGCGTGCGTCGCCGGTGTCGGCGGCGCGGTTGAGGACCGAGGCCAGGACGGGGGACTGGGGGCGCAGCCACGTTGCGGCCTCGCCCCATGATGTGCCCAGCGCGGCTACGGAGTGTGCGTCGCACAGGCGGTTGGTGGCGAGGACGGAGGCTTCCCGGTAGCAGGCGTCGACCGTGGCGCACAGCGCGGCGCACAGGATCGCGACCGCGCCGTGGATCGCGTCGCGCAGGTCCTGCGGTGTCAGCAGCTCGGTGGCCTTGTCCCGGGCGTAGGCGCCGACCAGTTCGTGGAAGGCGTAGGTGCCCGGGGTGCGGGCCTGGAGCAGGGCTGCGTCGGCCAGGTCTTCCAGAAGTCTTTCGGTGGCGGGCTCGTCGCGGCCCAGCACGGCTGCGGCGACCCGCACACTCCACTGCGTGGTGTTCACCGTGGCGAGGGTGACCAGCGCGCGTGCGTGCTGGTCGGGCAACTGGGCGAAGGAGGTGGCGAACGCGGAGGAGACCGCGAGGTCGCCGGAGCACAGTTCGCCGAACATGCGGGTGCTGTCGGCGAGGCGCTCGACCATCGACTCGATGCTCCACCGGGGACGCACAGCGAGGCGGGAGGCGCTGATGCGCAGTGCCAGGGGCAGGTTCCCGCACACCCGGCCCAGGGCGGTGGTGGCCTCGGGCTCGTTCGCGGTGCGCTCGCCTCCGACGATCCGGGCGATCAGTTGGTGGGCGTCCGCTGCCGGCAGCGGTTCCACCGACAGCCGGTGGGAGGCGGGCAGCCCTGCCAGGGGTGCACGGCTGGTGATGATGACGGCTGCTTCGCCGTGGCCCGGCAGCAGTGGGGCGACGTGGGCGGCGTCGGTCGCGTTGTCCGCGAGGACCAGGAGTCTTCGTCCGTACAGGTGCGTACGCAGCAGCGCGGAGCGGTCGGCCAGGCCCACCGGTATCCGGCTGGGGGGTACGCCCAGGGACAGCAGCCAGCCCTCCAGGACGGTGGAGGGTTCCACCGGGCCGTCGATGCCGCGCAACTCCGCATGCAGAATGCCGTCCGGGAAGCGGTCCGCCACTGCGGCGGCCGCACGCAGCGCGAGCGTGGACTTCCCGACTCCTCCCATGCCGTGCAGCACGATCCGCGGGCCGGGCGAGGCCAAGGCCGCGGTGATCCAGCACAGCTCCTCGGCGCGTCCGGTGAAATCCGCCGGCGCGGCGGGGGCCTGCCAGGGGACTGCCGGCACGACAGGCGCGACCGGGGTGACGGGGGCGACGGGGGCGGTGGTATCCCGCTCCGTGGGAGAGTCCACGGCCGCACCGGGCCGGGCCCCGGCCGTGCCGTGCAGGATCCGCAGGTGCATCTCCTGCAGCCCCCGCCCCGGCTGCACCCCCAGCTCCTCCCCGAGCAGACGGTGCGTCTCGCGGTACACCGAAAGGGCTTCGGCCTGCCGGCCGCCCTGGTAGAGGGCCAGCATCAGCAGCTCACGCGGACGCTCACGCAGGGGATGCTCCGCCACCAACCGGGTCAGATCCTCCACCGCCGTGCGCTCGCCCATCCCGACGAGCAACGCCAGCCGCTCCTCGCGCAACGACAGTTCGAGCTCGGTGAGTCGACCCCGCTCCAGCCGCGCGAAGGGCCCGGGAACACCGGCGACGGGAGCTCCCTGCCACAGGTCGAGGGCCTGCCGCAGCAGCTCGGCGGCCCTCGCCGGATCCCCGTGATCGCGTTCCCTGGCCGCGAGGCCGGCCAGGGAGCGGGCCTGGTCCTCGTCCGTTCCCGCTGCGCCGCGCAGCGCGTATGCCCCTTGCGTGGTCACCAGGAGGGACGGGCTCTGCGGTACCTCCTCGAGGATCTGGCGCAGCCGGAAGACGTGGGTGCGCACGGCGGTGACCGCCGAACCCGGGGGGTGCTCTCCCCATACGGCGTCGACGAGTTGTTCGACGGTGGTGCCCCGCCCCCCGGCAGCCAGCATTCGCAGCAGGACGGCCTGGCGCTGGGCCGGGCCGAGCGGGAGGTCACGGCCACCGCGGCAGGCGCGCAGCGGGCCGAGCACGGCGAAGCGCACGGGGGCCGGGGAGGATTCCATGTCATTGATCTCTGTGGGGAGGGAAGGCCGGCCCGGCGGGTAAAGCCGACACCAAATGACTTAAATCAATGAGCAAGGATACTAACCCAGACATTCCATGACAGAGGGCAATCAATCGAGAGCTGAGCGTACAGAGCGCAGGCAGTCCCCGCGTGGGGCGCCAGACGCCGTGCAGGAGGGGGCGGCGCGGTCGCGGAATGACCCGGGCTCGGCCCAGTCGGCGCGCGACCGGGCCTCCTTCCGCCAGTCCCGTAGGGGTGCAGCGGGGATGGCCGACGCTCCGGCGGTCGGCGACAGCAGCCCTTCGCCCGCGGTCGACGCCGGGCGGAACCGAGCACACCGCCGCAGAGGCATACCGCGCCTCGGGCCTCCCCTTCCGCCAGGACCGTGCAGACATCACCCGCTGTCTCACCACGCCCGATACCCAGCACCAGATCCGCCCCGCGTAACAGCGTCCGTACACGGGAGCCGCCGCCCCGCAACATGTGAACGATCAGGGCGGACTCGGGGCCAGCCGGGCGTTGATGCGGAATTGATCTCCTGATGATGGACAGCCCCTACGCTCCGGCATGGTGCCCAAGGGGGCGTCAACCGCGCTGGTGAGGGGCGGTCGGTGCCTCACGCGGGTGCCAGGAAGAGGGAATCGGGGCACCGACGGTTCCTCCCGGACCGGGCAACCACACCGCGTTTCTTGCACGTTGGCCAGCGCCCAATACAGTCCGGCGTTCCCCGAAATATCCACCACCCGAGAGGCAGCAATGCGAAGAAGAATCTCCGGAACACTCCTGCGTACTCCGGTCCGTTCGCCCCGTGCGCGTATATCCGCCATGCGGTCCCCGTTCAACGTGGACCATTCACGAAAGGTGGGCAGGGGAACCACGAAGGGCGGGAGTCCTATCAAGCCGCCCTGCCGCCGATTGGCCAGCCTGTGTGAACGGTCGCGCACGTCACTGGCCGGCGCGCTGGTGCTCACCGTCTTCGTTGGCCTGCTCCAAGCTCTGGGATTGCCCGTCTCTACCGCCAGCGCCGCCGTGCACGATGTGCGGGCCGCAACCTGGAACATGGCTGGTGGAGTGGACAAGTGGAAGGAGACCATCCCGAAGCTCGTAGCCCAGCGAGGAATCAGCCTTCTCGCGTTGCAGGAGCACCCAGATACAGAGCCATCCGCACAGCCAGATGGAGCGAAAGAACTGACGGCCGATGGCCTTGAGTACGTGGATATTGAAAATCCTGCAGGCGTAGCTGGCGAAGAAAAGCAGATCAGAGTTCTGAAATACGTCTGGAGAGATCCTCAATTCAAGGATCCCGCATCGGGCGAGATTAAGCAGCACTATGTGTACTTCGGTGAGAACCCAGCCCTGCAGGGAGATGTCCCTGTTCCTGGCGAGCCGAACACCAACAATGAGAATCGCGCATTCGCCATAGTGACGGACCGGCCGGTGGGCGGGTTCGATGCCACCTGGTCGACACACGCCAATCGCGCAAAATCCCCCCGTCCTGCATTTGGGGTCAAGCTTGGCGATACTTGGTTCTACAGTATCCATAGTGATAGCAAGGGAGGTGGTAAGAATGATGCTGCCGAGCTAGTAAAGGCGGTTAAGGACAGGCACGTCGGCGCCAATTGGGCTGTGCTCGGCGACTTCAATCGGACCGTCGTAGCGTCCGGGAGGGCGAACATAGTCCGTGACCTGACGAAGCTTGGAGTTCCGGATGGTGAGTATCAAATCACGAGGCCGAACGTCTACACCTTCCCGACACGCAGGGGCGGGAATGTGCCGAATAAAGAGTACGACTACCTGGTTTCCTCCCCCCTCGCAGGCCCCTACAAGGCATACGTCCAGAACGACATATTGACCAGTGACCATTACCCCGTAGTTTTCAGCACCATTCCGGTGCTGGGCGAGACCGAAGACCCGGCTCGCCCCTGCAGGGCACCCCGGATGGCGCCAGGAGACAATCCGAACTGTGGCACCCCGGAGGCTATCGTCTCCATGGGGGACAGCTATATCTCCGGCGAGGCCGGCCGCTGGCAGGGCAATGCGGACACGTCTCCGCAGGGAGACGTGTGGGGCACCGACCGTGGCGTCGGCGTCTACGGCGACACCTCCTACAACGGTGGCAGCCGTTGTGACCGTTCGGATGTTGCGCCGATCAAAAGTACGACGGTCGAGGGGGTTTCCCCGGAGAATCAATTCAATATCGCCTGCTCCGGCGCCGAAACCAGGCACATCGTCTCGGAGTCTTTCAAGGGTGAGCGGCCGCAGGTCGAACAGCTCGCCGATATCGCCAAGAATCACGACATCAACCTGGTCGTGCTGTCCATCGGCGGCAATGACCTTGACTTCTCCGGGATAATCAAGAGCTGTACAGCTCGGTACCTCATTCCGTTGGCCGGGCAGCCATGTAATGGCAGCGATGAGATGAAGAAGCTTCCGGAAAAGCTGAATGCGACACAGGCAAAGGTCGAGGACGCCGTAAAGAAGATCCGGTCGACTTTGGAGGGCGCCGGCCAGGGGGACGCCCAGGTCATCATCCAGGGATATCCTAATCCGCTTACCCGCGCCTCCGAGAACCGATACAAGGGAAGCGTCAATCCTTACGACCGTTACCACGATGGCGGCTGTCCGATCCTGAACAGTGACCTGGACTGGGCCTTCAATTCATTGATTCCCCAGATAGCGAATATGTCGCGGACAGCAGCGCGGAACAGCGGCGCCTCCTACATGGACACGCAGGGAGCCTTTGCCGGACACGAACTGTGCAGCGCGTCGGCGAAGCAGGCGACCAAGGAGAATTCCTCGGCCAATCCGCTGCCGGCTGCCGACGCCGAGTGGGTCCGCTGGATCCCCTACCTGCTGGATTCGACCAAGGACTGGCGGCTCGGGTCGCAGGGTGACCAGCAGGAGGCCATCCACCCGAACGCCTACGGCCAGCAGGCGCTCGGTGCCTGCCTGACCCAGTTCGCCGCCCAGCTTGACGGGTCGGAGCGCCGCGAATTCACCTGCGGTAACACACCCGGCCCGGATGGCGGGAATACCACTTCGTCGGCACAGGTCGTCGCCGAGGCCGGTGGAAAGCCGCTCATCATCCGGAACGCGGCGAACGGTGAGGTGCTGAGCGGAGAATATTCCGGCTCGAAGTGGGCCATCACCTCAACGGAGCGCGACTCCAACCTGCAGCGCTGGAAGTTCACCGATTCGGCGGTTCCCGAGCTCCAGAACATCTACCGCGGTGGAAAGTTGCGGGGTGACGGAGGCAAGAACTGGCAATGGGCGTCCATCGTCACCCCCACCACGGGCGGCTGGGTGTGGAACGTGCCCGATGCGGGTGCCGGAGACGGGACGGCAACATTTCAGGTAACGCAGAATATTTCGAACCCGTGGCCCGAGCCACCGACGACGCGGGTCTTCTGCCTGGCCCAGAGTTCCCGCCAGTCCACCCACTGGGTGAGTCTCGACCCCTGTGACAAGGGCGAAAAGAACCAGCGGTGGACTGTCACGCGTGCGGTGAACGAGGGGGCGACGGAAAACGCGCCTGACGAATCGGCCCGTACCGGGTTCCTGCAGTCCGCCAAGGACAGCCTGGTCGCCGACGTCGACAACGCGATTGCCACGCCCGGCACGCGGGTGAAGGCACTGGGCAAGAAGGACCAGCAGCCGGCGCAGACGTGGACGCTGCGGCGGGCTCCGGACGGCCTCTGGGAGATCGTCAGCAAGCTCGACAACGGACCGCGGCTGTCCCATGACGCGGGATCGCACGAGGCACGGCTGGCCTCCGCGGAATCCGGAGGCGCGGACGCCTTGTGGAAGGTGGTGGACGCCGGCAGCGGCTGGGCCACCGTGCGCAATGGCGATCTGTGTCTGACCGCCGGGGCGAATGATGAGACGTTGAAGCTCCAAGCATGCCAAGACGGTGCGATAGGGCAGCGGTGGAAGCTGCCCGGAGTCACCCCCGACAAGCCGGCGCCGGCGGCGCCGCCGCTCATGGCCTGGGAGTTCAAGACGGACGGCTCGGTGCGCAGCCGGGCGAGCAACAAGTGCCTGGACGTGGACAACACCGACGGTGGCGGCAGGCGTGACGGCGGCCGTGTGCACCTGTGGGGTTGCGACACGGTGGTGGGCAGCAACCAGCAGTGGACTGCTCCCGGTGCCGGTGACGGCACGGTGACCCTGGTCAATCAGGGCAGCGGCATGTGCCTGCAACGCGACCCCGCGTCCCCGTTCAACGTGCACCAGTCCGCCTGCAAGGGGAACGACGGCCAGCGGTGGGCGCGCGAGGGCGACCTGCTGCGTAACCGGGCGACGGGAATGTGCCTGAAGGCGGCGGGGACCAACGACGGTTCGGCGCTGGGCTTGACGGACTGTCCGACGTCGCCACCGGTCCCGTCGCAGACCGGGGACGCGGGCAACCCGTTCGACGACGCGGCCGACACCCGTGGCCCCAAGCCCGCAGTCGGCGGGCCGCAGTCGGCGTGCCGTCCGGACGGCATCACCCCGACGGCGGGTGTGGACACCCGCTACTGCGACGTCTACGACGGCCAGGGCCGTGAGTGGCTGGGTTCGGGTGACCGGACGCGCCGCGTGGTGGGCTACTTCACGGGATGGCGCAGCGGGGAGAAGGGGGACCCGAAGTACCTGGTGTCCAACATCCCGTGGTCGAAGGTCACCCATCTCAACTACGCCTTCGCCGAGGTCGGCGCCGACAACAGGATCTCGCTGGGCGACGGTGCCAAGGCCGCGACCCAGATGACCTGGCCCGGCGACGACAAGGCGGCGGTGGACCCGTCGCTGCCCTACCAGGGCCACTTCAACCTGCTGACGAAGTACAAGAAGCAGCACCCCCAGGTCAAGACGCTGATCTCGGTCGGCGGCTGGACGGCCACCAAGGGCTTCTACAAGATGGCCACCAACGAGGACGGGACGGTGAACACGGACGGCATCAACACCTTCGCGGCCTCGGTCGCGGACTTCCTGGCGCAGTACGGGTTCGACGGCGTCGACATCGACTACGAGTACCCCACCGCGATGCCCAACACCGGCAACCCCGATGACTGGGGCATCTCCAACCCGCGCCGCAAGGGCCTGCAGGCCGGCTACAACGCGCTGATGAAGGCCCTGCGCGAGAAGCTGGACAACGCCGGCTCGAACCGGGGCCGTTACTACCTGCTGACCTCGGCCGGTTCCTCCTCGGGATACCTGGTGCGGGGTCTGGAGAACCATCAGGCGCTGGCCTACCAGGACTTCGTGAACGTCATGACGTACGACTTCCACGGCACCTGGAACAACATCGTCGGTCCGCAGGCGCCGCTGTACGACGAGGGCCGCGACCCCGAGCTCGTCGGCGCGGGGATCTACGACACGACCAAGAACCCCGAGTACCAGAAGATCGGGTACTTCAACACCGACTGGGCCTACCACTACTACCGGGGCGCGTTGCAGCCCGGCCGGATCAACCTGGGCATGCCCTACTACACCCGCGGCTGGCGCGACGTGCAGGGTGGCGTCGGCAACGGCCTATGGGGCACCGCCGCGATGCCCGACCAGAACAAGTGCCCGACGGGCACCGGCGGCAACGGCCCCGTCGGCTCCAACGGCACCCGCATGCCCTGCGGCGCCGGTGCGGTGGGCGTGGACAACATCTGGCACGACCTCAACCCCGACGGCAGCGAGATGCCCGCCGGCTCCAACCCCCTGTGGCACGCCAAGAACCTCCAGGACGGCCGCACACCGGGCTACCTGAAGTCCTACGGCGTCGACCCCGCCGCCACGGCGGGCAAGGTGCAGGGCACCTACGCCCGCAACTACAGCGACGCCATGGCGGCGGCCTGGCTGTGGAACGACCAGAAGAAGGTGTTCCTGTCCACCGAGGACGAACTGTCGATCAAGGCGAAGACCCAGTACGTGGTCGACAACCAGATCGGCGGCGTCATGCTGTGGGAACTGGGCGGTGACTACCAGCAGCGCCCCGGCGGCGAGTACGGCATGGGCTACACGCTCACCAGCCAGATCGACCAGCAGCTGCGCGGCACCGCCGCCTACGGCGCCCGCCGTGCCAACCAGGACCTGCCGGGCCAGGTGCTCAACGTCAAGGCGGAGCTGACCGGGTTCTACCAGGGCGGCCCGGGAGTGGACCCGTTCTACCCGCTCGACCCGCTCCTGCGGATCACCAACAACTCCGGCAAGCCGCTGCCGTCGGGGACGGAGTTCTCCTTCGACGTCCCGACCTCCGCGGCGGCGGTGTTCCGCGACAGTGACGGCAAGGACCTGACCGGCGTGCAGCCGAGCAGGAGCGGGCCCAACACCGGTGGATTGAAGACCGATTTCCACCGGGTCACCGTCGCGCTGGAGGCCTGCCAGGAGGTTCCCGCTGGCAAGAGCATCGACGTGCCGTTCCGGTACTACCTGCCGATCACCGGCCCGGCGAACTTCCAGGTCAAGATCGGCGGCCAGTCCTTCGGCATCGCCTCGGACAACCGGCGCGGCACCACCCAGGTCGAGCCGCCCACCGCCGGTGGCGCAGCCTGCAAGGCCTACCAGTGGAACTCCGGCCGGTCCTACCTCCCCGGCATCGTGGTGCTGTGGAAGGGGCACCACTGGAAGCCGCTGTGGTCGACCAAGGCCGAACCCGGAACGGCCGAGCCGAACGGCTCCAAGCCGTGGAAGGACCTCGGGGAGACCGGCGACACCGACGCCTCCGGCCTCCTGCCGTCGGACACGACCCTGAACAAGGGAGACTCGATCACCTCCAGCAACGGCTGGAAGCTGAGCATGCAGGACGACGGCGACCTGGTGCTCGCCAACCCGCAGGGCCAGGCCCAGTGGAGGTCGAACACCATCGGCACCGGTCACCACGCCTCGATGCTCAAGACCGGAGACTTCGTCCTGTACGCCGAGGACTGGGCCAGGCTGCGCCACACCAACACCGACGGCAACCCCGGCGCGGTACTCGCAGTCCAGAACGACGGCAACCTCGTGCTCTACAGGACCGACGGCAGCGCGCCCTGGGCCCGGCAGTACAACGGCAACACCTCGTTCGACAAGTAACCCTGCCGCTATAGCGGTCACATGAACGTGTGCCCCCGCCCCCGGCTCATCGGCCGGGGGCGGGGGCACACCGGCATCCGAGGCACCTGACCTCGCCGTAGGCTGCGGCGCAGTCACCGCCGCCTACTGCCGGACCGGACCGCCAGCCATGCGATGACGGCGGCCGCCGCAACGGAGATGCCCCGGTGTAGGGCCTGGTCCAGTTCGTGCCACGACGTTCCGGGCCCGTACAAGGAAGTCGTCACCTCGCCGTCCTCGTCCAACCGCAGGGCCTTGCAGGCCTCGATGTAGTCCGTCCTGCCCGCCAGCCTGGCAAGGCCGGCCAGTACCGGCCCGCGGTCGATCAGAGCGTGGGTGAGCCCGTTGACCAACGTCCCGGCCAGCAGCGGGGCGGCGGGCAGCCGATATCCGCAGGCCCGGGTGATGGCCAGAGCCCCGGCCGTCTGTACGGCGCTGTACGACAGGACGTGCTGGGCGGCGCACCGCAGTCCGAACGCGCCGGCGGTCATCGTCCGCTCGCCGCAGAGAGCGGGACGATCGGCGGTAACCGGCGTCCCGTCCCGGTGCACGAGATCGTCGCCGCGCAGGCGTTTGCCGTAGCGTCTCGGCCCGCCTGCGCCCACTGGTCCGCCAGAGGGTGAAGTTCCCCGTGCGTGGCGAGGAGCGCGCCGAAGAGCGCGAGACGTCGGATGGTCGTGCTGGTCGTGCTGGTCGTGCTGGTCATGGAGTCTCGCCGTGATGAGTGTGCTGTCACCGGGCCGGTTTCCGGTGTTGAGCCTGAGGATCTGCCTGCTGCGCCGGATCCACGCCGAGGCGGACGCGGTGGGCGAGATCGACTGGGACGTCTCGGTCGACTCGACGGGTGGTGACGGCGACGGGGTCGGCCAGCAGGTTCGGTGATCGCGACTTCCCTGGGAAGTGGGAAGTGGGGATGGGGGATGCCCACCCGACGCCCGCCCGGCGGTGGACCGTGTCCGTCCCGCCACGGCGGGGCCTGGACACACCTCCGGCCGGGTCCGTCCCCTGTGCGGACCCGGCCGGTAGCCCATGGGGCGCCTGCGGGATGGCGGTCCTGCGGTGTGCGGTGTGCGGTGGCTCGCCCGGTGGGTGCGGGGAGCCTGTGCCGTGCCGTTGGGATCGAGCGTAGGGCGGGGCGTCTTACCGATCGCTTACTGATGGCCCTGGGGCCGGTGAGGCCGCGGTGAGGCGCCGCGACGAGACGTCACCGCGTACCGGCCGGGGTGGGTACCGACCGGAGTGGGACAGGGGCGGCCGCCGTCAGCTCCCGCACGTCAGGGCGTCGCCGGGGCCCGCGCCGGGCCCGGCCAGCGGGAGGTCGCTCAGCTCGCGGGCCTCGTCGAGCACGCGCGCGGCCGACTCGGGCAGTCCGGCCGCCGCGTAGGCCCGGCCGAGCGCGCGGAGCGCCCCGGTGAGGAAGGAGCGCCAGCCGCGGGCGCGCCACACCAGGACGGACTCCTCCAGGTACGAGACGGCCGAGGAGTGGTGTCCCGCCGTCAGGTCCAGCTCGCCGAGGATGCCGAGGGCCTGGGCGAGGTGGTGGCCCATGTCGAAGCGCCGGGCGATGACCAGGGCCGCTTCGGCCGTCGGGCGGGCGCGGTCGTCGCCGGTGGCCGAGTACAGCGTGGCCAGGTAGAGCAGCGAGAACGCCTCCACGTAGCGGTCGTCGAGGGAGCGGGCCATGGCGAGCGAGCGGGTGAGCAGCTCGCACCCCCGCTCCACCTCGCCGGCCCGGCCGTGCGCGGCTCCCAGGAACTGGATCGCGGTCGCTTCGAAGCGGGTGTTGCCGATCAGCCGCGCCAGCCGGAGCGTCTCGGTCAGGTGCTCGATCGTGCGGCCGAGGTCGCTCTCGCCGTAGGCGATGGCGATGATCTGGTGCGCCCTGGCGCGGCCGCCCGGGTGGTCGTGGACGGTGGCGAGGTCCAGCGCCCGCCGGGCGGTGTGCAGCGCCTCCTGCTCGCGTCCCTGGGCCACCAGGCTCCAGGCGGTCAGGACGAGGGCGTCGGCCGTTCCGCGCGGCTCCCGCACCTCCTCGAACAGGCGCTGCAACTGCCGCGCGCGGTCCTGGAGGGCGACCATCGTCTGGGTGCCGTCGGCCGGGGTCGTCCAGGTCGTCACCTCGATGAGGCCGCGGGTGAGCACGGCCGTGCCCCGGACGTCCCCGGCCGCCCGGCAGGCCTGGAGGACGGCCAGGTGCGTGCTGCGCCAGTCGTCGTACAGGCCGCGGACGTCGCAGTACTTCTCCAGGCAGGCGGCGAGGTCCCAGGCCACGGGCACCATGCGCAGCGCGGCGGCCTGCCGGGCGCTCGCGTTCAGGGCCGGCTGCTCGGCGTCGAACCAGGCCATCGGGTCGTCCAGCAGCCCTGCCGTGAGGGCGGACGGCAGCGGGTGGCGGGGTGCGTCGCCGTGGATCGGTGCGAAGCACGGCCCGGGCACCTGGTCGGCCGCCTGTTCGGCCAGCCGGAGCCAGGCGCCGAAGGCGCCTTCGAGCGCCGCGGCGCGCTCGGCCGGGCGGTCCGCGGCCTCGGCGTGCTCGCGCGCGTACAACCGGACGAGGTCGTGGAAGCGGTAGCGCAGGTGCGGCTCCGTTCCGGTCTCCTGGAGGAGTTGCGCGTCGATCAGTTCCTCCAGCTGCCGCTGCGCCTCCTCCATCGGGACACCGGCCATCGCCGCCGCGGCCCACGGCGCGAAGTCGGGTGCGTCGAGCAGGCCGAGCAGCCGGAACGTGCGGCGGGTCGGCTCCGACAGCCGGGCGTAGCCGACGGCGAAGCCGGTCCGTACGGCCAGGTCACCCGCCGCCAGCTCGTCGAGCCGCCGTCGTTCGTCGCGCAGCAGGTCGGCGAGCCGGGCCAGGGCCCAGCGCGGCCGGGCGGCCAGGCGGGCTCCGGCGATGCGGACGGCCAGCGGCATGCCGCCGCACAGCTCGGCGATCTGGGCGGCGGCCACCGGTTCGGCGGCGACGCGGTGGTCCCCGAGGATGCGGCGCAGCAGCGTCCGCGCGTGGTCGGCGTCGAGTTCGTGGAGGTCGACGAGCCGGGCGCCGGGCAGGGCCGTGAGCGCGGCGCGGCTGGTGACGAGCACGGAGGAGCGGACGTCCGGGTGCTCAGCAGGGTGGTCGGCCGGGAGGTCGGTCGGGTGTGCCGGTGTGCCCGGGAGCAGCGGTGTGATCTGCTGCTCGCCGGCGGCGTTGTCGAGGAGGACGAGCATGCGGCGGTCGGCGAGCAGGGTGCGGTACAGCGCCGAACGCTCGTCGAGGGAGTCCGGGATCTCCCGGGGGTCGGCGCCGAGCGCGCGCAGGAAGGCCGCCAGGACCCGGGCGGGGTCGGCGGGCGACTCGTCGGCCCCGCGCAGGTCCGCGTACAGCCGGCCGTCCGGGTAGTCGGCAGCGGCGCGGTGGGCGGTGCGGACGGCCAGCGCCGTCTTGCCGATGCCACCCATGCCGGCGATCACCGGCACCCGGCCGGCCGCCAGTACGTCCAGGACGAGCCGTACCTGGTCGTCGCGGCCGGTGAAGTCCGGGAGGTCCCGGGGGAGTTGGGAGGGTACGCGCGATCGCCCGAGGTCCGGACGGGTTCCGTCGCGGTCCTGGGCCAGCAGATCCAGGAACACGTTCTGCACCTGCTCGCCCGGCTCGATCCCGAGCTCCTCGGACAGCCGCCGGCGCAGCGACTGGAAGCGGCGCAGCGCCTCGGCCGCCCGGCCGTCCGCCGCCAGCAGCTCCAGCAGGGCGGCGTGCACGGGCTCGTCGAACGGGTGCTCCTGCGCGAGCGCCGTCACGGCCGGAAGGGCGGTGCGGGGCGCTGCGGCCGCCAGTGCGGCCCGGGCCAGGGACAGTGCCGTGGCGCGCACCGCGCCTTCCACGGACGTCACCAGCGGGTCCTCGCGGTTCACCCGCTCCAGCCCGGCCAGCACCGGGCCGCGCCGCAGCCCGAGCGCCCCGGCCAAGTCCCCGTCGGCGGCGAGCCCCCGGAACCGCCCGAGGTCCACCGCGTCCGCTCCGGTCGCCAGCCGGTACCCCTGCGGGTCGGACTCCAGCGCCACCGCCTCGTCCCCGAACTGTCCGAGCCAGGCGCGCAACCGCGACACCCCGGTGTGCACCGCGCCCCGGCCGATCCGGTCCGCCTGCCCCGCCCACACGAGTTCCAGCAACCGCCCGGCGGGAAGCCGCTCCCCCTCCGCGAGCAGCAGGGCCCCCAGCAGCCCCCGCAGTACGGTGGCCCTCGGCAGCGCCTGCGGCACGGAGTCCACGGCGACCGTCAGGGGGCCCAACAGCCCGAACGTCATCCTCATCCGCTTCAGTGTCCCCCAAGAGCTCGCGATGACACCGGGTCCGAACCGTGCCGCCCGTGGGTGACGGCCGTCGGCCGCGGTGCTCCACGACATTAGTACGGACACCGAGGAGCGGTGGGAACCGGCCTCCAGGCTGTCGGGCCGCCAGTCGCCGGGCCGCTCGGGACGCCCGACGTGGACGTAGCCGAACCGGGCGTCCCGATCGAACTGACAAGTCGTCAAAACATGTCAGATGTCGTTGAATTGGATACACGAGACGGAGTCGCCAGAGAGAACTCCCGCACACTCGAGCGCGCTTATGCACACTCCACGACCAGCGGTCAGCAACCTCTCCTCCGCCGCCGAGGGCGTCATCTGGGCGGCGGCCCGCGCGCTACCGCCCGATGGTCGGGCCGCACACCACCGACGCCACTCCGGCCTGCGCTCGGGCACCCTGCAGCCGCCGTCCTGCGCCAGCTCTGAGCTCAGCCCCGAGCTGCGCCGAGCCACCTGCCGAGCGCCTCGTCGAGCCCGTCCGGGGTCTCACCGCTGTCGCCCGCCCAGGCGACGAAGCCGTCCGGGCGGACCAGCAGGGCGGCCGGCGTGGGCTGTTCGGGGCAGTGGGAAGTCACGATCCGCAACCGGTCGCGGTGGCCGTCGGCGCGGGCGCGCAGCTCGGGGTCGTCGGTGAGGTCCAGCAGCAGCGCGCGGCCGTCGTGCAGGTGGTCGGCCAGCTTGCTGCCGTCGGCGAGTACGAGGTCCGGTGCGCTGCGGCCCACCAGCGGGTGCTCGCCGGGCAGGTCGTAGTGCTGCCACACGCCGGAGAGCTGCTTGACGAAGTAGGTGGTCCCGGCCACGGTGTCGGCCAGCTGGGCGACGACGTTGCGCAGCGCGCCGCTGCCCGGCTCGGGCCGCATCAGCGCGACCTGTGCCCTCGTCCAGTCCAGGACCCAGGTGCCGATCGGGTGCCGCTCGGCGGTGTAGCTGTCCAGCAGGCCCTCCGGCGCCCAGCCCTGCACGGTGGCGGCGAGCTTCCAGCCGAGGTTGATCGCGTCGCCGATGCCGAGGTTGAGCCCCTGGCCGCCGAACGGGGAGTGCACGTGCGCCGCGTCGCCGGCCAGCAGCACCCGGCCCGCGCGGTAGGTGCTCGCCTGGCGGGCGTTGTCCGTGAAGCGGGTCGCGCTGTGCACCTTGGTGATCGTCACGTCCACGCCGCTGACGTTGCGCAGGCTGGCCTGCAACTCCTCGGCGGTGACCGGCGACTGGCGGTCCGCGGGCGGACCGTCGAACTCCACGGTGAGGATCCGGCCCGGCATCGGCCCGTGCACGTACGTCCCGACCGCGGTCCGGTTCCAGCCGGCGCCCAGGGCCTCGGAGCCGGTCATCTCCACTATCGCCTGGTGGCCGGTGATCTCCGGGGCCGTGCCGGGGAAGTCGAACCCGGCGAGCCGGCGCACCGTGCTGCGGCCGCCGTCGCACCCGACCAGCCAGCCGGTTCGGATCGGCGCACCGCCGTCGGTGTGCACGGTCACCCCGTGCTCGTCGGTGTCGAAGCCGGTCAACTCCACGCCCCGGCGCAGCTCGACGCCCAGCTCGGCCGCGCGCTCGCCGAGCACGTGCTCCAGGGCGGCCTGCGGGATGAGGGCGGCCTTGTCGACGGGGCCGCGGTCGGCGAAGTCGGGGTCGTCGGCGGGGTCGAAGCGGTCGACGCTCAGCATGATCCCGGCGAAGTGCCCGGCGATCCGCTGCGGCGCCCGCGCGGGCACTGCGCTGTCGGCGGGCGCTCCGCCGTTGGTGGGCGGCCCGCCCGGGCGGCGTTGCCGGGTGAACTGGGCGAACTTCTCCAGTGCCTGCGCGTGGATCTCTTCGAGCGCCGGGAGCAGCCCGCGCCGGTAGAAGGCCTCCACGCTGGGCGTGTTGATGGCGCCCGCCTTGACCGTCTGGTCCACCTCGGTGAGCCGTTCGATGACCAGCACCGAGGTTCCGGCGAGCCGGAGCTCGCAGGCCAGCATCAGCCCGACCGGCCCGCCGCCCGCCACCACCACGTCGTAGTCCGTGCCTGCGTCCGTGCCTACGTCGGTGCCTGCGTCTGTGCGCATGTCCGTGTCCATGACTTCACTGTAGTCACTAAAAACCTGTGGTGGATATAATTTCGGTCATGGATGTAGCCAAGACCCCAGACGCCGGCGACGAACCGCAGTCCCGGAACCTCACGCTGCGTCAGCGCAAGAAGGCGCAGACCCGGCAGCGGATCTCCGGCGTGGCCACCACCCTGTTCCTGGCGCGCGGGTTCGACCAGGTCACCGTCGCGGAGGTGGCCGAGGCGGCGGAGGTCTCGGCCATGACGGTCTTCAACCACTTCCCGCGCAAGGAGGACCTCTTCCTGGACCGGATCCCGGAGGTCGTCGAGCTGTTCACGAGCGCGGTGCGCGACCGCCCGGCCGCCGAGTCCCCACTCGCGGCGCTGCATCGCCTGATTCTCGAACTCGTCGACGAGGGCTACCCGTTGGCGGCGCTGCGGGATCGCTTCACGGCCTTCTGGCAGGTCGTGGTGGACTCCCCGTCGCTGCGGGCGCGGGCCCGCGAGGGCGTCGAGGAGCTGGAGGGCGCGCTGACCGAGGTGATCGCGCAGACCTCGCCGGACCCGCAGCCCCGGCTGACCGCCGCGCTCGCCGTCGCCGCCTATCGCACCGGCTGTCTCACCTCCGCGGGCCGGATGCTGGCGGGGGAGAGCGCGGCGGCGGTCGACCCCGATCATCGGGCCCTGCTGGACGCGGCCTTCGGTGCGCTCAGGCGGGCGCTGCCGCTGTCGTAGCGCCATCGCTGTCGTAGCGCCGCCGTGGGCGCGAACGCGGACGGCGGGCGGCGGGCGGCCGGCAGGCCGAAGTGGCCTGCGGTCGACCGCCGTTCAAAAATCCCCGCGACTACTCGACGACGAGCGAGACCGGGATGTTGCCCCGGGTGGCCTTGGAGTGCGGGCAGGAGGCGTGGGCCTGCTCGACCAGGGCGCGGCCGGCCTCGTTCTGCAGGTCGTCCGGCAGCTCGACGCGCAGCGTGACGCTGAGGCCGAAGCCGCCGTCGAACTCCTTGCCGATGCTCATCTCGGCGGTGACCGAGGCGTCCTTGGTGTCCACCTTCTCCATCCGGCCGACCGCGCCCAGCGCGCTGGCGAAGCAGGCCGCGTAGCCGGCGGCCGGGCGTCGTAGCCCTCCCGCAGCATCTCCAGCCAGGAATCCAGGTCCTCCCGGGCCCGCGCCTCCCGGACTTCCAGCAATGCGGTCACCGACGGCATCCCACGCCTCCACGACCAGACGAACCCTCCGCTGGTTGCCCGCAGCCGGCCACCCCGACACCGCGACCACCCGAAAGCTGCTGGTCATCGAGCTACAGACCGGTTCACCAGCACGCTCTCAGCGGATCGGGGCGGGCCGCAGTGGGAAGTGGCAGGCGGCCAGGTGGTCGTCGGGGCCGAAGGCGGTCAGCGGGGGCTCGGCCTCCGCGCAGATCTGCTGCGCCGCCGCGCAGCGGGTGCGGAAGCGGCAGCCGGACGGCGGGTCGATCGCGGACGGGAGCTCCCCGGCGACGCCCCGGTTGCTCTTGGCCTTCTCCACCACCGGGTCGGCCACGGGAATGGTGTCCAGCAGGCCGCGGGTGTAGTGGTGCACCGGCCGGGCGTACACCGATGGTGCGGGGCCGATCTCCACCAGCTTGCCCAGGTACATCACGCCGATCCGGTCGGACAGGTACCGGACCACGGACAGGTCGTGCGAGATGAACAGGTACGACAGCCCGAGTTCGCCCTGCAGATCGCTCATCAGGTTGAGCACTTGCGACTGGATCGACACGTCCAGGGCCGAGACGGGCTCGTCCGCGACGATGAGCTTGGGGCGCAGGGCCAGCGCGCGGGCCAGCCCGACGCGCTGGCGCTGGCCGCCGGAGAACTCGTGCGGGTAGCGCTCCAGGGCGGTGAGCGGCAGGCCGACCAGGTCGAAGATCTCCCTGATCCGCCGGTCGCGGTCGGCCTGGCCGTCGATCCGGTGGATGTCCAGCGGCTCGCGCATGATCGAGTGGACCGGCATCCGCGGGTTCATCGCCGCGTAGGAGTCCTGGAACATCAGCTGGACGTCCCGGCGCAGTCGGCGCCGCTCGGCCCGTGGCACCAGGGCCAGGTCCCGGCCCTCGAACACCAGGCTGCCGCTGGTGGGCCGCTCCAGGCCGACGATGAGCTTGCCGACGGTGGTCTTGCCGCAGCCGGACTCGCCGACCAGGCCGAGCGTCTCCCCCCGGCGGACCGTCAGGGAGAGGTCGGCCACGGCGCTGACCGCGCCCACGGTCCGGCGCAGGACCAGGCCGCTGGTCACCGCGTACTGCTTGACCAGGTTCTCGATGCGCAGCAGTGGCTCGGCAGGCCCTGGCGGTACGGGCACCGCCAGGGCCCGTACCGCCGTCGCCGGGGGCGGTGCCACGGCAGTCGGACGGCCGCCCGGCTCGGCCCCGCCGACCGGGAAGTAGCACGCGTAGCGGTGTCCCGGGACCTCCCCGGACAGCGGCGGCTCCTGCGTGTGGCACAGCTCGGTGGCATAGCGGCAGCGCGCGGCGAACCGGCAGCCGGCCGGGGGAGCGGTCAGGTCCGGCGGCAGGCCGGGGATCGAGTAGAGCCGGCCGCCGGACTCGGCGAAGCGCTCCGGCAGCGATGCGAACAGCGCCTCGGTGTACGGGTGGCGGGGGTCGGTGTAGAGCTCCTCGGTGCGGGTGGTCTCGACGACCTTCCCGGCGTACATGACGGCGATCCGGTCGGCCCGTCCGGCGATGACGCCGAGGTCGTGGGTGACCAGGATGACGGCCATGCCGAGCTGCTGCTTGAGGTGGTCGATGAGTTCGAGGATCTGCTTCTGGACGGTGACGTCGAGGGCGGTGGTCGGTTCGTCGGCGATGAGCAGTTTGGGCTCGTTGGCCAAGGCCATGGCGATCATGGCCCGTTGGCGCATCCCGCCGGACAGTTCGTGCGGGTAGACCAGGGCCCGCCGGGCCGGGCTGGGCATCCCCACCAGGGACAGCACCTCGACGGCGCGCTCGTGCGCCTCCTTCCGGGAGGCCCGGCGGTGGATGCGCACGGACTCGGAGATCTGCCGGCCGATGGTCATCGTCGGGTTGAGCGAGGTGGTCGGATCCTGGAAGATCATCCCGATGTCGTTGCCGCGCACCCGGTCCATCCTCTCGGGGTCGAGCGCGAGCAGGTCGCGGCCGTCGAGCAGGACCCGGCCGCCGACGACACTGCCGCCGTTCGGCAGCAGCTGCATGATCGACATGGCGGTCATGGTCTTGCCACAGCCCGACTCGCCGACGATGCCGAGGGTCTCGCCCGCGTCCACCGCGAGGTCGACGCCGTCCAGGGCGTGCACCACCGAGCGCTTCAGCCGGATCTCGGTGCGCAGGCCGGTCACTTCGAGGAGCGCCACTGCTGATCCTCCGTCGGGTTCACCGCTTCTGCAGCCGGGTTTCGAAGGCGTCGCGCAGGGCGTCGCCGATCACGTTGAAGCACAGGATGATCAGGATGATCACGGCGGCGGGCGGATAGATCATCCACCAGTAGCCCTGGCCGGCGTAGCTGGTGCCGACGTCGAGCATGCCGCCCAGGTCGTTGTTCGGGGCCTGGAGGCCCAGGCCGATGTAGCTGAGCGTGGACAGGGCGAAGACCGCGTCGGCGATCGAGAACGTGGTGTTGACGATCGTGGTCCCGACGGTGTTGGGCAGGATGTGCTTCAGCACGATCCGCCGGCCGCCCGCGCCCATCATCCGGGACGCGGCCACGTAGTCGCGGACCTTGATCGCCAGGGCCTCGCCGCGGACCAGGCGGGTGATGCCGAACCAGGAGGTCAGGCCGACCTCCAGGATCAGCACGGCCTTGCTCTTCCCGTAGACGCTGCTCAGGTAGATCAGCAGGAAGATCAGCGGGAAGGACATGAGGGAGTCGATCACCCGCATCATCAACGCGTCGATCCAGCCGCCCAGGTAGCCCGCGACCGCGCCGTACAGCGCGCCGAGGACGGCGGCGATCAGACCGGCGGCGAGGCCGATCTCCAGGCTGGTCTGCCCGCCGGCCATCACCTTGCCGAGTTCGTCGATGCCGTCGTTGTCCGTGCCGAGCGGGTGCCCGGCGCCCGGCGGCAGGGTGACGGCGGAGAGGTTCACCACCGAGGTGTCGGCGTGGTAGAACAGCGGGCCGAGGAAGCAGAAGGCGATGATCGCGACCAGGACGGCGACGGCGACCAGGGCCAGCCTGTTCTCGGCGAAGACCTCCGCGCCGCGCCGGAGCATCGAGCGGGGTCGCCCGGCCGGCTCCCCGCCCGGGTCGGAGGCGGGCCGACCCGCCGTTGTACCGGGTGTCAGGGCCATCAGGTGAGCCTCACTCGTGGATCCAGCACGGCGTAGCCGAGGTCGGCCAGCAGCGAACCGACCACGGTGGTCACCGCGGTGAGCAGGGTGGCCGCCAGGGTGACGCCGTAGTCGTTCTGCAGCGCGGCACGGGTGCTCAGCAGCCCGATGCCCTGGATGTTGAAGACGTACTCGACGATCAGCGCGCCGCCGACCAGCGCGGGCAGCGAGAGGCCGACCAGGGTGACCATCGGGATCAGGGCGTTGCGCAGGACGTGGCCGTACAGGGTGCGGCGCCGGGAGGCGCCCTTGGCCTGGGCGGACCGTACGTAGTCCTGGGTGATCTGGTCCAGCACCCCGGAGCGCATGTAGCGGCTGTAGCCGGCCACGGTGGTGACGGTCAGGGTCAGGACGGGCAGGCAGACGGCCCCGGGGTGGGTCAGCGCGTCACCGAAGGTGGCCACCTGGTTCTGCACCGAGACCCAGCGCAGGTCGTCCTCGAACCACTGCTGGATCAGGAAGCCGATGAAGAACGTCGGCACGCCGTAGGCGACGAAGGAGAACACCGTGAAGGCGTGGTCCAGCACGCTGTTGCGGCGGGTGGCCTGGAACAGGCCCGCCGGTACCGCGATCAGCAGCGCGAGCAGCAGCGAGGCGCCGACGATGTAGGCGGAGGCGCCGAGGGCGTTGAACAGCAGGTCGGAGATCGGGCGCTGTTGGATGTAGTCGAAGCCCAGGTCACCGTGCAGCAGGCCGTCCAGCCAGGTCCAGTACTGCACGTAGACGGGGTGGTCCAGACCCATCTGCTGGGTCAGGTGGGCGATGTTGGCCGGGGTGGCGTGGGCACCGAGGATCGCCCGGACCGGGCCGCCCGGCATGAGCTGCATCAGGCCGAAGGAGATGACGGTGACCATCAGCACCGTCACGAGGGCCTGGAACAGCCGTCGGATCAGGTAGGCCGTCACCGCCGCCCCCTGTGGGGGGCAGCGGCGGCGCGGTTACGGGTGGCCGTCATTTCGTGTAGTACCAGTACTCCGGCTCGTAGCCCTGGAAGGGGTCACCGGCGTCTACGTGCAGCTTCTTGGTGACCTCGCTGACCGCGAGCGTGTTGGGGGTGTAGATCACCGGCTGGTCGCCCGCGATGTAGTCCTCGTAGGCGTACAGGTCGTTGACGTCGCTGCCGGTGGTGGTCTTGACGATCAGTTGGTCCAGCTTCGGGTCGGAGAAGCTCCAGACGTTCGGCCCGGCTCCGGTGGCGAACAGCGCGTCACCGGTCGGGTAGTAGTCGGGGGCGTAGACCCAGCCGCCGTAGAGCAGGGCCTGCCACTGGCAGCCGGCCGGTTGGGCGGCGCTGCAGGCCACGCCCTCGTTGCCGATGGTGTTCTGGGTCTGGCTGACCGTGGTGATGCCGATGCCCGCCTTGGCCGCGTCCGAGCGCATGTCCGCCGCCATGGTGTCCAGCGCGGCCTGGCCCGAGGGGTAGTTCATCGTGAACGCGGCCTTGGTGCCCGCCGCGATGCCGGCACCGCACTGGTTCGGGCCGCTGCCCGGATCGGTGCAGGTGGCCGGGACGCTGTCGGTGTTCCAACCGTGGCTGCTCAGCAGCTGTTTGGCGGCGGCCAGGTCGTAGGTGGCCCGCTCGGACTGGCTCTTGGGGGAGAGCGGGTTACCGGCCGGGAGGGTGGGCACGGCGCCGGTGGTCGGGTAGCCCCAGCCCTTCCAGATGCCGTTGATGATGCCCTGCTGGTCCACGGTGTCCTGGACCGCCTTGGTGAAGTAGGGCTGTTTGAACAGTGCGCCCACGTCCGGGTTGGCGAAGTTGATCTGGTAGTACGAGATCTCGTCCAGGTAGGTCGGGGCCGGGATGTAGTACCCCGCGCTGCTCAACGGGTTGCCCGCGTCCGGGTTCTTGGCGTTGAAGGTCGGGGAGTCCTCGGCCGGCAGGTAGCCGACGTCGATGGCGTTGGCGCCGCCGCTGCCGGCCTTCAGGTCCGCGTACTCGGTGGTGTCCGAGGTGTAGGGGACGAAGTCCACCTCGTCGAGGTGCGGTTTCTGCGGTCCCGAGTAGGTGGTGTTCGGCACGATCCCGTACGCGCCGGAGGTGCCGTTGTAGTTCTTGAGCTTCCACGGGCCGTCGACCACCGACCACAGCGGGCTGCCCGCGAAGTCGCCGCCCTTGGTCGACTGCGTGCTGAGGT
This sequence comes from Kitasatospora sp. NPDC086801, assembly GCF_044745805.1. Taxonomy (NCBI): domain Bacteria; kingdom Bacillati; phylum Actinomycetota; class Actinomycetes; order Kitasatosporales; family Streptomycetaceae; genus Kitasatospora; species Kitasatospora sp. NPDC086801. The sequence continues at coordinate 139,345 of NZ_JBIVAX010000018.1, forward strand.
AGGCGTAGTCGGCCGCGCAGTCGGTCATGGCGGCGTCCGAACCGAACGCGTCGCTCGCGCAACTTCCCTTCTTGCCCGGGCCGGTGAGGTCCCAGGCGAGCGGCATCGGGGTGATCTGGCTGAGCTCGTCGTCGGTGAACCAGCTCTGGCTGACCGGGGTGTTGAGGGTCAGCGTCAGGGTCTGGCCCGAGGCGGTGGCCGAAGCCACGTTGTCCGGGAAGTACTTGGCGCCGATCGCCGGGTTCGGCGGGGTGTAGTAGCCGCTGTTGGACGTCTCGGCCTTGGCCATGTTGATCCAGAACAGCACGTCCTGGGCGGTGACGCCCTCACCGTTGGACCACTTCCACGGTTTGACCTGGACGGTGACGGTCTTGCCGTCCGCACTCCAGGCGGGCGCCTCGCCGAGGGACACCTCCGGGTCGAGGGTGACCTTGTCGTTCAGACCCCAGTAGTACAGGGGGCGGTAGAACAGCTCCTGGAACTGGCTGGTGTTCACCGTGCTGACCTGGGACGGGGAGTCGAACGGCCAGATGGCGTCCGGGAAGGTGGAAGGCGGCTCGGCGACCCGCACCACGCCCCCCTGCACCGCTGCTCCGGTCGGCCCCGGGCTGCCGCTGCCGCCGCCCCCGTTGTTGTTGCTGCCGCCGCTGCAGGCCGTGGCGGTTGCCATGACCGTGACCAGCGCCACTGCCTGTGCGAGTCTGCGCGCTCCTGCGGACTTCGTCATCCTGGGCATGCCCCTCTCCCCCACGTGAACACCAGCGAGTTCTTTCCTTGCGCGACCTGACGGATCGCCGACGCAGGCATGGCGATGCCGTGATCGGGCAACGTGAGCGGCTTTCCCGACGGCGGGAAGGCACCGGCGTCCATGGGCTTCAGCCGCATCCTGCTGGCCCTGCCCCGCTCGGTGCTACCAGTTAGACCGATTTTTCGAACAGAGAGAAGCCTTGGGGAGGACTCCGGTTCGTCAAGTTTCCATCAAGGAATGGATCTTGAGGCCCAGCATGATCCCGGCGGCGGGACCGGGAGGGCAGGCCCGGGAAGGACGCGAAGAACTCGTTCACCGCGGAATTCGCGCGGAATTCGGTGCGGAATTCGCGCGGAATCCGCGTCGTTCGCGGGGTGATTTCCCGGACGGAAACCGGGGCGCGCGCGGGCACTCGGACCCCAGGAGGCGAAGAGGGATGGTGGGGTTGGTGGAGCCGCTTTCAGCACGGCTCGGGGGAGGGCGGCGTTTGCCGGCGCCTTACGGGAGCCCCGGCACCTGGCGTTGCACAGCCGAAGGGAACGACGATGATGGACTGGAGCGGCTCGGATCAGCTCGGATCAGCTCAGATCAGCTCGGATCGGCTCGGATCCGGAGGAGATCGCCGCGGCCGAGGGGCCGGGCCTGCCCTTCGAAGGGCCCGACGGCACCCGGCGCGCCCCGGTGACGGTGACGGGCGCTGCACGAGCAGTGACGAAAGGCAGGATCTTCCATGCGTGCCACCCTCATGTACGGGCCCGGCGATGTCAGGGCCGAGAACGTGCCCGACCCGTCCATCGTCGAGCCCACGGACGCGATCGTCCGGATCGCCCTGGCCTGTGTCTGCGGCTCCGACCTGCACCCCTACCACTCCATGGACAAGACCGACCAGGGCACGCCGATGGGGCACGAGTTCCTCGGTGTCGTGGAGGAGACCGGATCGCAGGTGCACGGTCTGAAGCGGGGCGACTTCGTGGTCTCCCCGTTCGCGTTCGCCGACAACACCTGCCCGATCTGCCGGGACGGCTTCCAGACCGCCTGCCCGCGCGGCGGCTGGTACGGCGCCGGGGGCGTCGGCGGCGCGCAGGCCGAGGCCGTCCGGGTGCCGCAGGCCGACGGCACCCTGGTCAAGATCCCCACGGACGTGGACACGGCGCTCCTGCCCTCGCTGCTCACCCTGAGTGACGTCTACCTCACCGGCTACCACGCCGCCCACATGGGCCGGGTCGGGCCCGGCCGGACCGTGACCGTCATCGGCGACGGCGCGGTGGGCCTGTCCGCCGTGCTGGCGTCCCGGCGCATGGGCGCCGAGAAGATCATCCTCATGGGCCGCCACACCTCCCGCACCGACCTCGGCAAGGAGTGGGGCGCGACCGAGGTCGTGGCCGAGCGCGGCGAGGAGGGCGTCGCCAAGGTGAGGGACCTGACCGGAGGCGAGGGCTCCCACGTCGTCCTGGAGGCCGTCGGCCTCATGCCCGCCTACGAGCAGGCGTACGGCATCGTGCGGCCCGGCGGGATCATCTCCCGCGTCGGGGTGCCGCAGTACGAGGAGGCCCCGGTCGGTTTCGGGTCGCTGTTCGGGAAGAACGCCCAGCTGGCCGGCGGCCCGGCCCCGGTGCGCGCCTATATCGAGCAGGCCATCCCCGATGTGCTGGAAGGGCGAATCGACCCGGGCCGGGTGTTCGACGCCGAGGTCGGCCTGGACCAGGTCGCCGACGCCTACCGGGCGATGGACGACCGCAGCCGGCTGAAGGTGCTGGTGCGCCCGTGAGCACCCGCAAGCCCGACGCCGCCACCGCCGCCACCGCCACCGCCGCCGCCGCCACTGCTGCCGCGCACGAGCGGCTCTTTCCCGGCCACCTCGCCACGCTCGCGATCACCGATCCGGAGCTGATCGAGTACTTCGGCAACTGCCGCCGTGCGCAAGACGGTGGACGAGCGGTGCACAGGCTCCCGACCTTCCTGTCCGTGCTCGGCTCCAAGCTCAACCCCGCACCGGCACGCAGCCGTCGGTAGGGCATGTGGTCGCATCCGGTCGGATGCGGCCGCACGGGGCGGGGGTGCAGGCCAGGCGGCCGCGCCGGGCCGAGGCGGGGTCAGTTGGACGGCGCGTCAACGCGGGCGCCGACGCGTGGGGGCCGTGGGACGGGAATGGCTTGAGTCGGGCCTGATTCATATGATGGAAAGCCAGTCATTGTTTTGCCGGTGTCATGATCTTCGGAGGGCGCCCCGGACCAAGGTGCGCCCATGGAACCGGGCCGGTCTCCGGATTCGCTCCGGTCCTCGGGCTTGATTCAGGGAGTATCATGCGCGGCACCGTGCTTGCCGACCGCTACCGGCTGGTGGACTTGCTGGGCGGCGGGTCGATGGGCGACGTGTGGCTCGCCGAGGACGAGGTCCTGGGCCGCCGGGTGGCGGTCAAGGTGGTGAAGCCGGCCCTGCTGGACGAGTCCGGCTTCGCCGAACGCTTCCACGCCGAGGCCCGCGTCATGGCGCAGCTGCGGCACCCGGGCATCGTCGGCGTGTACGACTACGGGCACAGTGCCGTGGACGGGAGGCCCTCGGTCGGCTACCTGGTCATGGAGCTGATCGACGGGGAACCGCTGAGCGCGGTGCTGGAACGCCGCGGCGCCCTGCCGGTGGCGGAGACCCTCCGGACGGCACTCCAGGTGCTGGAGGCGCTGGAGGCCGCGCACGAGTCCGGGGTGGTCCACCGGGACATCAAACCGGCCAACCTGATGGTCTGCGGCGACCGGACGGTGATCGCGGACTTCGGCATCGCCCGGCCCGGCTGCGACGCCCGGCTGACGGTGCCGGGGATGGTGCTCGGCACCGCCGCCTACCAGGCGCCGGAACAGGCCTCCACCGGGACGGTCACCGCCTCGGCGGACCTCTACGCACTCGGCGTCGTCCTCTACGAATGCCTCGCCGGGAAGCTCCCCTTCGACGGGGAGACCGCCCTTGAGATGATCCTCAAGCACCTCACGGAGCCCGTGCCGCCGCTTCCCGAGGACGTGCCCGCGCCGGTGTGGGCGCTGGTCGAGCGGGCGATGGCCAAGGAGCCCGGCGAGCGCTGGCCCGACGCGGCGGCGATGGCCGCGGCGGTACGGAACGCCCTCGCGCCGGCCGGGGAGAAGACGCCGCCGGCCCCGGACCGGCCCCGGCCGGTCGCCCGACGCACACCGTGGGCCAGGTTCCGCCTGCGCGGGCTGATCGGGGTGACGGCGCTGTCCCTGCTCTGCGTGGCCGGGGCCGCCGGGGCGACGGTGATCCGGTCCGACGAGGACGGTGCTCCGACCCCCGCCGCCGTCGCCGAGCCGACGACCGGCCTCGCGGTGCCGGGCCTCCCCGCGTCGGTGGCAGCCGACCGCGAGCCCGCCGGACAGCCCTCGACCCAGGCTCCGGTGCCGTCGGCCGGACCGGGAGCGGGCGGGAGCCCCACGCCCGACGCCGGGCCCGAGCCGGTCGCCGGACGGACCTCCGCCGGGCCCGTCCGGCCCGGTGCGCCCGCCCCGGGCTCCGACGCGTCCCCTGTCGGTCAGAAGCCCGTCCCGCCCGCGCCGACCCCCGCCCCGGCCCAGCCCGGTGCGCCCGCCGTCAGTCAGAACCCCGCCCCGCCCGCGCCGACCCCTGCCGTCCCGTCCCAGCCCGCCTCCCAGGAACCGGCCCCGCCCACGGCGTCCGCGACGCCGACGCAGCCCCCGCAGCCCACACAGCAGCCGAAGCCGCAGCTGCCCTCCCGGGCGCAGATCACCAGCAATGGTGCCGCGCTGGACAACTACCTCTCAGAGGACCGCGACGGCAACCAGATCGACACCTTCGCCGTCAACGACACGCCGGCACAGACGTGGCGGCTGGACAAGTTCACCGAGGGGAAGTACTTCCTGCGCAACGCCTCCAGCAACTTCTCCAAGGTGCTGGATCTGGACGTGCGCGACGGGCGCGTGCAGATCTGGACGAGCCCGCCGTACAACGACAACCAGCTCTGGTCCTTCGAGCCGCTCCAGGGCGGCTACCAGATCGTCAACGTCGCCACCAAGGGCTGTCTGACGTCCGACGGAATCGGCTACTGGGCCAGGGTGACGGCCTGCTCGCACGCGAATAACCAGGTGTGGGTGCTGTCCTGAGCCGTCGGACCGGGAGCTGAACGGGCTCCCCGGGGGTCACGCCGACAGCCGAGCGGCGGAACCCCTTCCCCGGAGGGTCACGCCGGCAGCCAGGACGGCCACTGTCGGCGGGGCCGGTCGGCGGCCCGGCCGAGGCCGATCAGGGCGGGCAGCCGGTCGGCCTCGGGGGAGCCGATGGAGGCCAGGATGTCGTAGGCCTCCGACCGGCACGCCCGGGCCGCGTCCTCGGTGGCGTCGCGGTCGGCGAGCGCGTCACCGAGCGCCGCCAGGGCCAGCCCCCGCCCCCGGCGATCGCCGTCGAGCGTCAGCACCTCGACCGCCCGGTCGGCCGCCTCCACCGCCTCGTCGCTGCGGCCGACGGCCCGCAGCGACTCGGTGAGCCGCAGGAGCGTCCGGCCCGTCCGCCGCCGGTCGTCCGGCCGCAGCAGGGCGAGGGCGCTGCGGTGGTGGCGCAGGGCCTGCTCGAACTCGCCGCGATCGTGGGCGATCGTCCCCAAGGAGTCGAGGGCGAGGGCCTGGAGCCCGTGGTCGGCGAGTTGGTGGCAGATCAGCAGGGACTGGTCGACGACGCGGACCGCCGTCTCGAACCGGCCGAGCTCGGTGAACGCGCCGGCCAGGTTGAGCAGTTCACCCGCCACCGAGCGCCGGTCGCCGAGCCGCTCCCAGACCGCGATCGCCGCGGTGAAGCCGTCGACCGCGTCGCTCGGCCGGCCGACCTGGACGAACAGGGCGGCCAGGGAGGCGTGGGCCAGGGCGAGCAACGGCCCCGGCAGGTTGTGGACGATGCACAGGTCGCGGGACCTGAGCAGCTCGCCGAGGGCCGCGGGTTCGGAGCCGACCTCGGTCAGCAGCCGTCCGAGCACCAGCCGGGCCCTGACCTCGGCCGTTCGGTCGCCCTGCCGGAGGGCGGTCTGGAGCAGGACCTTGGCCGCGTGCCCCAGCGGCCGGGCGGCCTGGCCGGTCTCGCACAACAGGCTGCATCCGAGCAGCAGTTCGGCCACCAGATCGAGCCGTGTCGGCTCGGGGAGCCCGGCGTACTGGCCGACCAGGGCACCGATGCCGTGGAACTCGCCGCGACCGCGGGCCACCACGCGGAAGTCGCGAGCGTACGGCGCACCCGCGTCGGTCAGCGCCGCGCGGCTGGCGGCCGGGCCGAGGGCCGCGATGGTCTCGGCGTGGTGGCGGATCGCCAGGCGGGTGAGGACGGCGGCCGGGCGGTCCGCCTCTGCCCCCGCGCCAGCCTCCGACCCCGCGCCCGCCCCTGAGCCCGCCTCCGACCCCGCGCCCGCCTCGGTATCCGGGGTGAGCCGCTGGGCGAAGGCCCGCAGCAGGTCGTGGTACCGGTAACGGTCCGGTGGCGCGGTCTCCAGCATCGAGCAGTCGACCAGCGACTCGGCCAGTTCCTCGGCCTCGTGCTCGGGCAGGTCGAGCACCGCCGCGACCGTGCCCGGCGACAGATCGGGCACGTCCGGCACCGCCAACAGGCGGAAGGCCCGGGCCTGTTCGGGTGTCAGCTGGTCGTAGCCGAAGCGGAACGCCGACTCCACGGCGAGGTCCTCGGTGCGCAGCACGTCCAGTCGGCGACGATTCTCGGACAGCTTGTCGAGCAGCCGGGCCATGGTCCAGCCCGGTCGGCAGGAGAGGCGGGCGGCGAGGATGCGCACGGCCAACGGGAGGTGGCCGCAGAGTCGGACGAGCTCCCTGGCCGTGTCCGCCTCGGCCCGCAGCCGCTGCCCGCCGACCACCTGGCCGAGCAGGCCGAGGGCCTCCTCCGGGGCGAAGGCCGGCAGCTCGACGGCCTGCGCGTTGGGGAGTGAACCGAGCCTGGCCCGGCTGGTGACGAGCACGGCGCAGCCGGGCCGGCCGGGCAGCAGCGGCCTGATCTGTTCGGCGTCCCGGGCGTTGTCGAGGACCACCAGCACGCGCCGGCCGGAGAGCAGCGAGCGGAACTGGGCGGAGCGTTCGGGGAGCCCGGCGGGCAGCGCGTCCGCCGGCACGCCGAGGGCGCGGAGGAAGGCGCCCAACACCTCCTCGGGCAGGGCCGGGCGGCCGTCGGCCCCGTGCAGGTCGACGTAGAGCTGGCCGTCGGGGAAGTCGGCGGCCAGCCCGTGCGCGACATGGACGGCCAGGGCCGTCTTGCCCATGCCGCCCAGGCCCGACACGGTCGCCACGGGCATGGTGTGGGGGGCGAGCAGGACGGTCCGCAGCGCCTCGGTCTGCGCCTCGCGGCCGGTGAAGTCGGCGAGGTCGGCCGGCACCTGGGTCGGCCGTACCGGGGCCTGGTACGGCGGGCGGGCCGCGGCGCCGCCGGGCCGGGGCGGCGCGGACGCCACGAGGGTGGTGTCGGCCACCAGGATCCGGCGCTGCAACTCGCGCAGCGCGGGCCCGGCGGTGACGCCGAGCTCTTCCCGCAGCCGCCGGTCCGTCGTGCGGAACACGCTCAGGGCCTCGGCCTGCCGCCCGGTCCGGTAGAGGGCGAGCATCAGCAGTTCGGAGAACCGTTCCCTGAGCGGGTGTTCGGTCGTGACCGCGGTCAGTTCGGCGACGGCCTCGCCGGACGGTCCGGCCTCGACCTCGGCCTCCAGACACGACTCCAGGACGGTCACCCGGCGCTCGGCCCACTCGCCGCGCTGCCGCTCGGCATAGGGGCCGGAGAGCCCGGACATCGGCTCGCCCTGCCAGAGGGCCAGCGCCAGGCGGAGCGTGGCGGCGGCGTGGGCGTGCTCCCCGGCCCCGCTGAGCTCCTTCGCCGCGCCGACGAGTTCCTCGCAGCGGTGGGTGTCCAGGCTCCCGGGATCCACGGTGAGCAGGTAGCCCCCGCTGAGCGAGGTTAGCGCGGCGGGCCCGAGGACGCGGCGCAGGCGGTGGACGTACGTCCGGATCACGGCCAGGGGCTTGGCGGGTGGCTCCTCGCCCCACAGGTCGTCGATGAGTTGACCGGCCGACACGGGGTGGTTGGCCCTCAGCAGCAGCGAGAGCAGCAGGCTCCGCTGCTGCGGCGACCCGAGCGCGAGCTCGCCGCCGTCCCGCCACCCCCGTACCGGTCCCAGTACCGCGAACCGCAACCCACCCACCGACCGTCCCCCTTTGCCCGCAAACGAACCCCCGGGCGCATGATACCGACCGCATCACCCCTGGCCCCGGACCGCTCCTCATGGGGTCGGCCGCGGGGGACGTGGGTTTCTGCGGCGAAAAGGAAGCGGGGAAGAAGAAGGTGGCTCGCCCGCGCGACATCCTGACGCCTCACGTAGTCATGAGGGGTATGCACGGGGATCACAGGACAAGGGAACAGGCGGGAACCGAGTGAAGTCAGCACAGGAGGATGAGTACCTGGAGTTCGTGGCCGCGAGGGCGAAGGCGCTGTACCGCTCGGCGTACGTCCTTGCGGCCGGCGATACGCATCTCGCCGAGGACCTGGTCCAGGAGACGCTCAGCCGGGTGTACGTGCACTGGAAGCGGGTGGCCGGTGCGGACAGCCCGGCGGCCTACGCCCAGACGGTTCTGGTCCGCACCTTCCTCAGCCTGCGGCGTCGGCGAAGCACCGGAGAGCGCCCCGTCGAGAACATGCCCGACGGTACGGCGTCCGGCCCGGACACCGCACTGCGGCTCACCCTGCTGGATGCGCTCGGCCAACTGCCGCCCCGCGACCGGGCGGTGCTGCTGCTGCGTTACTGGGAGGACCGCAGCATCGAGGAGACCGCCCAGATGCTCAAGCTGAGCAGCAGTGCGGTCCGCTCCCAGGGCACCCGGGCGCTCGGCAGGGTGCGTGCGCTGCTCGGCGACAGCCTGTCCGACCTGGTTCCGCACTGAGCACCGGTGCGCGCAGGTCGAAACCGCCACGAAGCCCCCATCAGCGACAGAAAAGGTGACGCCAGCATGCCGTTCGAAGCAGACCTCGCACACGCCCTGGACCGCACGACCGACTCCCTCGAACCCGACCTCACCACGCTCGTGAGCGGAGCCGTCGAGCGCGGGCGGAGCCGTCGGCGTCGGCGCACGGCCGGCGTCATCGCCGGGGTCGGCGCCTGCGCCGTGATCGCGGCAGCCGGCCTGGTGATCCCCGACGTGCTCGCCGGGGCCCGCCACGCAGGATCCGACATGGAGACGGTGGCGCTCGCGATGCCCCGTTCCGCGATCACCGACACCCAGATGATCCACGCCCTGGAGGAGACGTTCCCCGGGGGCCGGTTCAGCCAGGAGACCGGGCAGAGCAACAACCCCGCGGATCCGTCCGCCGGGTACGTCGCCAACGGCGGTCTGGTCGTGGACGACGGGCACGGCGCCTCCTACGTCGGCGTCTCGGCCCTGCGGCTCAAGCTGCCGCTCAGGGACGGCGACGGGCTGAGCTGCGACCAGTCGCCCAAGCGTGCCGCAGGTGACACCTGCAAGCTGAGCGAGCTGCCGAGCAGCGCCGCGATTCCCGGCGGGGCCCTGGTGATGGTCGAGCAGAACGCCGCCAAGTACCCGGCTGGTGCCAAGCACCCGGCTAGTGCCGACACCGCCCGCCGCTGGACGGTGACGGTGACCCTGAAGTCGACCGGCGCGCAGCTTCAGATGGTGCAGTGGAACAGCACCGGCGGCGGTACCGGCGCCGAGGTGCCACCGCCGACCCGTGCCGCGCCCCCGCTCTCCGACGAGCAGGCGGTGGCCGCACTCACCGGTGCCACCTGGGCGCCGATCCTCGGCGCCCTCGTCTGACCTGCCGTTGACCTGCCGTCGAGAGGCAGACCCCTACCGCCCCGGGCACACTCCTGGCGTGCCCGGGGCGGCCGCAAGGGACGCACCTGCGCGGTTCCGTACTGGGCATTTGTTTCGGGCGCCGAGTAGGGGTACTGTCGCCCAGTCGCTTGGCAGGGAGCACCGGACACGCATCGGCGCGGACGGTCCCGGGGCGGCCAATCCTTTCGAAACACCACGTCCTGGTTCGGGCTGGGTCGCGTCTTGTCGCGGCTTGGTTCTTATTTCGGCGTGTTCGTTTTATCGGATTGCGGCCGATTCGCTTTTCGGAGCGAGGATCGGCTAGAGTTTGAAACGTCAGACGGGGCGTCAAGCCGCAGAAGACACCGGCGAGTTGGATGAAGGAAGCCCCGGAAACGGAGCGGAAAACATCTGATAAGCTGGGAACACGAAAGAACGAAGCGCCCGGAGGGCTCGCTGG